>DVDV01000383.1 GCA_015296075.1 Leptolyngbyaceae cyanobacterium M33_DOE_097 | reverse complement strand
TCAAGTTTTTCAGTTCTTATCGAGTCTGCCTGACCCTCAACCTGCCATGGCCTCCAAGCGACAGCAAGAAGATTCCTTTAGGCGCGAATTCACCGTCCTCAGCCGCATTCCACCTTCTTAGTTCTGTCAGCCAACCAGGTCAAAGTGGTCAGATTCTAGAATCTTTAACAGGGTATGTCGCCAGTTCTTTGGTGGTTGCTGATGGAAGTCAACAAAGGGCAAGGGTGCCTTTGGCAAGCAACCTTCACCTCCTCGCGTGAGGTTCTTGACTTTTGCACTAAAATGCAACCGACTTTCCTCAAAAGGAGTAAATTCGATTTGCAGCAGTTCCATCTAGATTTCCTGCAACACAGAAGATAATCAGAGAATTAGATGTGTATTCCCACAGTTTCAATTTCATTGGGCTACCCCCCACTCACATTATTCATCTTGAGGTAGCCCCGCATCCAGGTTATCAGTATTACCTTTCATCATGTCCAAGCTTTTGCCAAAGACCTCACGAACTTTCTCTGGAAATTTTTCCTGGTAAAGCTTCCGTATCTCCTCACGGGTAAGTAGCGGGGTCATGCTGACTTTGATCTTCTGCACATCATCACGACTGATACCAGCACCTGCTTCTACCACATAGACCTTAATCCCACCTTTACCTTCTCGTTTTACAGTGACTTGCAATTCTAGCTCAACAGAATTTACCCAAAAGACAGGTGCTTCTTTCTCTTGTTCTAGATCAACATAAATCAACTCATTTTTGACTTTCGCAATTAGATCTGCTAAGCCAATAGAATTTTTTTCCAACATTCTATTCAATCTCCTTTAAGGGATCAAACTCCTAAAGTTATTTCTGAGAGCAATTGCTGCAACAGTTGATTGAATAAGACACAGGTAAATCTTTACTACGCAATCACTCCACTCTCTAATTCACGCTAACCAATGCTTTTGTAAGGGTTAACACAAAAGCCAATAAAAATCCTCTTGTAGAAGCTCTACTAAAAGTGTGGAAATAAATTACTATTTCGCATCAATGGTTTTTGGCTCAAAAAAGTAAATGCTAGGCAATGAGTCACTATTCATTCAGTAATTACTTATTTACAAGGTTGAGCTAATGTTGCGTAATAATTCAATTGCATCTACCAATCGACCACGATTCTCATCTGAGATTTTCATGCCCGAAATTGCATACTTTAAAGCATTCACCTCGCTTTCATACCAATCATTTTTCATAAGAGCAAATGCTATAAGATCAACCATAAGCTGCTTTAGAAAGATAGGTTGTGTAATTTCGGAAGCTAGGCTCATAACATCTGGCTTAGAAGTCACATCACCAATTAAAACTTTTAGCTGTTCTTCAGTCAGACTAGATGCCTCTCCAATGCTAGACACAATAATCTTACGTTCTTCATCATCAATTTTATCGTTAGCAATTGCAATTCCTGCTAAAATACGACGAACTTTTGTGTATTCTTCAAACGATGCTTTTATAGCGTCCATAATTCTCCTCTATGTTGTGGAAAATAAAAAACAAACGCACGTCACAATTAGAGCGGAAACCTAATGTATTTCAACTATCTAATCTTCTTTGAAAATTTCTCATTTCAGTTTGCAGGATAGAACATAGTAGAGAAGCAGAGCTTTTTGCTCTTTTACTTTTGACTACTAACATAATGTTTGAGATTCCAATATCTTTAAAAATTTAACCCAAATCTATTTTATTTCAGGTCATTCTATCTTTTTCTATTTGACAACACATTCAAACAATAAGTAATTGTACTTAATAATAAAGGGGAACTGCTTCGCATCGTCCTCGGTGCTAGACTGTTAACGGGTGACAAGTTCCTGGAATCACTACTGGACATACATTTTGGGCTGTTTGTTAAGAGATGACCAGAACTCTTGTAAAGTTTGCCTTTCAAGTACTCATCACCTTTTTAGAGACCACTACCACTTCACTTCACTCGCACACTTCGTGGCTCAATTCCGCTCAACAGAACCCTTCGGACACAGCAATCTGTTGGGAATCGACCCGAAGGGACTGAACGTCAGTAATAAATGTGGTTAGGGGTGACAGGAAACGGGAAACTTATCCCCTTAAATCCTACAAGACTTGTTAATTACTAAAGAATTACAAGATTTGGATCAAGCTAACTTTGCTGAGAATGGCTATTGGGATTCATCACTACTGAATTGCAAAGACACCTGAAACAGGAATTTAGAGATCGGTAGAAGTTCAATAGTGAAAAAATTATTCGTTCTTGGCAGTAACTCTAAAACAGTCTGAATTATCTGCTACAGATAACGCTGTTCTCTCAAAGGTTAGCCTCTGAATGATGTGATACTTTGAGGTTTTTAGGTCACTGACATTAACAATAAGGTGGGTTAACTAAAGCCTAACCCACCTTACTATTAACCAATCAGTAGTTCATCCTCCAGTCATTATTCTGCTAAGATTACCAGCAACTGATTGAAGACGAGTACTAGAAGCATCGCTCATAAGTTGCTGTAGTTCTGGGCGCACTTCTACGCCCTCTGCTAACTTTAGAGCAGATCTAACTTCAAAGTCACCTGGCAATGAAGCTGACGTACTCTTCCAATTGCCATGCGCCGACCACTCAGAATCTGCTCTAGGGTTAATTTGGTTGAGCTGTGCCGCAGTGATCTTGCCAACATCAGCTCTCAGAGCTGTTAACTCATTACGCAATTCTTCAGAGGAAATTTCTGGCATACTAAAAGCCTCCTAAAACTAAAATACAAACCATTGAACAGGACTTTGAAATCCTGCTAATTTCCCCACTACCTCTAAATCAAACTCATCTTCTAATAATCCAGATAAAGCTCTTGTATAACGTGGTTTAAGAACATTACATTCACTAGATTTTGACATAATATTTTCACTACCCCTTGCTACAGCTAGAGGGCATGGTGAACCACACCAACTTCTAAATGTACAATTTCGGCACTCTTCAATCTTGTCTAAAGTTCTAGAAGATAAAGCAATTCCAGCGCTGCTCTGTAACATCTCGTTGAAGGAGACTTGTTTCAAGTTTCCCAACAAAAATCTATCATCACCAACTGATTGATTACAGGAGTAAACATTTCCATTAGGCTGAACCAAGCAAATATTTCTTCCACCTCCACAGGGAGTTCTCTCACACATAAAAGCTCTGTAAGGATGTAATAAATGCTGAAAGGTTAGTGAAATATATCGCTCTGCAATTAATTCTTCTTTTTCTTTATAAATTGGAGTAATTACTGAGTTAAGTGTGTTAAATAATCCCTGAACATACAGCTCAGATAATGGAGCTGTACGACAATTTTCAGCACCTCTGCCTACTTCTTGCATAGGCCTAAAAACCAACTCGTGAAAGCCGTTTAAGTATAAATAAAGAGCAATTTCAGGCATATAATTTACGCCTTCTTCTGTAATAACGGTAATCACGCCGCCACGATTTTCGGGGTATAAATCATGAAGCTTTTTAATTCTATCTTCGACCACTTGATGGCTAGGATAACCTCCTAAAAATGGTCGCTGCTTATTTTGTATTGCCTCAAACCCATCACAGCTTAAACCAACGCCAACTTTATGGTCTTTCAAATACTTAATAATTTTGTTAGATAGCAAAGTGGCATTTGATTGTAAGCAGAACTGTACATCTAAAGAACTACCATAGGTTGATTCTGCATACTCTATTGTATGTTGAATAATTTTAAAATTTAGTAAGGGTTCACCACCAGTGAACTCAATAATATAAGGTATTGAAGTCCGAGTTTTAATTCGGTGCTCTGCAATTCTATCAATAAATAATTCTGCTATATCTTTGGTTGCATTGGCTTTTGAATTAAAAGGTTGAGCGTCAGCAAAGCAGTATTTACATGATAAATTGCATCCTGCACTAACTGCAAATTCAAAAAAATACAATTGCTCTGTATATTCACTATGACAGTCAAACTCTTTTTGCTCACCATTGCGAGAGCAAATTCCCATCCGATAAAGGAGTTCTCCCTTTAAGCCTTGTAATTTCTCCTTATTCGTTTTCAATTCTTGATATTCCTCTTTATCGAGAGCGACCCAGCTACCACTCTCATAATTTACCAAGACATAAGAATTGACAAGCGATAAAGTTTTTACTTGAGGTAGAAAAGCATAAATTGAAGGCTTTTTATCTAATGAGGTATCCTCTTTAGTGAAAATTTCATTTGTAGGCTTAAAAAGTGTACGGACCATAGAAACCTCCTCAGACTTCACTAAATGTGAATGTCCAAAGTAAATCTTTTATAGAGCGGAAACAGTTTTCAGAAGAATCTAAAACAAAGTATCCATCTAATTTTCTGAGTTATCTTCCAAAAAGCAACCTGGCCTTTATTATCTATGCAGAGAAGGCAACTAAGGCTTACTTTTATCTAGATTTTGTGCCAGGGAATTAAGCACTTATACTGATAAAATAATAACCGAGGCTTGATTTAGAGTATCTTTTTCTTCGCAAATCGAAATAAGAAAAGAGCATGTTGCTAAACTAATTTTATATAATTTACTTTGTGTTAGTTCCATGACTAGATTCTTGGAGAGAAGCGCAAAGCATTACAATCGAAAACTCAATGTTGAGATCGCCACCTCCTTATCCTTTTCCGTCACATCGATATACCGCTGCAATGCCGATAGGCTCTTGTGTCCAGATATTGACTGAATATGTTTAATTGGCACTCTTTCGTTGTGCATCCAAGTGATTGCTGTTCGACGGAAACTGTGAGTGCTAGCTCCCTCAATCCCCAACCGCTTAAAGGCTGCCCGTAAAATGGCATCGGCAGATTCTGGGCAAATGTGCCCTCGCCCCCATCGTCCTGGGAACAAGTAAGGACGAGCGCTTCGATACCCTTCCAGCAATTGCCTCAACTCCGGCGATACCGGAACAGATCGCGTCTCCTGCTTCCCCTTCGTCGTGGCTCGGCGGAAGGTAATGCGATCGCGCACCCGCCCATCGACCCCATACACATCAGCGGTATGCAGCGAACATGCCTCATTGACCCGCGCAGTCGTGTAGAGGCAGATGCCAAACAATGCTCGATCTCGCTCCGTGGGCAACCCCTCTGTATAAGAGAGCAACGACAGGGAGGCGATCGCCTCCATTCCTTCCCTTTTTCCAACCCAAACTAGCAACCGCAGTAGCTTCAGATCTGAAACAAACCCCACCTTGCCATCAAATAACCAAGCGATCTCCTGTGGCGAGAGGATCTTGGCTTGGTCATGGCGGTTGATTTTCACAGGTCGAGCAGTACGGGTGCTCAGCCAATTCTACATTAGGAAATAGCCATTAGTTAATGTATCACCCTCAAATGATCCTTCTGTATGTCCGGATCTTGAAATCGAGCAAATTTAAGGAAAACTTATCGTTGATGAGTATCTAGGGCAGAACATCAAAGATTCTTTTGTATGTGGTTTGGTATCAAAGTTGAGTAAATCAAGATTATAGAGTGATCGCTCTCTGCACTTCCGCGCCCCAAGCAATTAACCGAGGTAACCAAATTTGTGCAAATCTGAGCAACTAACAGCAAAACCCAACTCAACCAAAACATTAGGATTAGGGATTTGTCTCACAATTTTCTTGGTTAAAAACCTTATTATTTTTTCCAACTGTGGACGGAGAGTTGATAATCGTGACATCACAGAGAGATATTTGACTATTTGATATCTTCTCGAAGATAGAAGCAGCAATATCTGGAGAACCGGGTAGCGCATCTGTAGCAGTATCTACACGCAACTCAACTTGTATATCTTCACTTCCTTTCTTCAGCAATTGAATAGCTTTTTCTAATACACTTTTAATGAAATTACGATTTGTTGATGATGGTGAGTCAGACTGCCAAGAGTAAAAATATTGATTATGTTTTAACTGAATTCTTGTTCTTGCCAACCAACAAAAGCTCATAGCGTATATACAGTAAACTTATGTACAGTATTAGTACAGTTAGCCAGATACTTGCTCTCACCCCAATCAAAGACTTATGGCATAACGATCCTACTCATCGGGTGCAGATACCCTTTATACCATAGCAAAACTTTGAAATCGCTCTGATGCAGCAGGGTTATTGTGCCGTGTCATTAGCGAATTGGACTAATCTTAAGCCGGAGTTTACCACTAGCGTCAATTTCTATATCTACGTGATGCTTTCCGCTTGCTGTCGCTACAGCAACAGCTCCAACTATGGCTCCAATACCACCGCCAACTGCTGCTCCAACGGGACCACCGACTATAGTTCCAAAAAGCGCACCCACCCCTGCACCCGCAAGAATATAGAGGATGGAATAATTTATTGTAGTGACCGAAGCGGACAAGGGAATGAACGCGCCTGTAGCTACATTGACCCATTCACCTGATTTATTCTTATGTAACTCAAAAATTGTTTTTAACTTCTCTGGAAGGTCCGAATATCGTTTGTAATCAGTAATAACTTCAATTTGCTCACCTTGCTCCAAGGCTGTTTTTAGCTCACGATAAAACGTTTCTGTATCTGAGAAAACTAGCTTTCGCATATACCTAATTAACCTTGGAAAGTCGCTGGTAAAACCGCACTATTTTAGTATGCCCGCTCATATCATCTTGGTGATCGCCCCACCAAAAACCTCACAATGCTCCTTTGTCAATGACCTCGCGTTGTTTTAGTTCAGAACACTAACAGATAAGCTTGCGGCGGCTGTCCCCACTGAGGACTGAGCGGCATAACGTTCTGCCTCACTCGCCGCCAGTAAGCTCTTGGACTTAACAACAAATTTTATACGGTCTGTGTGCAGCCGGACTGTTAGGCATGAAGCGTAGTTATTAAGTGAGATTCAGCCCTCCATCTGAAATTAAAATCTCTCCTGTCAAATAGTGGCTCGAAATCAACATCGAAGCCACCTGCGCGATCTCCTGAGGTTGTGCGCCTCGCCCCATTGGAGATCGTTCTTCCCATAGCTTTCGGGCTGCTGTCCAATTTTTGCTCATCGGAGTTTCTACTAAACCTGGTGCGATCGCATTCACACGAATTTGTGGTGCAAGACTCAATGCAAGCAGCTTCGTCATGTGATTTAGAGCCGCTTTACTTGCAGAGTATGGAATTGAGGCTCCTTTGGGGCGAATCCCAGCATGAGAACTAATATTAAGAATACAGCTAGGACATTCACGACTGGATGACTGACGTAGCGCATTTTCAGCTTCTGAAATGAGTGTCCAGGGTGCAATGACGTTGACTTCATACAGGTCTCGCCAAATTTCTGGTGTCGCTTCTTTGAGAGATGTATGTGGAATTGTCGCGCTAATCCCTGCATTATTGACCAACACGTCTAGCCGTCCGTGATGCGATAAAACATTAGCAACCAAATCACGAGCTTGGTTTTGATCAGACAGATCAGCTTGAAAATAAGATGCCCCAGGATGAGCTTCTGCTAATGATTGTCCGGCTAACACTGAAGACCTGGAATGAAAAGCAACGATAAATCCGTCTTCAGCAAGTTGCTTCGCGATCGCCATCCCAATTCCCGATGTCGAACCCGTCACAAGTACAACTCTTTTTTCGCTTCCCTTTTCAGTCACAATTTGACACTTCTTCCTTAAGTTTAATTTTGCCTAACGACTCAAATCAGTGGCGGCAGGCAACCTCGAACTCAGCACCAGCAGCTTTCAACCGACCGCCTGCATTTGAATTGTTGGGCGGATCGCCACCAATCTACCATTTCTAGATCACAATCTACGTCGCATAACAAGTTCGCCGTTCTCTTCCTTTCCGGTGTAAACAAAACCCATCTTCTCGTAGAATGGGCCAGGACCACCTTTGGCTGGCACGCAACTTGTTTCAACCGCATCCGCGCCAGGGCGTGTCTTGACGTGCGCGAAGAACAACTCCAGCGCCTTTCGCCCGTACCCACGCCCCTGGTATTGCTCAGCGATCATAAAGCGCCACAGAAAGTACTCTTGCTGAGCTACGTTGTCTTCCAACATCAAAAAACCGACTGGCACATCACCAGCGTAGATTGCGCGGAACCAAGCGACCTCTGGGTTGAAATGGGCTTCTACGATAGACGCGGCGTTGGATGCCACGAACTGCTCTTGGTGTGGGGCTACTTTTAAGCGGACGATAGCACGCCAGTTTTCCTTAGTAATCTCGCGCAGCGTTACTTCGGGGTCGAACTCGGACATACAGATTGTTCTCCTTGAACAATGCTTTTAACAATAGTTTCTAACGCAGCAACACAAGCGATATGAAAACTGCCGCCCAGCGCCTCAAATCAGCGGTGGCAGTTATCTCTCGGACTCACAAGGCACTTTCGTCCATCCGCTGCATTTGAATTATGGGGGGACGAGACTGAATTTGAGGAGTAAACTCAACGTTTCGCTTCCCACAAACAACCGCTTGGGACGCTGAACTGAGAGTAAAACCTCGATGAGCTTAACCTCTCACTGGGGGGCGATCGCACTCCCACAGACAACCTCAAAGCACGGTTCGGAAAGCAACAACGCAATGGCGATCGCCCCCTGACACCTCCTGGGACATTGAACTCTGACCCAAATTGCGGATGAACTCAACCTGACATTGAGATGATAACGCTCTGGGACTTGGCACTGGGGCGATCGCCTTGATGAACTGACCCTCTCGCTTGGGGGGCGATCGCCCCCCCATAGATAACGTTGAAACACCGAGGTCTTCAGCTTCTCAACCACTCAGTAGCACTGTTGCGATAGCAGGCTAACGCCCGAATCAACCGACCGAAGCCAGCATGCCACACACAAGATAGCAGAAACCAGCCAATTTGATGATGAAAGCCCTGCTGGCGAGGGTCGGGTTAAATGAGTTGTTCGGCGCGGCTTTCAATTCACCTTAGCTTCCTTATTTAGCACATTATAAGATGGCTTACCTGTTTCAAGGTCTAGCACTCGTCGCCGTCTAGCACAAGCATCTTTGAGTAGTCTGCCTGAGATTGAGCAATCACCCGGCGCAAATGCTCTTGATGATCGTCACCCCATTTTCCCAACGCTTCGATCACCGGCAGTACAGTTTCTCCAAACTCGGTTAATGTGTATTCAACCTTGGGGGGCAACTCGGCGTAAATCTTTTTGGAAATCAGCCCGTGTCCTTCCAGTTGATTCAACTGCACGTGCAACACCCTACGGGTCACTCCCGGAATCTTTCTTTGTAAGTCGCCGGGGCGCTTAATGCCTTGCGAAATAAAATAGATGAGGTGGATTTTCCATTTACCGTACAAGACTTCCCTGACGAGATCGAGCCCGCAATTCAGTTCTATGGGAATTTTTCTTTTGTACATCATCACCACATCCTAAGCTCGACTCTATCCATTCTAAAAGGGAAGCAAGGTAGCAAAATCAGGAAAGCGTTATTCGATTTCTCCTGAGGAACTTGCTACCGAAAGAGCTATCAACCTCCGTCAAAGCCGAAGGCTTAAGATATCGAAGTTGTTCAAGGTGTCGATCCTCTGCCTCTTGCTGAATACACTGCCGCACAATTGCTTTATCGCGTCCCACCGTCGAGACATAGTACTCCCTTGCCCAAAAGTGCTGCTTGATAAACTTCCGTCGCTTGCCGTGGTAAGTTCGCACGATCGCCATCGCACTCTTGCCTTAGAGGTCACCTACTACGTAACCCACCGAAGACTTGGGAGGAATCGAGATCAGCGTATGCACTGGGTCTGCACACAAATGTCCCTCCTCCATCCGACCCTGCTTCTGGTGGGCTAACACGTGAAACATCTGATCTAGATCTTGGCACGAACACACAATCTGTTCACGTTGAAGAGATTTTTCCTTAGACTCCCGGAACTGCCAAACTTTGGGAATCCCCTAGCAAGGCTGAAGGGTTACCTAAGGTACTAACACATGAGTAAAATTTGATACTTCTCACACATCCTCTAACAAAACTCACTGTATCAAATTGTCATAGGGATAATTTTATCTCCTTTGGACTTCATTATCAGTATTTTCAGCCTGTTACCACTGCTTGATAATCGCAACATGAGCACAACTACAAACACATTCAACATGAACACAGATACAGACATACGAATTGATTCCACTGAACTACTCGGCAAAAGAGTTTTGGTAACAGGCGGGACAAAAGGCATCGGTGAAGCGATCGCTACACGACTGAGGCAAACTGGTGCAACGGTCATAACGACCGCTCGTTCAATGCCCGAAAACCTGCGATCGCCTGACCTGTTCATCGGGTCTGACCTCAGTACGCCCGATGGGGTGACTGAGATCTTGCACCAGTGTCAGTAAGGGGTTGCCAAAGAAGGAAAAATCTGAAAGAAAGGGCGTAATCAAAATTCAATTGAACGGTTATGGAAACCATTGTTCAACACGCCCAAGGATTAGTGTATAGCCTGC
>DVDV01000093.1 GCA_015296075.1 Leptolyngbyaceae cyanobacterium M33_DOE_097 | reverse complement strand
TTGTTCCCTTCGATTATCTGGTTTCAGTTACTCAAACGCATCCAATCTCACGCTGATATTGCGGCTCATTTTGGGTTCGATATTGACCTCAAACCTCGCTTAGAATCGGCTTATTGAGAATGCTGCAAGATCTCAGTTATCTCACCAAGGACGGACTTATGCTTCTAAAGCAGGGTCTTCGCTTGAATCCGCCCATCTCTACCGATGTGAGAATTCTTACAGAGGAAAGTCATCCGATTCAGACCTCTGCATCAACATAATTTCACACACTCCCGGTATACCCAGTTTAGGAGCAGCATGATGAGTGAACGAATTGACAATTTCACTAACAACCTTCGAAATCAGTTAAATGATATTGACGATCTCCTATCCGCTGTCAAGCTGACGATCGAGTCAGCGTCTCAAGAAAGTCAGGCAGTAGTTGAATCTAAACTCAAAGCGGTTAAAGCAAAGCTGGAAACAAAGCGGCAGGATTTCAATACCTACAGACTGGAACTGAAAAAGCAAGCCGAGGAAAAGCAGTCTGAAATCCTGTCAAAAATTGACAACTGGAAAACAAATCGGGAACTTGAGGATCTCAACCGCCGTGCAGATCTAGCTGAAGAATATGCAGTTCGGGGTGTTGCTGTCGCGATGGCAGCCATTGAGGAAGCGGAGGAAGCCATTTTAGAGGCGATCGCAGCCAGATTAAATGCACATAACGCTCACAATGAGTGAACCCATTGAGTAGGTATTATGCGAGTTTTATTACTTTATCCCCTCTTTCCTAAATCCTTCTGGTCTTTTGACAAAGCTCTGGAATTAATTGGACGCAAAGTGACGCTTCCCCCGCTCAGTCTCATCACTGTAGCGGCTATCCTACCTCAGACTTGGGAATTCCGATTAGTCGATCGCAATGTTGGGTATGAAAGTGAAGCAGATTGGTATTGGGCAGATTTGGTGATCATTTCTAGCATGATTGTCCAGAAAGATGACATGCTGTATTTGATTGATAAGGCAAAACAACGAGGCAAGCGGGTTGCGGTTGGAGGTCCCTATGTCACGTCTGTGCCTGAAGCTGCTCAGACAGCCGGAGCTGATTTTTTGGTGTTGGATGAAGGCGAGATCACCTTACCGTTACTGGTAGAAGCATTAGAGCGAGGCGACACTTCAGGGATATTTCGAGCGAATGGAGAGAAACCAGATGTCACCACCACACCCATTCCACGATTTGACCTGCTGAATCTAAAGGCTTACAGCGATATGTCGGTGCAGTTCTCACGTGGTTGCCCGTACCAATGTGAATTCTGCGACATTATTGTGCTGTACGGACGCAAGCCACGCACGAAAACTCCGGCTCAGCTATTAGCAGAGTTACAAGCGCTGTACGACCTAGGCTGGCGGCGATCGATCTTTGTCGTCGATGATAATTTCATTGGAAACAAACGAAACGCCAAGCTGCTGTTGCGAGAACTCATCCCCTGGATGGCAGAACGGGGTTATCCCTTCAGCCTCTCAACCGAAGCTTCTGTCGATCTAGCAGAAGATCAAGAATTATTGGATTTGATGATTGCTGCCAATTTTACGGCTGTCTTTTTGGGCATTGAAACCCCTGATACCGATAGTCTGTCATTGACGCAAAAGTTTCAAAATACCCGTAATTCTCTGGTAGAAGCTGTTCAAACGATCAACCAGTCAGGATTACGGGTAATGGCAGGGTTCATCATTGGTTTTGATGGTGAAAAATCAGGCGCAGGCGATCGCATCATTGATTTTGTTGAAGCCACTGCTATTCCCCAAGCTCTATTCAGCATGTTGCAAGCCTTGCCCAACACGGCATTATCGCAGCGTTTGCGAAAAGAAGGACGTTTATTAGAAACGGTGAATGAAGCCAATATCCATCAGACGACGTTGATTAATTTTATTCCAACTCGCCCCTTAGAAGAAATTGTCCAGGAATACATCCAATGTTTTTGGGAGTTGTATGAACCCGATCGCTATTTAGCACGGGTCTACCGCCATTTCATCAATATGAGGCCGCAGCAACACAAGCAAAAAATCAAACTACCAGAATTAGCGGATTTGCAGGCACTATTCGTCATTTGTTGGCGACAAGGGCTGAGGCGCAATACCCGCTGGCAATTTTGGCAGCAGTTAATCTCAATTGTGCGCTGCAACCCAGGTGTATTTGAACATTATCTGACTAATTGTGCGCACTTAGAACATTTTGTAGATTATCGACAAATTGTACGAAATGAAATTGAAAAGCAATTAGAAAATTATCTGGTAAATGACTCAAAAAGAACTGAACTGGTATAAGACTATTTAATCTAAATGACTATCTTTCGTTCTTTAAGTTTTATTTCTTCAATTAACTTATTTTTTAGTAGAACAACTCACAGGATGTAATGCTTTGAGGAATCTTCAGTGTGTTTTGGAGATATATATTTTATTTAACAACCACTTGTTTTTTTAGATAAACTATAATCATAGGTATAAAGTCTGCTGAGGCATCCCATGAGCTACACCAAAACCCAAGGGAAAACCCTCAACCAAGCTAAAAACCACTACAGCGATGGCACTGAACTGATCCCAGCTGAAGTTCAAGCCAATATCCGCCGCGAAGAGGCTCAATCAGTTGATATTCCTTTTGCAATTGGCTACACGATCGATGACGAAGGGCTAGTCAATAATTTTGCCATTGAGCCAGATATATACCTATCCAACTATCCTTCACCCCGGCAACAGCGGCAGTATCTTGTTTTGGGAGCAGCAGCTTTCTTCTTTGTTGTCACGCTGCTTCTGACCACTGTTCTCGTTAGTTAAGTATCAATGGTGTTGGTCAGATTGCATAGTGCTGTACTTGCTCAATCTATCTTAAGGTCAAAAATATGGATGCTCAAGAAATTTTGAATCTTTACGCAACAGGGCACCGAGACTTTAGCCATGTTAGTCTAGTTCAAGTTTGCTTGATGAATGCAAAGCTGATTGGAGTAGAGTTAATCGGTGCGGAATTAATTGGAGCCGATCTACGTGGAGTCAATCTAACAGAGGCTCATCTCAATCAAGCAAAGTTAAATCAAGCAAATTTAGCCGATGCAGAAATGATTCAAGCTTGCTTATCCCATGCTGATCTGAGTGGTGCTTATCTAAGTGGTGCAGATTTAACTTATGCCGACCTGAGTGGTGCCGATTTGAGTGGTGCTAATTTAGGCGGAGCCGACTTAAGGAAAGCCAACCTCAGCCAAGCTGTTTTGAGTGGTGCTGACTTACGGGGAGCCGATTTATGTGGAGCGAATTTAAGAGGCGCTGATCTCAGTAGCACAGATTTAGATGGAGCTTATTTAGACCAGGCAGATTTGACGGGAGCAGATCTTGAGGGAGCCAAAATTGATCGGGCAGGACTCAGTGGGGCTAAGATGCCTAATGGGATGGTTCATACCTGATTCTTTGAGTCATTAGTTATGTTTATGCCAGCACCTGATCACCCCTCAAGGCTTATTTCAGGTCAATACTACTGCGATCGTTGAAACATCTGACAAGATTGGTATTCAACCAGGAGCGGCTCTTGTTCCTGCGCAGGATCTACCAGACTATGTCCTGCAATTTCTCTTACCAGTCGGTACTGCCAGTCAGATTTACTAAGGAATAAGAATTGAATAACTGCGACAATTCCTTGAACGGGCGCTAGCAAAGCCATGCCTCCAGCTATTTGTAACTGGATTCACACTCATGTTGAGTATCGCTACGAAACGAGCAATGCTTCGACTTCAGCCATTGAAACAGAAAAGACGTGTGTGGGCGTATGTCATGATTTTGTCCATTTAGGACTGTCTCTGTATCGTAACCTGACTATTCCGGCTCGCATGATCGTTGGATAATTGTATTAATTGGAGCCGATGGGATCTCCATTCCTGGTTTGAAGTGTTTGTCGGAGAGCGCTGGCATACCTTTGACGTGACCCAATCTGAACCCCAGGGAAATCGAATTGCGATCGCCTGTAGCCGAGATGTCGCAGATGTTGCACTCGCTACCTAATTTGGACTGTTAACTTTAACTAAAAGAATGTATGGGGTTCAGCATTTGAGTTGGAAAACGGTTAAACCTATACATTGCAGACTAGAATAGAGATATATACCAGCGACAACGCTACACGTTGCGAGGCAACCAATATGGATGCCAATGAAGTTCTAAGACGATATTCAGATGGAAAAAGAGATTTCAGATTGCAAGATTTGAAAGGTCTATCTTTAATTTGTGTAGATTTAAATAGAGCTGACTTTACCGGAGCCGATCTGACAGGAGCAGACCTCAGCAAGTCAGATTTAGGTAATGCTAATTTCAATTGGGCAACCTTAAAAGGTGCAAACTTGAAGGGAGCAAATTTGAGGGGAGCAAAAATGCCAGATGGCAGAACACATAATGATTACTTAGAATCAGCGAATTATCTGGGTGCTGAATCAGTCACTAGCATTGATTAGCAAGACTGTTGCTCAACAGTTCTATAGACTACTAATCAAAGATGTCTCGAAAAATAATTGAGGAGGCCTAATGTCTAAGCAACAAAAAGGGAACAGAGAAGCCAAAAAGCCAAAAGCGGAATCTAATCGAGTGAAGAAGCAAAAGAAAGATGCCAAAAGACATGATGGAACTATTGATGGTCTATTTGGTACTTCAAACTAGCTGAGTATGATTTATTTATTTAGCTTTTTAAGGCTCTGAAGACATTCTAAGACCACCTTTAAACATATCTACAGGTGGTTTCTTATTATTTTGGGTTTATTAGCCAAAGTATTTTTGAAACTAGGATTCAAGTACAAATTAGATGTGTCAATTGACAGACTCCCTGTTTTAGAAATTTTTAAGGTCTAGCATGATGTTGAGTATGAACTTTTTGTTTGATTTTTCACGAAATCACTGCGGTGTAATTTGTGCTTTTTTGGTGCCAGCAAATCTGCTATTCACCCTGGGGACTGTATCACTTGCAATCCAGCTTCGTCCCTTAAGTCAGGTGTATTTGTCAGCGATCGCTGCGACCTTTTTCGCTTTGACTCTGTTACTGCATGATTTTACCTGGTTTAGTATTGGAGTGGTCATGCCTCCTACCTACATTTTGTTTACCTTAGCTTGTGTTTGCCTCAGTCTCAATATCTGGGCGATCGCGCATCCAGCCAGTATGAAGCAACTAATAAAAGAATTCATGCTGATAGGGTACAAAAACATTGCAAGCCTAACTCATCGAACTTTCTAGCTTCAGGTTCTAGATCACAACGGCTTTGTTGAATACTTTAGACACACTTACATTCGTTCTTGGAGGTTTTATGTCTACTTCTTTAGCATCTGGTGTTCTCGTTACCATCATTGGGGAATCTGTATTGCAAGACCGCCTCATCAGCCTACTGACAAAATTAGGAGTATCCGGTTACACCATCATTCCAGCGCAAGGTGCGGGTAGTCATGGCAGACGAATGAGTGACATGGCTGGCTATAACACTAATGTTGAGATCAAAACGCTTGTTGCTTTAGAAACATCCGATCAATTATTAGAAGATCTGAAGCCACTGCAATCTAGTCACGCTCTAATTGCTTTCCGGCAATCTGTAGAGGGCTTGTTTGATTAAATACAGTCCTATTGGAATTGGTTAGGACGAGGTGCGGCGGGCAAACTCCCTCTCACCCCATCCTAACTTTTTTACGTACTACCATACCATCGGGCTTGAGATAATGAGGTGAGATATGAGTATCTGGTATCAACTGGACTCAAATGAGGTATTACAGCAACTAGACACGAATGCTGAACATGGATTGAGCCAACCAGAAGTCGCTCACCGTTTAAAACAATATGGCTTTAATGAACTGACAGAGCAACCAGGAGAAAGTCTCTGGCAAATTCTTTGGAAGCAACTGACGGCTGTTATGGTCGTAGTTTTGATTGTGGCTGCGCTGATCTCGATTGCTTTGCACGATTACACGAATGCGATCGCCATTTTTGCGATTGTTGCATTTAATGCCATTTTAGGAGTGCGGCAAGAATATCAAGCCGGGCAGGCGATCGCTGCGCTTAAGAAGCTGGCAATATCCACAGTTAAAGTGCGTCGTGACGATCGCATCCAGGAAATTTCAGCTCGCCAACTGGTTCCAGGTGACATCGTTCTCTTAGAAACGGGAAACTTGGTGCCAGCCGACTATCGCTTATTAGAAAGTTTCAACCTCCGGATTCAAGAAGCATCGCTGACCGGAGAATCGGAACCGATTGACAAGAACACAGACATCCTGAGCCAACCAGATGGCGCACAGGCTTCAGACAGAGAGCTACCTTTAGCTGATCGCCACAATATGGCCTACATGGGCACTGTCATTACCTATGGCCGAGGCTTAGCAGTCGTTACCGAAACAGGTAACCACACGGAATTAGGGCACATTGCCACCGCCATTCAAACGGTACAGCCCAAACCAACCCCACTTCAGCAACGGCTAGACCAACTCGGTGTCAGGCTTGCCATCATCACTATGGGTCTGGTCATTTTAATCTTCGGGCTAGGTTTACTGCGGGGTGACTGAGATCTTGCACCAGTGTCAGTAAGGGGTTGCCAAAGAAGGAAAAATCTGAAAGAAAGGGCGTAATCAAAATTCAATTGAACGGTTATGGAAACCATTGTTCAACACGCCCAAGGATTAGTGTATAGCCTGC
>DVDV01000369.1 GCA_015296075.1 Leptolyngbyaceae cyanobacterium M33_DOE_097 | reverse complement strand
GCAGGCTATACACTAATCCTTGGGCGTGTTGAACAATGGTTTCCATAACCGTTCAGTTAAATTTTGATTACGCCCTTTCTTTCAGATTTTTCCTTCTTTGGCAACCCCTTGTTGAAACTGGTGCAAGATCTCAGTTAACCCATCCTGTTGCTCTAACTCCCGTTTCCCCAATTGCATTGCTTCATCATCACACTCCAGCAGTTGACCAATGTAGCAGCTGAGTCCACCCCGACCTAATTTCAGAGCTTCTACCGCCGCATATCGGCGGCGATCCTTCTCTGATAAGGAATGGTAAAACCGTTGCATCTGTTGCTCGACTTCAATCGAGTATGGTTGCATCACAGCACAGCCAAGAAATAGATTCTTTTCAGTCTAACTTCTTTGTCTCTCTTCCCCGGTTTTATTTAATCCACGATCCTAAATCGCCTTGATAACCTTGGTCTGCCAAGATTTTTACTAACCGGCTATAGGTCTCTAAAACCCAGAACAAGACCCCAGGAGCTGCTTTAACATCGGCTTGATTGGCAGCTCCAACATGACATTTGAGGACTAAACCCAACACATCTACAACCGCTGTTCGTTTTCGACCTTTTATTTTCTTGTAGCCATCAACGCCAATCTCCTCCCCCCTTTTTCTCCCAGTCTGACCGACTGGCTATCGATTATCCCTAAACTCGGTTCCTCTGCCCGACCCGCTGCTCGTCGCACCTGCCGCACTAACGCTTGATTGACCGATTCCCACACTCCCAAACGCACCCACAGCCGAAAGTACCCATACACTGTTTGCCAAGCTGGAAAATCAGCGGGCAGGTTGCGCCATTTCACCCCATTCTCGACACGGTAAAAAATGGCATCCACAACTTCTCGTAAATCCACTTCCCGCAAGCGTCCAACGGGTTTATCTGGTGGTAACAAAGGCTCAATTATTTGCCATTCCCCATCGGTTAAATCACTGCTGTAGGTTTTGAGTTGTCCCATTGTTTTATCCTCATTTAAATCTCTTTTCTTGATACTTCCTCGAATCAAAATCAGGGATTAAAGCGTAACATCTATTTACAAACACTCTCTCAACAATATCCCTACGGTTAACGATCATCTTGCATAGGAGTAGTATCGCAAACTCTAGGTCATGTTAACTGCATTCCTTCTCGTTTGTGATTAACACGATTATTGGCTGAAGCTTCACGATCTTGGGCAGATAGTTCTATCTCCACCAACATCCTCCTTAACTCATCAGCATAGTCCTCCGACAGCAGCACCGTTTCCTCACCTGTATGCAGATTTCCTCGGCAAATCGTGCGCCTCGCTTCATTCCGAACAATAAAGTCACCTGTGGGTTGAACGTAAGCAGTCCATTTGTCGCCCACCTTAAACTGAGCAATTTCAGAATCACCTGATCGGCGCTGCTCATAGGTTGTGGCTACGGCTATCACCAGTCCTGAAAACATCTCCCTACGCCATTGATCTCTATCCAGTTCAGAACTTTGAACCGATTCAGCATCAGGGAGGACTAGCTCAGGCAGTTGAATCGAATCAGGATTCAACTTCAGCACCACGCTGGAACCTTCGGGACGTAGATTAGCTTCAAAAGAACTCCCGATCGGTAGCTTAGGAGTATCCGGTGAGAAGGTGCCCAGGTTCTTATCGTCGATCTGGACGATCGGGGTGCCGTTATAACGGTAATACTCTGGATGCGATTCCGGCAGTTCAAACTCCCCCACCTGAACACTCACAGACTGATTGCGCCATTGCTTACTGGCAAAGTTCTCCCCAGCAAAGTCATTGTGGCGGATACCCAAAACCTTAATCTCATCGAACTGAAATGCCTGAAGCTGCTGACAGACTTCCTCAGTCAACAGGTTGTATGCCAGCGCTCCCACGCCTGAATCCTGCCGAGATTCCGCCCAAGTATGATCAGCGGGAGGAATAATTCGCAAATCATCGGGTACACGAAGTTCGTCCAGATCGTTAACATTCTTGCCAAACTTCGCCTCCAGCTTTTCAACCAAGCGGGGAGGAATATCTTTGAGCGCAAACTCAACCATCGGTAGCTGCGGATGAATCATCGCATCAAATTGAATACCTTTTTGCTCTAAGGTTTCCTTCCACCGAATCGCATCCGCCCCAAACGGTACACTCAACACATAAGCATCTCTGGGTAGCGATTCACTGGGTACTTCATAGCCATGCTGAAGGGCAAAGGTGGTGTCCATTTGCTCTGCCAATGCCAGACAATCCCGACGATGCCGATCCATCTCCGGGCGCGTGTGCTGGGTATACCAGAGTGCCGCGGCTCCCTCAAAACGCTCTTCCGGAGTCGGAAACAATTCATTGATTTCGGCTCGATAGCTGTCGTAAAGCTTGCCCAATTCCTCATTGAAAGCATCCCGGTCTTCCCCAACCCGTTCCTGAATCTCATCCCTGGCTTGCTGGAACCGGGTCTTCAGTTCCTCTGCCCACTCCAACGCATCCACAGACAACTCATCTTTCGGAAATAAATAGCGAAACTCGTGGCGATCGCGGCTCCGAATACGAGTCGGCTCCCACAAAGGGTTGACGACTTCTCTGGCAAGCACATTGATCGAACCAGGAGCATCGGCAGGCATCGCAAAGCTCCGATAGAGGCGATCGTCCTTCTTAAAGTCAAAAAAGTGGCTGGGATGAGATTCTGACCAGCGTTTTGCATCCGAAAGCAGATTCTCCCCTTCGATCTCCTTGATATCCTCCAACCGTTCTGCACTTTTGGGTGAATCGACCTCGACTTGAAGTGCTTGAAACAGACGGTTAAGCAGTTTTCGTTGACGGCGCTCAAACCGCTCGACATTCTCCCCTTCCCCCGGCATCGACGATTGCACCCGCCCAATGTTGGTTGCCACCAATCCCACCTTGTTCTGATTCGCCGCCGCCGCAATCTGAGCCAGGTTCTGGTACTTCAAACCACCATCGTCGGTGACAGCTTCGGTATAAGCCAGCTTGGGGCGTTGCTTCACTGCCTCAAATCGTCCTGGCTCGCCCGCTTGCAGCGTTTCTTTGGCAAGGTTAGGCAACTGGCTAGTGCAGGCTAGCAGGAGTGACTGACCAGCTTAGATGACTTGATCAAACCCTTTAAACTTCCAGACAAAAGGCTTGGCAAAGGTGCGGTTGAAGTAGTCAATGAAGCTCAAGATCTGCTGCTCT
>DVDV01000041.1 GCA_015296075.1 Leptolyngbyaceae cyanobacterium M33_DOE_097 | reverse complement strand
TGAGAATGATTCTCATAAAAACGTCCGGTTTTAACGTTTATGAATGGCTGAAACCCGCATTCTGCCGTTTATAACATTGAGTGCACAAGTCTTTAGACACTCTGGCTACAGTACAAATGTTTCAAAATGAGAATTGCTGGATTAACGTTGTTGTTGTTGTTTATATAAAATATTTAGATCTAGATAACTACGCGAGGATGGGGGAGTGCAGGCTAATTTTGTTCAAATCAACTCAGAAAAACTTCGTTGTTATTAATGCTGTTTTTTGAATAACCTAAAACTCTTGGAGCCACAGTTAAAGGAATAGTCTAAGCTGCTAGTCTATTCCTAGGTTGAGAAGGAGATCTGTATTGCATTTGTATGAGCTATCGCTTTAGTCGCTAAGATTGTAGGGGTAAGGGGGAAATGGGTATTTCAGAATTCAGTTTTTGGCTAGATTCAGTATGGCTTCGACTACTCCCAGCAAAACCTTTCTGACCTTTGATGAGTACCTCGCTTACAATGACGAGACCGATACCCGTTACGAACTAGTTGATGGGGAATTAGTCGCCATGCCACCTGAATCCCTTGAAAACTTGGCGATCGCTCGGTTTCTGCTAGTTTCTTTGATGAAACATCTTTCGCTCAAGTTGATTGCTTACGGCACAGAGATCGAAGTTTCTGGAAAACGGTCGCGTTGTAGGATGCCTGATTTATTGGTGCATACAGAAGAATCGCTCGACGCTCTAACGGGTGCTACACGTGCCACGATTACTCGCGACATGCCTCCTCCAGCTCTTGTTGTTGAAGTTGTCAGCCCAGGGATAGTCAATCGCAACCGTGACTACCGCCATAAGCATACAGAATACGCAGCACGGGGTATTGCTGAATATTGGATTGTTGATCCAGAAGAACGCCAAGTTACAGTTTGCGTTTGGGTCGATGGGCAATATGAAGATAGAGTCGCAAAAGGCAGCGATCTCATTCACTCGACGATTGTGCCGCTTCTCGAGCTAACAGTTGACCAAGTCTTTAGCTTAGAACAATGAACCTAAGCTGGAAGGTTAGTCTGGAGAAGGATCTTGCTCAAATTTATCAACCTCAGCGGCTACGGATTCAATTTCATGCTGCAAGTCTTCGATTGAGGGTAGTTTTGCTTTAAATTCATCGGGTAAAGCAGCGGTTGTGCGGTAGGTAGAAACGCTAATCGGTTGGCTCATACCGCGTAAGGCATATTCCACAACTGATTTCTTTTTAGAACGACACAAAATAATCCCAATAGTTGGATTGTCGTGGGGACGGCGTAACTTTTCGTCAATTACATTTACATAGAAGTTGATTTGCCCGGAATACTCAGGCTTAAAATCTGTCGTTTTTAACTCAATTACTACGAAACAGCTAAGTCCAAGGTGGTAAAAAAGGAGATCGACGAAGAATTCTTCCCCTTCAAGTTCGAGTCGGTACTGGCTGCCTACAAAAGCAAATCCAACCCCCAACTCCAGCAAAAACTTTTGCATTCGCTCGACTAATGCTCGCTCAAGGTCACGTTCGAGCGCTTTGTCATTCAAATTGAGAAAAGCAAGATTATATTCTGATTTCAAAAGACTTTGGGCAAGATCAGATTGATGCGCGGGGAGAACCTCTTGGAAATTTGTTAATGCCCCTCCTTGACGACTGTAGAGATCCGTATCAATTTGGTAGATCAGGACATTACGGCTCCAGCTATTCTCCAGTGTTTTCTGGATGTACCACACCCGCTGCTCTGGGTCTTTTACCTTATCTAGAATGGCGCAGTTGTGCTTCCAAGGAATTTTTGCACCAAGCTGGTGCAAGATTGCCTCATCGGGATAGGCTTCAGCAAAAGAGCGCATGTAGTTAAGGTTTCGAGGTGAGAAACCTGTCAGTTCGGGAAACTCCACCTTAAGGTCGCGTGCCAAACGATCAATCACTTTCGCTCCCCAACCTTCCTTCTTTTGGCGTTGAAGAATTTCCCGTCCGATGTGCCAATAAAGCAGAATTAACTCTTGGTTGACTGCTAAAGCAGCCTTAATTTGACTAGACCGAATCCGCTCCTTAAGCTTGCGGAAAAAATCATCGTAGTTATCAGGGAAAAAAGACTCTTGCTTAGGCATAACCAAATTGGCGATCTAAACTTTTTGAAATTTGATTGTCGTATGTCGAAATACCACATCAAAAATTGTTTTTAGTAAGGCGTGCAATGTAAGCGGTGTTTTGTTTAGCTTTAATCCTGCCTTTATCATTTACCTTGCTACAGGGTATGACAGTCTTTTGGACTAGGTGTGTCTCATTACAATTAGCGCGTTGTGTCGGTATGCAGTGTAGTTTAATGCGAGGTTTCGCTTCAAAGCGACGATCGCTAACTCGCTGCCCTGTCAAGTAGTTATCAGGTAAGTGGCTAATAGCGATTCTACGGCAGATTTACTCATAACATGTGACGAGGAATGCTGTAAGCCTGAATTTTTTGCACCAAGCTGGTGCAGAAATACTTTTTCCAATTTATCTCTGTGAATGGTGGGGCAATTACTGCACTGGGCTAAGAAAAAGAGATGTTGACCACCGAATCAATAAGTACGGAACTGAATTTTTTAAATTTGTCTGTCGTATTTTGAAATACGACATATGATTGAACAAGTTACACGTCGTATGATGAAATACGACATCAAAATTATTGACTTATGCCAAAGCAACAATCCCATCAAATTGTTGTAGGAATCCTAGCTAATGCGGGTGGCGTTGGTAAAACAACGTTGGCCGTGCACTTAGCATACAGCCTTGCTAAAAAAGGATGTTCTGTCGCATTGATCGATCTAGATCCACAACGCGCGCTAGATGTGTTTTGTGGGTTGCCATCTGTTAACGCTGAAAATAGTGTTGTGCGAGTCCTCTTAAAGGATTTTGATGGTAAGTGGCCTCTTGTATCCGCTTGGGATACGCCTAAGATTGAGGTTTGCCAAGGACATCCAACCCTATCTCAAATTGCTGATGACTTGGTGATCCGCAGAAGGGGCGAGTATGCCCTAGCAGATCGGTTAAATAGTCATCCTCTGCCGCATGATGTTGTGATTCTAGATTGTCCCGCTACTTTAGGGATGATTTGTGAAAACGCGATCGCGGCGAGTACAGGGCTACTAGTTCCAATTCAATGAGGTGGACCCAATCGACTAGACAGAAATCAGAGAAAGCTAAGCTACGAACCTCTTCCTAAGAGCTAAAGCTCTTAAGACTTTTTTAGCATCAATTTACTATGTCTATAAATTTCATTTGGTGTTTTATAGTCTAATGA
>DVDV01000431.1 GCA_015296075.1 Leptolyngbyaceae cyanobacterium M33_DOE_097 | reverse complement strand
TAATCTGGAGGGCATTACATTTATTCGATGGCTTTGTAGTAATAGTGTCTATGTAAACTACACAATATCGCTAAAGATACTGTAGTTAGCGTAGGTGATTTCATGAAGAGGCAGAAATTTTTGGCCAGACTATCAAATTCAATTATTCAAGCAACTAAATGGTCGATCGCGCCTTTTTTGCAACTGGTGCGATTTTTAAGGCGATCGCTAAATCGATCTTCAGGGCGATCGGCGCAACTATTTATTGGTTTATTTTTGTTGGGGGTAGTTCTCATCCCATCCTTAGCAGCTTGCTCAGGCATTAGTGCGGCTAACACAAGCGATGTCAAAATTAATCTCGTTTCCTTCTCAGTCACAAAAGCGGCGCACGACGCAATTATTCCCAAGTTTGTTGAGAAATGGAAAAAAGAACACAATCAAAACGTTATTGTTGAACGCAGCTATGGTGGATCGTTGGCTCAAACTGACGAAATTATTGCGGGCAAACAAGAAGCCGATGTGGTTCATCTTGCCCTGCCCCTGGATGTGTTTAGATTGGCAGACGCAGGTTTGGTGAATCAAAACTGGCAAGATCGGTTTCCACGCCGGGGCGTGTTGAGTCAGTCGGTTGCGACGATCGTCACCCGCGCGGGCAATCCCAAAAAGATTAAAACTTGGGCAGATTTAGCCAGAGACGATGTGAAGCTGATTTCAGCCGATCCGCAAACTTCTGGTATTGCCATCTGGCAGTTTTTAGGGTTGTGGGGATCGGTGACCCAAACCGGAGGTGAGCCAGAAGCTGCTAAAGAATTTGTCCGCAAGGTCTACAAACAGATTCCCACTCTCGTTAAAGATGCACGAACAGCCAGCGACTTGTTCTTCAAAGAAAAGCAAGGAGATGTTTTGGTGACTTACGAGAATGAGTTGATTTTAGTGGGGGCAAATCGACCCGATACAGACTTTTTTATTCCACCCTTGAACATCTCGATCGATAATCCCGTAGCAGTGGTGGGTAAAAACGTTGACAAGCACGGAAACCGGAAAGTTGTAGAAGCCCTGGTTGATTTTCTTTACTCACCAGAAGCTCAAGAGGAGTTTACTAAATTCGGCTACCGTTCGGTTAATCCCTTCGTTGCGACCGACACAGAGTCAAAATTCCCGCCGATTGACACCCTGTTCAATGGTCAAGATTTAGGCGGTTGGCCCCTAATCAAAAAGGAGTTTTTTGACAAAGGGGCTATCTTTGACCAGATCAGGGCTAATCCTCCCGCCTAAACCCTGGTTATTCTGGCTGACTGCAAAAACTCCCAAAAACCCGGATTCCTGCGTAGGTTGGGTTTGGCGGTAGCGTAACCTAACAAAACCAAGGCTAGTGTTGGGTTTCACATCGCTCAACCCAACCTACAACTAAAACTCTAGTTACAGCGTGTTGCGGAACTAATTGGTACAGTAACAGCAGTGAGCAAAGTAGTTTCGCAATTCCCTACTTGAACAGAGGATGATTCCTAGTTCTAACAGCTTTGCGATTGCCTCTACGCTTTTCGGGACAAACCGTCTGATAAATGCCTTCAGTTGCCACCACAGGTGTTCAATCGGGTTGAACTCAGGCGAGTATGGTGATAAGTAAACAACCCTGGCTCCGACTGCTTCTATCATCTGATCTATCCCTTCGACTTTATGGGCTTTGAGGTTGTCCATCACCACCACCGCCCCTTGCCACAACTTCGGGACGAGGTGTTCGCACACAAACCGTTTGAAGTCTTCTCCTTTCATCGATTTGCCTAACGTTTGCATCGCCAGGATTGAAGTTTGGCTGATTGCCCCGACGACTGTAATCCGGCGACCTCGGTAGAAGGGCTTGAGGTCATACACCCGTTGTCCCTTACGGCTTCTTCCCCTGGGTCTGCTTAATCCTTGGAGCACCCCCATCTCGTCGAGGAAGACTAAATTTTCTGGCAGAACCGTACTAATCGTCTGCCAGTAAGCAACTCGTTGCGTTTGCTTATCTGCTTCTGCGGCTTGAGCGCTGCGAAATGTTTTTTTTAACCGTTAACTGCTGTTTTTGCAGGAATCGGCACATCGTACTTTCACTCACCCTGACCCCGGTTTTGTCTTGCCAATACTCACAATACTCTGACAGTGTATAGTCCTGATGCGTCTCAACCATCTCTGCGATTTCCTGCTCATAGCCCGTCAACTGGCTTGCCTTACCTCCTGTTGCCGGAGCAGGCTTCAGCGCTCCTGTGGTTTGCTTGCGCTTGAGCAACGACTGAACCGTAGTTTTGCTGACCTGGAATCTCTCGGCCACCTGACGAATCGACGTATTGCCTGCCTCATAGGTGCTGACAATCTTCTCACGTAAGTCGAGGGAGTAGGGCTTCATGACTATCCAAGTTGAACGTTCTCCCTATTGTGCCAAATCGTTGTGCAAAACGCTGTAGAAATGAAATTTGCGAAGTCGGCACAGATACGGTTATTACAGTGATTGAGGTGCTGTCACCCAAAAACAAGCAGAAGGGAAAAGGCAGAACAGCTTATGAAAACAAGCGCAGGCGAATTTTGGGCAGTCTCTCCAATCTCGTTGAAATTGACCTGATACGGGCTGGCATCCCAATGACGATGATAGGAGAGGTGCAGCCGAGTGACTATCGGCTCATTGTGAGTCGTCGTTCACAACGTCCTCAAGCTGACCTGTATGACTTTGACTTGCGTGAACCCATTCCCAGTGTGCCGCTGCCGCTAAGACCCGAAGATGAGGAGTCGTTGATAGAATTACAGGCAATTGTGCAGGGTGTATGCGATCGGGCAGGGTATAACGAACGCATCGACTATCGTCAGCCTGCCCCACCGCCTAAGCTTTCGGAGGCTGATCAGCAGTGGGTGGATGAGTTATTGGCTCCAATTCGAGGTGCGTGATGGCACGTCCCGACCAGGAAAAATGTCGGCTTTGCTCGAAGCTAGATTCCCAGGAAGCTCAACAGCGTCATGGACCAAACGGTGACGGCTGCTGGAATCCGAAGTATTGCCATAACCGTCGCTCCTACTATCGTCATCGGGGAGTCCGGAACCATATCCGCAAGCAGCGGCGACGGGAACAGCCAGCTGCATCTGGATTATCAGACTCTGGAGCTTCCTCATCTGCACGGGTATCAACCCTGGAGGTGTTAGCTCCTGCTGTTCCTGCTGCGGTCGTTCATTGGTACCGAATCACGAAAGATGCACCCCTCCATGCTCTGGGTGCAGAACTCTGGATAGGCAACGATCGTGTTGCGAAAATTGAGCCGGTTCACTGCCTGGGATTGACCGAACTGCAAGTCAAAACGCTGTTGGTTCGGATTTTGGATGTTTTTTCTCAACACAGTGGCATCAAGGTAGAACGCTTCCGATCGTCGGTGGAACTCCATCCTCACAATTGCCCGATTCAACCCTGCCCACTCTACCCGGAGGTCAAGCTGTGATGGAAGTGCAGCAGTTAGAGCTTGATCTGTGGCAATCTTTGGAGATAGCATTCCGCTTTCCAGAAACGGCAGATTTGCGATCGCTCTGTGACGTGTTAGAGCAGACCCTATCCGATCAATCTTTAACAGAACAGTTGACCGTCGCAGGGGATGTATTAGTGCAGCTCTCAGAGGTCCATGCGGCACGGGCAGATCTCTTGATTTCCGGGTGGGAACGTCGGCATAACCCGGCTGAGCCAGTGGTAGACCTAGAGAACTGTGTCGATCTGTTTGTCCAGTCTTTATCGCTAGATGTGACAGATCTGTTTGAAGAACCAGAGCCAGTTCAGTACCCTGCTAACCGCAAGCAGAAATCATCCATTCAGGAAGAGGGTTCGATCGTCGGGGAAGTCGATAAGAATACGTTATTGGATTGGGTCGATCAAGTGGCAGCG
>DVDV01000416.1 GCA_015296075.1 Leptolyngbyaceae cyanobacterium M33_DOE_097 | reverse complement strand
TTTGACAACGCCAGTCTCCGGATTAAAGACAATGTTGCCAGGATTAATATCTTTATGGATGACATGAGCCGCATGGATTTTGCCTAGAGTATCAGTAATGGCGATCGCCATATTCAAAAAAACCGACAGTGGCATGGGAGAGAAGTCTAATTGTTGCCGCATCCAGCATTCTAAAGACTCTCCACCAAAGTCTTCCAGAAGAATAACTAGCGTGCGCTGGTAGTCTCGTTGGCTGTATGCCTTGACTACGCCTTCAATGTTGAGAGAACGAGTAATTTCATACTCCTGCCGATAGCGAGTTAATTCCTGATGAGAGGGATAATCCTGCTTGAGCATTTTGACGACGACCCTGGCGGTATCTGTAAAGCAGTGCGCCCGCTCGTCTTGCGTTCTGATGCCTCGGTACACCAGAGAATTTGAGCTTTCGTAAATTTTGCTTTGGATGGTAATTCCAGATAAAGCAATCATAGAACGCCCTCCCAAAGGATGTCATGAGCTATGCCGCCAATTATATCGGTCTCAACGGAATTCCGAAAAATTAAGATAGTTCAGCCCATTAACGAGGTAACAATTTGTCGATTAACACGGTATTTGTCCTCGTTACCCCCCCGGGATGCGCAACGAGGTTAGGTGTGGGGTGCTAAGAGGGTTGATGAGCGGAGAATTGAGGAGGGAATTGTTGAGGGGATGACTCCAAAAGTGAGAGAAGTAGGAGTCATGAAATGAGAGGGAGAAAAGCGAGAACCAGTAGATCGCAAATTCATGAGGGAGCAGGTAAATAGATGGCTGTGATCGGTGGGAAATGACGTTCAACCGCATGGCAGAGGAATTCCAACATGGTTTTGAGGCTAAACAACGCTCGGTAAACAACTCGTCCCCCCCGTTGGGTTTGACTGACAAAATGCCATAACAGATAAACCCAGAGGTTGACCAAAATAAACGCGAGGGTGACAAAGAGAAGTCGGGTTACGGGGTTTTTGGTGGTCGTACGGATACGGCAATGATTCTTCATTCTGCAGCTGGTTTCAATCCCAAAACGTTCCTTGTAATGGTGATGCAGTTGGTGTAGTGCGACCTTGACTCGATGGACGACATAGAGGCTGTACTGAATGCCATGCTTGCCCTTGAAGCCTTTGTAATCGGTACAGACAACCCGCATTTGACAACTGACCGTGCCATAGAGCGGACTGCTGAGGGTATAGCAGGTAGCATAACTGGTGCGTCCAACGAGCAGTTGTCGAGTTACTCCCGTTTTGCCTCGAATGACCGCAGGCATGAGGAAGGGAAGATTGAGCGCTTGGAGCCAACGAATCACCGGCACACTGTAGAAGCCTCGGTCGAGATACAACTGTTTGACTCGAACGTGCAGGGGTGACAGCATTGCCAATACATACGTCATTGTTGCCACTAACGTTTCCTGTCGATGCACCGCATGAATTCCCAACGTGACTCGCTTGTTGCGGCAGATGACATAAACCGTGGCATAGGCAAAAAATGTGGTGGTTCCCGCTTTCGCTTGAGAGCGATAAATATAAGGGGCTTCTGCCTCGGTTGGCTTGCCATAATAGGGAATTAAGTGCAGGTCACCGAAGTAGGTGCTCTCCAGTTCCAAGGGTACATGCTCTAACAAACAATCTAAGGCTGCCTCCAGAGTGGCTTCATCACTCAATGCTGGGGTAGGAGATAATGAAGAGGATGGGTAGGTCGTCATGGTTCGATTTCAAAGCTTTTAACCTGACCCTACCCCTTTCTTATTCTCTTTAACTGCAAAATTTTTGATCTACTGAGGATAGCTAATACACCCGCTTCAATGCGAAGATACGTCTAGATTACAAAGTTTATGATAGGTCAATGGCAAAAACTTTTTTCTCAGCTTGAGGTTATAGATCCAGGTAGTGAGATATGTACTCGAGAAGAAATTTTCCTTTTTGAGGATAGAAATGGGATTGTTTTGCCATCGGGGTACAAAGAGTATAGTCAAGTTTTTGGTACTGGCCTTTTTGGGTATGGTATGCACGTGTATGCACCTACTTCATACCTGATTGAATACTCTAAAGAGACTTTGGAGTCATTTAGAGAAACTTTAGTGATGTTTCCTTCTGAAGATCTTCAAAGGGATGAAAGGCTCGATTCTCTTTTTCAGTCAAGTCTCATTTTTGGAGATGACTCTGGTGCTCACGTAGCACTATGGGATTTAAGAACATATGGCGACGATGAGAACTATGATATTTACTGGGTAGATATTGATTTAATTGATGAAGAATACCTAATTGGTAGAGATTTTTTTGAGTTTATATCTGGCTTTTGTTTATCAAAAGCATCGTATGACTTTCTACCAATAGACAAGCGCCCCCCGTTAGAACAGCCTCAACGATTTGAGAGTTTTACGCAACCCAATTCGCTTGAGAATTTTACACAACTCAATTCGCTTTAAACAATGCAGGGATTCTTCAGCGATCTCAAACTGATTTAACGCAGGTCTCTCATCCCGAATTGGCATCGTCCACTTTTTAGAAATGTTCTCAATCACCATTTGCACAACTTTGAATGCAGAATCATCGGTCAGAAAGGCTCTATGATTCTGCAACACATTACGTAAGGTCATATTCATCGGCGCAATGGCGTTTGTCGTGTAAATGGCCTTACGAATCTCCGTCGTAAAGGTAAAGAAGGGAACACTCCGATGTCAACGATTGAGCCAGAACCGACTAATTGTTAGATATTGCTTGTTCCACTTGTCGGTGAACTCGACTAAGCATTGCCCTGCTTTAGTTTCAGTGCCTTCTGTGTAGTGCTCCGAACAAGTGGTCAAAGCCGTTACAATATGCGTGAAACGATTGCACAATTAATGGATTCATCAAGAACGGGATTCAGTACAATGGCAGCTATTCAGAATCTTAACTTACCGATCGCTCAAGTCAAAGAACTCTGTGATCGCTGGCAAATTGCGGAGTTTGCCGTATTTGGTTCTGTTTTGCGTGATGACTTTAAGCCAACGAGTGATATCGATGTATTGATTACCTTTGCCCCTGGTGCCCGAAAAGGTTTGTTGACTTTAGCTCGAATCAAGCATGAATTAGAGGAATTATTGGGACGGAGCGTCGATATTTCGACGAAGAGATCGATTGAACAGAGCCGTAATATCACCCGCAGTCAGAATATTCTGCGATCAGCTCAGGTGATCTATGTTGCGTGATCAACAGTCCATTCAGGATATATGGAGTGCAGCTCAGGAAATCCTAAGCTTTACGGCAGGAATGGATTATGAAGCTCTGGTGAGTGATCGTAGAACTCAAGCGGCTGTACTCTACGAAATCCTCATTATAGGAGAAGCTGCTAACCGTCTGTCTCCTGAATTTCGGTCTCAGCATTCGACAGTACCTTGGAAAGATATCATTGGAATGCAAAATATTGTGGTTCATCAATGCGATCAGGTGGATACGGAGGTTATATAGGACGTAATCTGCCAAGATATTCCAGAATTGCTCAACCTCATTCAACCTTTGTTGTAAATTATTCCGCTTCTCTGGCCATCCGACCGGCTTGCCTCCAAACGCGCAATGGGTTTCAGTTTTTTTGACCATTGGCTCGAGGATTTGATCGTAGCATTCGAATGATTAATTTCAATTCGGATAAGGTACAGAGCGGCCGCACCTTTGACAAAGAGCCTTGCGAACCAACTAAGTGCTCGCCATTTTGACGCTCAAATTCTGAGACAGTCGAGATCGCTTGATTGAAACACGTCATCCGGATGGCACTGTCACTCAGGTTGCCTATGATGCAGATAACAACAGCATGGGGGATATTGATGGGTGTGCCACCCGTAGTCACACTGTGTATGACGGGAATGTCTGTATCAAGTTTTAAACCGGATAGGGCTATAGTATGCGAGAGATATGGGAACGGATTGAGCAGTGGTATTTTGATAATGCGCCTGAAGCGTTAGAAAATTTGTGACCAGGAGCTAGAGGGTCCGAAATTCAGTTTGTAGAAAAACGATTAGGGATCCGCTTCTCAGATGACGTTATACTAATTCAATGAGAAGCTGCATAGAATAATGCCTCCAAAATAAAGTTGTAGGACGAAACCGACATCACTTGTTCCACGGTCAGTTGATCAAACAGTTCCTGAACGCGTTCCCGCAGCACTTGCAAGGAAGAGAAAATCTGATTTTTCAGGGGTTGTTTGAGCAGTTGCCAGAATCGTACCCTTCGGGAAGGCTACGCCTACAATGGGGTTGAGTTCGGGACTATGAGCCGGTTGCACTAAAGGAATAATGTTCTCCGGCCAACGAATCGCACTCGTCATGTGTGCCGGAGCTTGATCCAGTTGTAAAATGGCCCAATCCTCGCCCAATTGTTGGGAAAGCCAATCTAGAAATTCCTGAAAACACTCGCCATTGAGTTTGGGATACTCGTGCAAGAAATGTTCCCCACTCAAAGGCGCGATCGCTCCATAAATCCAGAAATTCTCTCGCCCCCATTGCACTGCAACCGTGGGCTTGACGCCTTTGGCGGTAATGACTTTGCCAGTTTGAGTCTTTAATCCGACTCGGGTTTCATCCTGACACAGATAGTGAAGCACTTTCCCCTGGGCTAACAGGCTCTCTAGCGCAATCAACGCGGCACCGAGGTTTTTTTAAATGTCTCAACCGCGTGTTCATTCTGCTGATAGCTCTGCGGGCGTGGCTCCTTCAGCTTTGCTCCCAACAAATACCGGACGGTGGCATAAACCGTACCGTACTCCACCACCAAACCATGTTTCTGCTCCAGCCATTCCACAATTGACCCGTAACTGGAGAAGCCGGCTGAATTTTGCAATTGCTGTTGTAAGGCCGCTAACACCTCACCCTTGATTTTGCGCTCGTTTCCTGGGGCCTTACGGATTTGCAAGAGTTCCTCCAGTCCCCCCCGACGGTACTTTTGCAACCAGCGTGTCACCGTGGAAGTATCCCGGCCGAGTCGTTTGCCAATTTCTTGTTGTTGCGTCACTTGTCCACTCTTGAGCCACCAAAGCATCTGGAGTTTTTCCTTGTGAATTGCCTCTCGCACATGCTGGAGGCGTTTCTTCAACTCAGCTTCGCTTTCGGTAATCTCAAGATTGAAGGGGCGGCTCATGGCAGATTTTAGGGGGTGACTTGATAGCTCAAATTATATGTCTCCTTACATTAAATTGGTATTAGAGAATCATATCGTTTTCACAATGGGCAGTTTGAGTATGAACCTTATTTAATTGGTCTGAATGAGTACACACAAGTCGGTATGGTCTTGTTGTCACTGGAAGATATTGTTGATGTGTGGGAGTTTTGGAATGAGCTAACTAAACGAGGAGAAAGCTTCTGGAATCCAAAGTGGATCCCGCTGACATCAGGTGATGGAGGTAATCCAATATGTTTAGATTATTCCAAGAGTAGTGATTTCAGAAGTACGAAAATAATCTTTACTCGCCATGAATTTCGTAGAAGACCTCCTATTGTCTCTAACAATTTTACTGAGTTTTTAGAAAGATTTGCGGCAGATCTTGAGTCAGGGATTTATGTTTTTGTGGAGGACTTTGGAATTGCTGTTGACAAATCTGAAGATGAATCCACTCTAGAGTAATACTGTTATTTCATTGTGATTTTGTATCAAGATGGTTAAACAGTTGCCCCGTCTAACGTAGGCTCCCACCAAAACGTTGATGCCAACAACACCGTGCTGCCTGTAGCGCAACAAAAGGCAACAGTAACGCATACGATGCGGTTGGCAATGTTCTCTCCATCACAGACCCTACGGGGAACCAGACCAGCTATCAGTACGATGGGCTGAATCGCTTGAAGGTTGAGACGAATGAGTTGGGGCGATCGCGAACCTATCAGTACGATGTGCTGGGCAACCGGACTCAGATGACAGACCGTAATGGACAGACACGGACGTTTAGCTACGATGGCTTGAATCGATTGACCTCGGAGCAGTGGCTGACGAGCGGCGGTAGCATTTTCCGCACGATCGCCTCCACTTATGATGCGGCTAGCCAACTCACGGGGATGAGCGACCCTGACTCGGCGTATACCTACACCTATGACGGAATGGGACGCTTGCAAACGGTGAGCAATGCGGGGACTCCAACTGCTCCAACGGTGGTGCTGAGCTACACCTATGACGCGAATGGCAATGTGCAAACGGTGAGCGAGACGCTGAATGGCACGCTGAGCAGCGTTACCACCTATGCCTATGACCCCTTAAACCGAGTGGCTTGGCTGACTCAAAGTGGAGCAGGGGTGCAAACAAAGCGAGTGGAGTACGCCTATAACGAAGTGGGGCAAACGGCAACCGTGCAACGCTTTACCGATTTAGCGGGGACGCAACTGGTTGCGACCACGATCTACACCTATGACCCCCTGAATCGGTTAGGGCAACTCCAACATCAAGGGAGCAACGGCAGCGCGATCGCAGGGTATGACTTTGGGTATGACGCGGCGAGTCGCATCACTCGGATCACGGACATCGATGGCATAACGGACTACGGGTATGACGAGACGAACCAGTTAGTAGGTGCTGATTCCAGTTATCGG
>DVDV01000070.1 GCA_015296075.1 Leptolyngbyaceae cyanobacterium M33_DOE_097 | reverse complement strand
TGAGAATAATTCTCACAAAAATATTCATTTTGAACAGCTATCAATGGCTGGAATACCCATTCTGCCGTTCATAAAATTGAGCGCACAAGCCTTTAGAGGCTCTGACTTCAGTACAAATGTTTCAAAATGAGAATTGCTGAGTTTTCCCTTACTCTTTTGACAAGTTTGGTGGCAGCGAGCAGCTTTATCTTCGGTGCTGGTTTAACTGCGATCGCGGAATCCACCTCTTCTCAGGTTCAAACAGATGCCGCTTCAGATCGTCGGGCACCTACCTCGGTTGCTCCATCTGAATTTGTGCCTGAAGGTGCGCAAGATGTTCCTGTCCAGCCGCAGCTCACACCTACAGCAGAAACAAATCGGGCTGATTCTTTAAGTCAAGAGTCAGGTGATGTGGATCAGCGAACCACTGCTCCAACGCGGAACAATACAGTGAAGGATCCAAACCGCACTGACCTGCCAAACAATACCCCCAGCACTCGTCAAACCACTCCTGGTGTCAGAGAGTCGAGCGACAATCAGCCGAACAACCTGGATACTACGGCTCCAAGGCAGGATAGCGTGGACTCCACACCCACAGACCCAACGGGTCCTGATGGTGTGAATAATGACTTAAACAACACCTCGCCTAACCGCAATCAAAACACTTCACCGAATCGGCGCGATCTCAATAATCCACGTCAGGGAGCAGATGCAGCCCCCAACGCCGCACCCGGTGGTTCAACTCAATATCCAACACCGGCTGGACGAATTCCTGCACCGATCAATAACGTTGATGGCAACAGCGTGACACCTCAACAACAGCAAAACCAGGTGCCTGGTTCCATGGATGGCACAACGGCTCCCCGTCAGGAACCTTCGGATGTCATGCAACCTGAAAATCAACAGCCTCAGGCTCCTGACGATCGCAACTCCTCTTCAATGATGGATGGCATGACAACGGCTATGGGCAATCGCAATCTAGAGGAAGCAATTCGCGAAAGTCCTTCGTTTGAACTGTTTAATGCCCTATTGCGGGTTGCTGATGACAATGGTGCGCTAAGTGCCAAGCTCTCTAGCGGCAATTACACGGTGCTTGCACCGACTGACCAGGTTTTGGCAGCTCTGCCTCCCGGTGCGATTAAGCAATTGGTGCAACCTGAAAACCGTCAGCTGTTGAAGGAAATTATCAGCAATCACATTCTTGAAGGGAATGTGCCAGCAGATGCTGTAAGCGGCGTTTCTGTCGTGCAACCTGGCATTCAGGTCAGCAATGGTATGATTCACGCCGTAGATCGAATTTTGTTGCCAAGCAATAACTCTCTGTCTCTGTCTGGCCCTGGCGGTACGTTGATCCGCTAACGCCGTATCGTCAAATCTCTCAGCTTTGACAGGGCGTTGAGATGGAAAAACTGAGCGATCGGGTGATTCCTTTGTTTGGCAATGCCGTCTCCGCTCCCTTCTGAAGGTGAAGATTTGTGTTTCACCTCCCTGTGAGAAGGTTGGTCCAGCGGCTCAACCCCGGTGTATCTATCGTTTTAGACTGATAGCAAAAAAAGGACTTAGCGATGCTAGGTCCTTTTTTGTGATTTATAGCGGTAGTCATCTAGGTTAGGGCGGGGTTCCGTCCCTGGCTGGGGGTGCGCCCCCGCACTCCCTTTTATTTTCAATGGCCTAAACCAACTGGCGACAGCTTATATCTCTGAGGCTGGCTGATTAGAGCGTGAGAGAAGCGGCATCTTTCTCAATCAGAGCTGCCAGATCCTTCAAGAAGGCAGCCGCGTGAGCACCATAGATAACCCGATGATCACAGGTGATGTTGACCTGCATTTGACGCTTCACTCCTAACATGCCGTCAGCTGTTGCAACAACAGTAGGGTTTGATGCCCCGATCGCCAAAATTGAACCCATGCCAGGGGGCAAAATTGCATCAAATCGATCAACGCCAAACATGCCCAGGTTAGAGACAGCAAACGTGCCAGTGTTGTATTCTTCTGGCTGAAGTTGCTTGGCTCGAGCGCGGTCAACGAGATCTTTCCAGTTGCGCGATAGAGAATAAATATCAACTTGGTCTGCACGACGTAAGACAGGGGTAATTAACCCACCGTCATCCATTGCAACCGCGACAGCGACATTGATTTCGGCTGGGTAGTTGATAGCATTGTTCGCAAAGCTCGCGTTAAGCAGCGGATGCTTTTTCAGCGTCATTGCAACCGCTTTGGCTAACAATGCCGTCATAGTCACCCCTTTTGACTTGATTTGCTTGTAAAGCTGATCAAGCGCGTCAGTTGTGATGGTGTAACCAACATGGAAGGTTGGCACTTCTAAACTGACCATCATGTTGCGCACAACAGCGTTTTGCAGCGTTGTGAGAGGAACCTGCTGCCCAGGCGCAACGGGTACGGGAGGCGCTGGTGGTGCCGATGGCCGAGGTGCAGGTGCGGGGGCTGTTGCCGTAGTAGCAGCTACCACTGGAGCGGGAGCCGCAGGAGCTTTACCCGCCGCCGCTTCAATATCTTCAGCCGTGATGCGCCCGTGTGGACCTGTGCCTTTTACGGTTGCCAGATCGACTTTATACTCTTTCGCAAGCTTACGCGCACGAGGAGAAACAACGACTCGGCCATTGCCAGAACGTCCGCTACCGTTTTGAGCAACAGCGGGTGCTTCCGCCACTGCAACCGGAGCATTCACAGCCGCCGCTGCCGCTGCCGGAGCTTCGGCTGATTTGGTTTGGGTTTGAGTTTCCGCCTCTGCAATCTCAGCTTCAGTCTCAGCAATCAACGCGATCGCCTCACCAACCCCGATAGATTCTCCCGCAGGAACAATGATGGTGGCTAAGTAACCCTCGTAAAAGGATTCCACATCCATATCAGCTTTGTCAGACTCAACCACCACAACGGTTTCGCCTTTTTCGACTCTATCCCCCGGTGACTTAACCCAGGAAACAATTTTTCCCTCGGTCATCGTTGAACTCAACGCAGGCATAAAGACTTCATAGATCATGGATATGGCGCTCCCAAGCTTTAGCAAAGATGTAGATAAATGATCAGTGATTTGGGCGATCGCCCTGAGAGTGCTAAGTTGAAATCGTCTCAATCAAAGTTGCACCCAATTCGGGGGATACAAAACCACTGAGCAATGTACCCCCGCTTTAGTTACGAAACTCGGTCTACTCGCATCATCCAATTTTATCGGATTGAGGGTAGCTCATTTCAGTCTCACAGGTTGCCACGAATTTCTTCAATCACTCCATCACGGAGAACGATTTCAACTTGCATTTTCTCAATCAAGTTGTCACCAACTTTTACGTCAAATGTGCTTTCAATCTGTCCCTGATTGACCTCTTGATTGAACTCCAACATCTGTACTTGCTGGAGTTGTTGAAGCACCTGATTCTTTTGCTCTAAAAACTCACTTTTGCGCTGGTTAACTTGCCCCTGAATGCTTTCGATCTGTTGGGTCGTTTCAGGTCCGGGAGGCACAAGTGATTGCTTTTGAATTTCAGCAATCATGCGCTGTGCTTGCATCTCCAACTGTTGCAGTTGGCTATCAAGCTGGTTAATTTGAGCTTGCAACTGTTGTTGCGCTTCTTCTTTCCAACGGGAAGTGACGATCGCCTTTACATTTACTGACCGTCGTAAAACTAGAGGAGACTGAGAGGCATCCATATATGACTCAAGCGAACATCTCGTTAATCATACCTTGGTAGCGTTCCATAACGACATTGCGACGAACTTTCAGGGTTTGAGTGAGCAGTCCATTTTCAATCGAAAACGGTTCCAAAATTAAACGAATTGGGCCAATGCGATCGTCGATTCGGTAGCCCGGTCGATTTTGTACTTCGCGGTTGAGTTCTGGGCGCAATGCATCAATGATCTCACGCCGATTTAGCTCTGCTAGTAAAGCCGGGTCCTTGACTAATGGAGAATCGGGCGATCGCACCTCTTCGGGCAAATTCAACCGAAGCCCTTTGCCAGCTAACCAGGGTTCTAAAGCTTCCAAATTTGGAATGACAAGCGCGCCAATACTTTTTTGGTCTTGGCCCACCAGCATGATCTGGCCAACCAGCGGACTGCGTAAGCACGCATCTTCGATCGGTTGTGGCTCAATATTTTCACCATTGGTCAGCACGATCGTATCTTTTGCTCGCCCGGTTAACACAAGGTCGTTTTGAGCTGTGACCCAACCCAAATCGCCACTGTCAAACCAGCCATTGGAGTCGATCGCCTTTTGAGTGGCTTCTGGATTTTGGTAATAGCCTTGCATCACCTGTGGCCCCCGAATTAGCACTAAGCCACGCTTTCCTTGTGGCAAAGGTTGGCGCGTTTCAGGATCCACAATACGAATTTCGGTTCCTGGAATGGGTTGCCCAGAAGACCCCCGCAAGTTACGCCAGGGGCGACGGGCGTTTGTAACCGGGGAAGTCTCAGTCAAGCCATAACCGACCAACACCTCAACCCCAACAATCTCAAAAAAGTCGTCAATATGCTTCGCAAGGGAACCGCCACCGCTAATTGCCTGACGAAACTCGCCACCCGTAACGGCCGTGCGCACCTTTTTGTAGACAATCTTCTCGCCCAACGCATGGAGTGGTGCAAAAGCCACCATTTTGAGTAGGGCTGCAATGCGCTCACCAACTGCAGGTTGAGGACGAAGCAAATCCATACCTTGCACAATCCGCCGAGCTGCAATGTAGTTCTGGCTGGCATCCAAAAAGAAGTGGATCAGCTTTTGGCGACTGGCGGGTTGTTCCTTAAATTGCTTTTGAATGCCCTCATAAACAGACTCCCAGATACGAGGAACGCTGACCATAAACTGCGGCTTAAACTTTGCCAGGTCTTTCTTAATCGTGCGAATGCTGGTGTAGATTTGTGTGCAACCTTGAGACAGCAAGAAGTATTCTGCACTGCGCTCGTAGGCGTGCCAGGTTGGCAAAATGCTAAGCACGCGATCGCCAGGTTTGGGTTGCACCACACTGCCCAATGTTGTGACTTGGTGCAGCAGGTTGCCGTGGCTGAGCATAGCTCCTTTGGGTTTGCCAGTGGTGCCAGAGGTGTAGATCAGCGTTGCCAGGTCGTCGAGATTGCGCTCTACCGCCTGGAGGGGATGATTGGCACCTAGCTCCATCAGTTGGCTGTAATTCAACACTTTGATGTTGAGATCGGTTGGTGGCGTTTCGTCGCTCAGTAAAGCGATAAAGCGGAGAGGCAGATCTGACAGGCGATCGCGCAGTAGCTTCAGGGTAGCGTTATCTTCTACCACCAGGGCGATCGCGCCACTATTACTGGCTAAAAAGAACAATTCTTCTTTTTCGGCTTGCGAGCTACGAACGGCGTTGACAGCACCAGCCAGCATCATACCCTGGTCAGCCACAATCCAACGGGGGCTGTTATCCGAGAAAAAGGCAATCCGATCGCCAACCTGAATGCCGAGCACCTGTAACGCTGAGGCAAAGCAGCGAATCTGGTCATATAGCTGAGCGTAAGTCACCTTCACTTCGGGTTTAAGATGGGGTGCATGTAAGGCTATGCGATCGCCAAACCGGCTTGCGGCTTGCTGCCAGATCTCAGGTAATGATCTCACCAGCTCATAATTGACCACGAGCTGGCTCAGGTTTTGCCGCTCTTTTTCACTCATGGCATAGTTCGCAATTCGCGTCATTGCATTTGCCCCTAGATGCTTAGGTTTGACTTCTACTGCCGTTGCGATCGCTCGCGTCAGAATGGCTATTTGGTCACCGTCCGACTGCTCGAACTGAACTGTTGTTGGGTTCAACAGTCTGACCAATGCTATATCTTATCAAGCCTCCACGTGCGTTATGAGAGGCGATCGGCAACTAAACTCCAATGAAAAGAGCTTCCGTATGCCTCTACTTCCAGTCGTAGCCGCATTTTAGGGTAATTGGTAGGCTTCACATGCCAGCAATCGAAATTTTTGTGCCAGTCTTCTCTTGTTTAGCGATTGATCCCTATTTTTCGCTTTAGCCCAAACCAACGCTGCCGTATTTTCCAAAACTTGCTGGTTTCTATAGCAGCTATTTGGGCTTTAGCTGTCGTTAATGATTCACTCAATTGTTGAATCATTTGTTGCTGCTGCTGATTTTCTGCCTCGCGTTGATGCTGCAACTCGGCTAAAGCTTGGTGTTGATGTTGTTGCAATTGGGCTAAAGCAGCTTCGCGAGCGGCTAAATTCGCCTGTGCCTGTGCCAACTCATGACGAGCTGCCGCGAGATCTGTTGCCAATATATCGACTTGCTCTTTCAAGGACGCACTTTCGTTAGCAAACCGACTAACCTCTTGCTCAAGATGCTCTCGATGTTGCTGGTAGGATGCTTGACCTTGTTGCAACGTCTTCAACTCGTGCCGCAATCGATGTTGCTCTAGCCAGTCTTGAAATGCCCAGTCTAAGCCAGTGCTTAGCTCTAAAGCGGTTAACCAGGATTGATCGACCTCGCTTTGTAACATAGCAACTTCTTTGCGGGTTAACGCTTCATAAACAGAGATAGCTTCTGGCACATAATGCTGAATTAAGCAGGGTCTGCTAGTTTTTGAGATTTCAGTGTGTAAGAGCGATTGATCGTAGATGTTGCTGTCAGGATGCGCCAAATCAAGCCCAAATTTGGTGTTCACTGCCGTAATCACAGTGGCAACCTGATGGGTTAGTGAATCAACGCTCACCAGCAGCGATCGCTCAGGAAATCGTTCACAAAATTGCAAAACTTTCTGGTTGTAGTGCAGCCACATTTGCACCGCGTAATCAGGGCGCTCTAAAAAAATATCTTTATCAATGGGCGATCGGCGCAACAGAGAATCTACAACTTCCCAGGGTGCCCGATACAGAAAAAGGAATTTAGCATCAGGCAATAAGTTGGCCCAAAAGTCGAGAAATAGAGTGGTACGGGGGTCTTTCCAGCCCCAGATAGGGGCGATCGTGTTTTGTTCAATAATTTGCTGAGCTTGCTGTACCTGTGGATACGTGATCTCAAAGGTGTCTTGCAATGTCCAGCCAGCTTCGTGTAACCCTTGTGACTCTAAAACTGAGCGGTGAAAATTAACAAAGTCAAGGTTCTCAAAATGACCTTTACGGTTGAATTCGCTGGCTCCCATCAAGCGCTTGCCGACATCTACACCGCTACTTTGCAAGAGTGAGGCAGCCAACGAAGTCCCAGACCGATGCATCCCTGTAATGACTAGAGGAACGGCTTTACTGGAAAGATGAGAGGATGCTGTTTCCATTTCAAATGTGTCTACGAAATTGGTGATGCCTGCTTAACCAGGTATTAGAGAAAACAATGGGTACTTAAATAATTCAAAATCTTGTCAACCGATTCCTCAACTGTCTCCTGATGGGTTGAAACAATGATTTCAGGTGAATTAGGTGGTTCGTAAGGCGATGAGATGCCTGTGAATTCCGGGATTTCTCCTGCGATCGCTCGTCTATATAAGCCTTTTGGGTCACGTTCAATACAAACGTCTAAAGGGCAGTTGACATAAATTTCAATGAACCCTGGTAACATTGCTCGTAACTTTGCCCGCGTCTCTTCGTAGGGAGAGATCAGCGCAACTATGGTGTTGATCGAATGTTTGTTCAACAAACTACAGACAAAACCAACCCGTAAAACGTTGGTATCTCTGTCTTCACGAGAGAACCCTAACCCCTTTGAAAGATTCGTCCGAACGACATCGCCATCCAACAGTTCGTGAGCAACTTGCTGCCCCACTAAAGCATCAGACAGAGCCGTCGCAAGCGTTGACTTCCCCGCCCCAGAAAGCCCTGTCAGCCAGCAGGTGAAGCCTGTTTTTTGAGAACTGTTCATTCGTATCTTCCTTCAAAGGCACTTAATCGGGGCGATCACTGAATTTTCTTTACAAAAGAAAAATCTAAAATTGGGCAAGTGGCCACAGCTAAATCCTGAGATATGACCTTCAGGTGATCTAGCCTAGCGTTTTTGGTCAACCTTTTGTCACCTTCACCTACTGCGATCGCGACCTCAAAGCGTTTTTTTGCCTGAGTAATTAGAAAATTCATCGACAGCTTGGCAAATTTCGTACTTTGGCTCAATCAAAAAGTCGATGCTCTCAGTTGCATATAAATCTTTCTGAAACTGAACCCGAAACATAGCAGCATCAATCTGTCGGTCTAAAAAAATCTCTCGGTCTTCGTCTAGAGCTATTACACCCGCGTTTAAGAAATACACTCCAGGCTGTAACAAGCATGGAAACGTAAATTTGATTGTCATTTGAGTACCTGCCTCAACTCGCTCAATCGATTGATAACGCGCATGGGTCGTAGCACCTCCCAAAGGTGCGCCCGTGTTCGTCTTGATCAACATGCCAAACTTTACGTTGTGAGCCGTTTCTGTAAATTTGACACTATATGTATAAACATACTTTTTTCGGCGAGTGAGGACATTGACCTTTTGTCCAGAAAGAGTTGTGATGTGAGGATTTTCAATCTTTGCCCTATGAGAATGATAGAAAATCGTACTCTTAGGTGCGAGTTCAGGAATATAAGCCTCATCTAGAGAGCTTTGCTCTGCTTCAGACGCAGGCCCAACCACTTCAGGCTCAGGCAGATGAGAAATTGATTCAGACTCAAAAGTGAGAGAAGTTTGATTGAGGAGCCTAATTTCTTGCCGAATCGCTTCTACGCGATCGCCCGCCGCATAAATCAAATTCTGATACTTTGAGATCACCAGTTTTGCAGAGCCTTCTAACAGCAGTTCACCGTGATCTAAAAGAACAGCAGAATCACAAAACTCGGTCACATTGTTAGCCGAATGCGAAACAAATAAAATAGTTCCTCCGCGGTCTTGAATGTCTTGAATTCGAACGTAACATTTGCGCTGAAAGGCTTCATCTCCAACCGAGAGGGCTTCGTCAATCACTAAAATATCGGGATTAACACTAATCGCCACTGCAAATGCAAGACGAATAAACATACCGCTTGAGTAAGTTTTGACGGGCTGATCAATAAAATCACCAATCTCAGAAAACTCCCAGATGCTGTCAAATTTGGCTTCGATTTCTTGCGGGGTTAGCCCTAACAAACGACCATTAAAAAAAACATTTTGCCGCCCTGTAAACTCAGGGTTAAACCCACTACCGAGTTCTAATAAAGCAGCGATGCGTCCATTGACAGTCACGTTTCCCATTGTTGGGCGAAGTGTGCCTGCAATGATTTGAAGCAGGGTACTTTTGCCCGACCCGTTCCGCCCAACAATACCAACCGTATGCCCTTTCGGAATTTCTAGACTGACATTTCGCAAGGCCCAAAATTCCTGTGCCTGACTTCTGCCGGGCAACAGCAACTCTTTTAACCGATCAACTGGACGATGGTAGCGTCGGAAGCACTTGGATACATTGTTAACTGCAACCGCAATTTCGCTCATTCTTTGCTGCCTTTTGATTCAGCGTGAAGTAGTAGTCCGTGGATTGGTTGACGTGAAACATGAGGGTAGACAGCACAGGTAAAGTCCAAGTTCCGGAGAATTGGGCAAGCCGTTTTCGACGTTTTGCTAACTTCCGGCGATCGCTCAAATCACGCAAAAAATTTGTCCATATTCGCATTAGATGCCCCATCTTGGTAAAACCCGCCTCTTAAAGGCTTTAGACCCACGACTCTTAGAGATTTGAGTGGTGTGAAGTCAGATTAATTTATCAGGGGCGGGTTTGCTGAGCGGGTATTTAACCCAAAGTAGAAGCCTAAAGTGCCTGGATCCACTCTTTCACATCGTATTCAGTCCAGATGCCATTCTGCCAGTAGGGATCCGATTCAATCAACTGACGTACTGTTGTTTCGTCAGGTGCATCATAAATCCCGAATACCAGCTTTAAGTCTTGCGTTGGGCCGATTGTAATTAAAACCCCGCTTTCTTTTTGTTTGGCTAACCCATCCAAATGGGCTTGCCGATAAGGTGCCCGCTTTTCGAGCACATCCTCGCAATAGGAGCCAGTGAGAACGTATTTAGGCATGAGCGCTAGGTTTACTTCAAAAAAACACAGTCTAGATAGAAAGCAGATTGTGGGGTTAGCTGCGCAGCTCAACCCGAAACTTATCAACCAGCGTTTCGCGCACCTTCTGGTGAACAGGTTCAATGTCGTCATCAGTTAGAGTGCGATCGCCCGCCCGATAGACTAAACGGAACGCAAGGCTGCGTTGCCCCTCAGCGACATTATCCCCCCGATATTCGTCAAACAGCTCAACCGATTCAAGCAGGGTGCCTCCGGCTTGCCAGATCGTGCGCTCTAGTTCACGCACGAGGGTATTCGTACTGACGAAGAAAGCAATATCGCGATCAGATGCCGGATAGGCCGAGTAAGGCTTAAATAGCCGCACAACGGATGCATCGTCATTTAACTCGTCGAGCAACACTTCTAAATCAAGCTCAAACCCAAATACAGCTTCGGGTAGGCCTTTTTCCCGGCGAAGTTGAGGGTGCAGTTGCCCAAACGTCCCCAGTCGCACCCCATCAATCCACAAAGAGGCGGTGCGGCCTGGATGCAAACGAGGATCGCGGCGATCAGGTTGATATTCAACCGTTAGCCCTAAGCGTTGAAAGGCACTGTCAAGCAAGCCCTTGGCTTCATACCAATTCAACGGTTGATCGCGTCCAGCCCGTTGCCACTTCCCTTGAGTTGGGTCGCCACCAATTACACCACCCAGCGACTCGGCTTCCCGCAAGCCGTCTTCGTCTGACCAAAAGACGCGCCCAATCTCAAAGGCATTCAGCGAACCATTCCCTTGCTCCAGGTTGTATTCAAACGCATCAATCAACCCACTCAATAGATTTGTCCGCAGGGCAGAGTATTCACTAAATAGTGGGTTTGTGATGACAATTTGGCGATCGCCCTCCGGTTTGGTGACAGAGTAATGAGTCGCTTCGGTCAGCCCGATCGCTCGAAACACTTCACGAATCTTGCGCTTTAACTCCTCCTCGACAGACAGATAACCCGGTTCTGTTTTTTCGGGTAAGGTGTCGCAGAAGTTGTTGTAACCGTAGACGCGGGCAATCTCCTCAATCAGGTCAATCTCGCGTTCCAGGTCACGATAGCGATAAGGTGGAACCGTCACCGTCCAGCTTTGGGTTGGACTGATGGGTGAAATCGTACAACCAAGGGCTTGCAAAATTCGCTCGACATCAGCTGGTTGTAGCTCACCCATATCTCCGTTGAGTTGGGTTGGCCCTAAGATTTGGTTAATCCGCCCTAAGCGCAGCTCAATCGAGCGGGTGTGGGTTTGGTTGCCCCGATGATCGGCGATCGCCTGACTGACCAACTCACCGCCTGCCATTTCGCGAATGAGATCGATCGCTCGGCGGCAAGCTAGCCCTAACTCTGCTTCATTCACACCCCGCTCATAACGAGCCGATGCTTCAGTGCGCAGACCTTGAGCGCGAGCCGAGCGACGAATTACGGCTGAGTCAAACAGAGCGGCTTCTAGCATTAGATTGGTCGTGCCTTCAAAGACCTCAGTTGCTTCGCCTCCCATCACACCTGCCAGGGCAACGGGATGGTTGTTGGCCGTAATCAAAAGGTTTGTCTCACTCAGCGATCGCACCTGACCATCCAGCGTTTTCAGGGTTTCGCCCGCTTCAGCAAAGCGCACTTCCATCTGGAGTGATGCGTCGCCAATCACCTGTTGTAGGCGATCGCGATCGAAGGCGTGCAGGGGTTGTCCCGACTCTAAGAGGACGTAGTTTGTGGCATCGACCACATTGTTAATCGGGCGGACTCCAGCTGCCTGTAACCGTTGCTGTAACCAGACAGGAGAAGGGGCAATTTTTACTGACTCAATCACGGTGCCAATATAAGTTGGGCAGGCTTGAGTCTCGGCAATCTTAAGCGTCAACTTACTTGCATCTGCTGGGATAGTGGGAGCTTCCGGCTCAGGCAGGGTCAATTTTGCCCCCGTCAAAGCGGCAACTTCACGCGCAATGCCAACCATACTCAAGGCATCGGCTCGATTTGCCGTGGATGTTAAATCTAAGATGACATCATCCAAGCCTAATAACGGGCGCACATCGGCTCCGATCGCCACCGTCTCATCCGCGAAGCTATGGATCCCTTCGGATTCTTTGACTAAGCCCAGTTCGGAGAGTGAGCAGATCATGCCCTCAGACTGAACACCGCGTAGTTTAGCGGGTTTAATCTTCAAATCAATTTTGGGTAAATAGGTGCCAAGCGTTGCCACGGGCACGTATAAGCCTGCTTTTACATTTGCTGCGCCGCACACAATCGTTGAAGGGGTCTCGGCACCGATGTCTACCTGACAGACGCTGAGCTTGTCTGCGTTTGGGTGCGGTTGGCGATCGAGCACTTTGCCAACAACGACGCCATCTGCCCAGGTGCGACGATCTTCAATATCTTCAACCTCAAACCCTGCCATTGTTAGCAAATCGGCTAGCTCAGCGGGACTCATCGTGATCTCAACCAGTTCTTTTAACCAATTCAGAGAAATTCGCATATTGACTTAAGACATTTACACTGGGCTAGAGCAAAGTTTGAGCTTTGCAGTTTAGGGCGACAGGCAGACAGCCGCTAAGTTGGGCATTGTCGCGCGAGTAACAGCTTATGGTTGATATGTCCGAAGTTCATGACCAACCTCTCGTTAGCAAAAAATTGTTAAGCAAGCTGTGACCTGAACCATTCTACCGTTGAGTGGGCGATCGTCGTGTTTCTCGCCCTTGAGTGCTAGCGCAAAGTCGAAATAGATTTCGGAATCTCGCCAAAGCTTAGGTATTAACTATATGTGGGGTATTATCCTGTTGCTCAGATCGGGCTTTTGGGCAATTTATAGTTAGGGTGTGTCCTAACAATGGTTTAAGATCCGTACATTTAGCAGGATTTATTTTCTCTTTAACGCCGGATCGAGTTGTCTTCAGCAACTCTTTAATAGATATCCCGCAGGAACGCCACTTCGCTTCTTTGCCAAACTTCTCCATAATGGAATAAAAGGCTCCACCCCAGTGGTTGAATCTATAACGAGCAAGGCTACATGAGCTACTGCCTGAACCCGGTCTGCCCCAATCCTCAGAATCCTTCTGATGTCAATATTTGCCAAGCCTGTGGCTCGGGTTTGCTCTTGCGCGATCGCTACCGGGTGATTCAAGCCCTGGGGCAAGGCGGTTTTGGTGCCACCTTCTTGGCCATTGATGAATCGCTGCCGGGGCATCCCAACTGTGTGATTAAACAGCTGCGCCCAAATGCTACCGCTCCCCACATGATGCAGATGGCGCGCGAGCTATTTGAGCGTGAAGCCCAAACGCTGGGACGTATCGGTAATCACCCGCAAGTACCCCGCTTACTCGACTATTTTGAAGCCAATCAAGAATTTTATCTTGTTCAAGAATATGTCAGTGGATCCACCCTCCAGCAAGAGGTGAAGCGATCTGGCCCTTTTAGCGAAGCTGGGGTCAAACAGTTTCTCAGCGAAATCCTGCCAGTGCTGGAGTACATCCATAGCAATCGGGTAATCCACCGCGACATTAAACCCGCCAACATGATTCGACGGGCGCAAGATTGCAAACTGGTGCTGATTGACTTTGGCGCTGTGAAATATCAAAACCAGCAGACAAACACAAATTCCGAGCAGACAGCTTTTACCTCCTACGCAATTGGCACACCGGGTTTTGCCCCACCTGAGCAAATGGCGATGCGTCCGGTGCCTGCGAGCGACATTTATGCGCTGGGGGTCACCTGTATCTATCTCTTAACCGGGCGATCGCCCAAAGATTTAGACTACGACCCCACTACGGGTGAGTTGATGTGGGAAAAACACGTCCACATTAGCGACCACTTCAAAGGGGTTCTCAAGAAAATGTTGGAGGTGTCGGTCAGGCATCGTTATCAAACCGCGAATGAAATCTTTCGAGCGTTGGACTTAGAGCCGTATCTCGATAGTCTGGCGAACAGTATGGTAACAGCACCACGACCAGGTACTTCGCCGTTGCGTCGTCCGGGCGATTACCGGGGTGGAGCGGACTCTAGCGGCGGCCCAGCCACGTCACCAGCGGCACGTGCGGCAATGGCAATTAGATCGCGGCAGATTCGTCCGACAGATGCCAGCGGTATGCAGTCGGGCCTGACGCGGGGGCGGCTCGATGGGCGTACGGGGGGTGGTAGCGGCTCGTTGCGGTCTAACTCGGCTGGGCGGCGGCGAGAATTTACCGGAGAAAAGCCCAAGCAACCCATGCGGCTTGACGCAGAAGGGTTACAGAGCTATTACAGCAAGGGGAAGCGAGATTTTGCCTCGCATGACCTCAACTCGCTCAACCTGCCGAAAGCGAACTTGTCCGGGGCCAACTTTCACCAGGCCAACCTGAGCCGCATTAATTTGCAAGGTGCAAATTTAACTAATGCTGATTTTGGGCGAGCGAACCTCAATCGGGCCAATTTGCGTGATGCTAACATGGCGAAAGCTTACATGAGTAACGCCGACCTTGAGGGGGCTGACCTGCGTGGCGCTGACTTGAGTGCTGCTTACCTGCTGAACGCCAACTTGCGCGGAGCAAACTTATGTGGAGCCAACCTGACCGGGGCGAAGCTGACTGAAGATCAATTAGCGATGGCTCGCACTAATTGGATGACAGTGCGCCCCAGTGGAAAACGTGGCGCTTGGTAGGAGCTGGCATGCAAGACGACACTCTGCAAAAAGAACGCGCGTTTCATGACCAATGGGCAAGCGCGATCGATGTAGATGGGATTCGCGTGGCAGACTACTTTGAGGCCTGTACCGCACCTGAAAATCGATTTATCCTGCATCATCTGGGGGATGTGCGCGGCAAATACTTGCTAGATCTGGGCTGTGGCGCGGGTGAGAATAGCGTTTATTTTGCTAGCAAGGGGGCACGCTGCGTCGCTGCGGACTATTCACCTGGCATGGTCGAGGTAGCCCTCAAACTTGCCGCCGCAAACGGTGTTGAAATTGAAGGGCAAACCATTAACGCAATGGCGATCGCCATTCCCGACAACACGTTCGACATCGTGTATGCCGCTAACCTGATGCATCACATCCCGGATCCATTGCTGGCGCTGCAAGAGATGCATCGGGTGGTGAAGCCGGGTGGCAAAGTTTGCTTTTGGGATCCACTCCGACATAACCCAGTAATCAATGTTTACCGTCGCATCGCAACCGAGGTTCGCACAGAAGACGAAACCCCCCTCCACATCAACATTGTGAACCAGGTGCGATCGCGCTTTTCGCAGGTAGAGTATGACACCTTTTGGTTGGCGACTCTATGGATTTTTCTGCGCTTTTACCTGGTTGAGCGCGTTAACCCCAATCAAGAGCGTTACTGGAAAAAGATTATTTTGGAGCATCAGCGGCTTGCCCCAACCTATCAACAGCTTGAGCGCATCGATGCCATGCTGAAGCAACTTCCCTTGATGAAGCGGATGGCCTGGAATCTTGCGGTGGTAGCCACGAAGTAGCCCTACTTTTTTGGTGCTTGGGCTTTCTCCTTAGCCTGATAGGTCTGAATGCTTTGCCATGTTTTGACGACATTGCCCTGAAGTAACGCCGATACACCATTCAAAAGGTGAAGCTCTGGCAAATTTGGGTTGAGTTTAAGGGCGGTATCAATCGCTGGTTGTGCGGCTCTAGGGCGAAACCCATAGAGATTGACAAAAGCCAAATAGCCAAACGCATTGGGATTTTTAGGATCCAGTTGGGTCACTCGCTCTAAGGCCGCGATCGCAGGTTCTACCCGCCGATTCAGCACGTGGTTGAGGGCCAGACCATAGGCAAACTCGCGGTTTTTCGGTTCCTGCTTGAGCCGATACTCCATAGATTCCAGCGCCTGAGCATGAAAATCTTGCCCCGGATCAAAAGTGTTGAGAATCTCGATTTGGCGGGCAATTTTGTCATAAACTTCGATGCCCTCTGGTAAGCGAGCGGCTTGCAGGCGAAACTGGCTCACTGGATCCACCGGAAACAGCGGCTTTTGGGGTGGTGCAGCCGGGTCAATCGTGATTTGGGTCGGCGGCACAGGCATCGGTGTTGTTTTACCAGTTTGGCGATCGCGGCGCACAACCAAAAGTTGATAGGTGCCGGGTGCTAAGTCAGCTGGAGGCAGCATTGATAGGCGCTCAACCACATGGTAAAGCGGAGCTTCCTGCGTTCCAGGATCGGTATACAACCGTCCCAAGGCGATCGCGTGGTCATGAAACCAGCGACTTCTAGTGGGACTGGGTTTAGTTGGAGGCGGTGCTGCAGTGGTGGTTGTTTCACCTGTCGAATTTGGCACAGGCACCCAACTAATCAACATCAAGCTATTTGCCAGATCTGGCCAGTTGCCCTGCCAGCGGTACGTCACTGGTACGGGTTGTCCCGGTGGCACCCGTTCTGGAATTAAAACTTGACGTAATTGAAGCGGGATTGCAGTGGTAGCCGACGCCACGGTTGAGCTACCCCCCGTTGGGACACAACACGTATCAGCCCGATTGGCGATCGACTTGGCTGAGAGTGGTTGAATTTCAAGCGGTGCCAGTTTTCGATGAAACAGCTTTAAGGTATTCCCATCTGGCAATTGCCAGCGTTTTTGCTCTTGAAAGTCACCACTCTTTTCCAGAATGGAGAGCAACTGTTGCTTTGGTGGAATACCTGTAGGAGAGGCCGATCGCGGTACACCCTGTTGATCAAGCTGCACCAAAAACCAGGATAATAGCTGCGCTTCTTGGGCAACTTGCTTGCTGCGACTGCCGACTTGTCGCCCCCGCAACTGAAAATCACTCAGAAGGCCAAATAGGTTGATGTTGTGCTGGTTTACTTCAGGGGTGGAAGTCATTACCCCAATCACCGATCGCAAATAGGGTTCGGTTTTGATCACCTCTGCCATGATTTGTTCGTGGGGCAGGGGTTTCCCTCGGTAGGCTTGCTGGAGCGTCAACGGTGTTTGAAATGGCAGGATCCGCACATTGGCTGGCAGCACCGGAAACAGATTGAGAATTGCCACCAGGGCTGTCACCCCCAACGTTGTCCAAGAGATAGTTTGCCACCGATAGGGAATCAGCAGCAGACCGTAAGCGAGCACAACCGCTAGCTGCGGCAAAAGTGTCGTGATGTAGCGTGGATCCTTATTAGGATTGAGTGAGCTAAGCAAGTAACTGCCTACCAAAAAAACAAGCAGCCATGCCAGCGATCGCCACGAGGCTTGGTACGCTTCGGCTTTTTCTTCTCGCGTAGTTGGGCGATCAAGCCGATTGATTTTCGTCCATTGCCGCCCCACCACAGTCTGCCGCCAGTAAAACACCAGTCCCAGAGGGGCAACGATGAGAGGCAACCAACTAACTAGATCAGGCGAAATCTTGAGGTAATAAGTCCATGCCAGTAAGGATGTCAGCGCCGGATCCCCTTCTTGGGTCGCAGACTTGAGTGTAGCTCGCGGAATCGCGCTAAAAACCAGGAGCCAATTGTACTTCAGCCAGGGATACAGCACTGCCCAAGCAAGGATGGTCGCGATCGCAAGTTGATAAACCTGCCCCCAACGGCGTTTCCACACGCTCCAGACGAAGGCCCAGGCAAACGGCACAAAAATGAACAGGAATGCGGTTTGCTTGGTTAAAACCGCCAGCCCCGCCGTAAGGCCCATGGCGATCGCCCAGAGCCATTGATATAACCACTGGTATTTTGAAGTAGCTGACTGGGTCGATTGCCCAAAAAATGGCAGGTTTTGCCCCAGACTCCACCAGTAGGTCAAACAGCAAAAGCACAGTGCCACCATTGCGGCTAACCCATAGTCGAGTAAGTAATCCACTCGGATGCGGTAAAGCCCCGGCATCAGCAGGCAGATAGCCGCCGCGAGTAGCCCAACTTGCCGATAAAAGAGCCGTCGCCCCAGCAGGTAAACTGAGACCAGCAAGACCAAACTAAAGCCAGCATTCACCCAGACAGCCTGGTCAACCCCCGGCCCTAGCAGATTCAGGATGGGCACTGTGGCGAAAAAAACAAAGGGCGGATATTTGCTAGACAGATGCCATAACTCAGTCCACCAGGTGTTCGTCGGTTCAAACTGCTGAAAGTGCCGCCAGTGATAGAGTGCGAGATTCAAATAGTCAGCCTGATCCCAAGCGGGAATGGTGCGGTCAAGCCGGAGCCAGAGTCGATCGCTCAACACAACAAGCAGCCACAGACAGCCCAAGATCAGCCAATCTTGAGCCTGCTTCCACCACTGACTGGCAAAAGTAGACGTGAGCCAATCCGGTAAGACACCGTGGCTGGGTTCATCGTCCTGATTAGAGACGAGGGAGGTAAAGAGATCAGAAAGTTTTTTTTGAATCGCCACACCAACTAGCCCACAGAGACTCCAGATTATTAGAAAATGTCTAGCATTCCATCCATATCTAAGCCATGCAACGAACTCCTCGATTTTGGCAGGTGTTTGCCCAGTACGCTTTGTTGGGGGCGATCGCGGTGGCGATGCTCGTTCCGCTCGTGTGGCTCATCAGCACTGCAATGAAGTCGCCTAGCGAAGACATTTTTCAATTTCCACCACAACTCATCCCGCGTCAGCCAACCCTGGAGTATTTTTTTAAGGTCTGGAAAACAATACCCTTTGGTCGGTATCTGGTCAACAGCACCCTGATTGCGGTGTTAACCGTTGGGCTTAATCTTCTTCTTTGTGCGCTCGCTGCTTATCCCCTAGCCCGCCTTGATTTTCGCGGTCGAGAACTCATTTTTACCGCGATCGTCGCCACCATCATGATTCCCTTTCAAATTGTGATGATTCCACTCTACGTGTTAACGGTGCGGTTGGGCTTATACAACAGTTATTTAGGCGTGATTTTCCCAGCAATCGCCTCTGCATTTGGCATTTTTCTGCTGCGTCAAGCCTTTCTCGGTGTGCCCAAAGAATTAGAGGAAGCTGCCCGGATGGATGGGTGTTCGGAGTTAGGTCTGTGGTGGTATGTCATGTTGCCTGCGATTCGTCCGGCACTGGTGACGCTTGCCATTTTCGTCTTTATTGGCTCTTGGAGCGATTTTCTCTGGCCGCTGATTGTCCTCAAACCCGGCTCCCCACTGACGACGTTGCCGCTCGGTGTTGCGACTCTGGCGGGCGCATTTAATCTGGACTGGCGACTGATTGCGGCGGGTTCTGTCTTGTCGATCTTGCCGATTCTCTTGTTCTTCCTGCTAATGCAACGCTATATCGTGCCTTCTGAGGCGAGCAGCGGTGTCAAAGGATAAGTTCTTGTCTTTTCTCAGCAGGCTTAACTTAACCCCGAAAAACTGGGGTTGTGCCCGAAGCTAAACTCCTTTCACAACCCCGACTTAATTGGACTTTGTCTTAGTCTAAAGTCAGTCTTAGCGCACAGAGCTGGTCAGGCGTCTGTATTCGCTGCTGTCTAGCCCCTCGCCAACATCTCGCCGCGCAGCTGGAATCATCTCATTCATCCGAGCGATGCGATCGGTGGTGGCCGGGTGTGTACTCAAGAATGTCGGTGGTTGAGAGGCTGAGACCAGTTTTTTCATAAAGGCTGGCATAGCAGATGGGGCATAGCCAGAATTAGCCAGCATTCGTAACCCCAGCGAATCGGCTTCGTATTCTGCTTTACGGCTATGAGGACGACGGAGAGCTAACTCAACCCCTAAAGCAACAGCCTGGTTCCGGTTCAAGCCAGCAGCGGCTGCACCGAGGCCAACAGTGGCTTGCTCTTTCATCTGGTTAACAGCGTGCCGTCCGACAATGTGTCCAATTTCATGCGCCATCACACTAGCAAGCTGAGCCTCGTTATCGGCTGCTTTGATCAAGCCAGTATTGACATAGACAAAGCCGCCCATCGTGGCAAAAGCGTTGACCTGGTCGCTTTGCACAACTTGGAACGTGTATGGAATCTGACGACGGGTGCTTGTTTTAACTAAACGTTGCCCAATGTCATTGATGTAGGCGTTAAGTTGTCGATCGCGGTTGAGCCGCACTTGCCGCAGCACTTCCTGGTTAATCTGATTGCCTAAAGCAACCTCCTGGCGATCGGAGAGATTGGCAAGCTGAATCACCTGCACCCCTTGCAGAATAATTTCTGCCCAGGGAAGTGCTTGTGATACCAGCGGTTGCCCCAAGAAAATGCTGAGCGCAACCACAACGGAGATGATCGGATAAAAAATGCGGCGGCGAGCTTGGGAAGCTGCCCGTAAACCTAGATTCAACATAGGACGATGGTGGTGATGAAACGCTATGCAACAACAATTACAGCAACGAATGACAAAAGTCAGTGGAGAATTCTGCAAGCTAAAAGTACGATTTCAGTTAGAAGGGCGATCGCGCAAACTTAGAATTCCCGATTTGTGCTTGTCGTAATCAAAAGAAAAATTGGCAAAAATTAGTACTTACCAGTTAGACGCAAAGCTGGCTCAAATGGTTTCCTCAAAAAAGTTGAGCGACTTTTAAGCAACAATCTCTCACAGGCACTACCAGTTATTTCTCTGAAAGCGCTAGATTAGATCTCTCACCAAAAAGTAAATCTAAAAAGCGCAAGATTAAAAATTGCGATCGCACGAGTGAACGTTCAAAAAGCCTATGGCAGACAGCAACGACGGCTACAAAATCATCAGCGATAACCGTCAAGCCCGATTTCAGTACGAGATCCTCGAAACCTATGAAGCTGGAGTCGAGCTAAAAGGGACTGAGGTAAAATCCGCACGAGCTGGTAAAGTCAATCTAAGAGATGGTTTTGCCCTGATTCGCAACGGTGAAGCCCTTTTGATGAATGTGCAAATTTCGGCCCACGAGACCACTGGGCAAGCCTTTAACCATGACCCGCGCCGCACTCGCAAATTATTACTCCACAAAGCTGAGTTGCGTAAGCTTACCGGGCAAGTGCAGCAGCAAGGCTTAACCCTGGTACCCCTCAAAATGTATTTGAAGCGCGGCTGGGTAAAAGTTGTGATTGGCTTGGCTCGCGGTAAGAAGTTGCACGACAAGCGCGAAGACATTAAAAAACGCGAAGACCAGCGCAACATGCAACGGGCGCTTAAAAATCGCTAGGTGTTTAGCAAAAAACTTACCTTACAACATTAACGGCGTTGCTGATCAGGCTATAAATTCCGTACAGCAATTCTCATTTTGGTGCTTTTGTACTGTTTTCCAAGTTAAAAAGGCACTGATTTCTGCACAAAGTTAACGGGAGAATGAATGTTTCAGCCGTTGCCGTTGTGCAAAAACTGAGAATGGTTCTCATACTGAGAACTGCTGAATTCCGTCAGGGCGTTTCGCGTTCGCGCAGCATCTCCATCGGAGACAATGCACCTAACATGGAGATTTGGAGTTTGGACTAATTCAAAAAATACGCCACCTTCAAAAAGGCGCTAGCGCAGCCCTAGCGAAGCCATGTCAAAGGCTATTGCCGCAAGGCTATACGGCTGTTTGCCCTTACGTATAGTGGAAAATTGCATTTAGTCTAAAGTCCAAGGGGATGCTTATCTAAAAATTCTATCTACACTCAGTAACGTCAAATTAACTACTAAAGGCGATCGCCGATACTGCAGCTCACAAGCCTGGCTTTCGACAAGCTAGGCTTTTATGTTTAGTGGTATTACTGAAAGCTGTCTCAAGTGCGTCACAAAAATTGCCTGAAATCTTTTGAGAAAGCCGTAATCTGTCGGAAATGCTCTATTGGTTGGTGAATATAGGATTAACCTATCTCTCTTCGTGCTCACTCTCTTATGTCTCTCTTCACCCTATTACGGTCTAGCTTGCTGGGCGCAGGAATTGCGGCGGCGATCGCACCTGTGGCCGCAGTTGCTCAGGTTGAGCTACCTATTACCGAAATTCGTTGGTATGACTACGAACCATCCACCCGGATCCATTGGCAATCCTTACGCTTTACGGTGCCTGACCCAGATGTCACCCTAGCAGCAGGACAAGGCAAACTGAGCCGCTATGACGTGCATCTCGCCAAGATGTTTGAGATTTCTCACTACCTTTGTCAACGCAATCAGACGGCGGCTGGCTACTTGTGGGATTACGAAGCTGCAAATGGCAACCTCAATAAAGGCACCTTTCGAGTTGCTTGTCAGTTAACCGATGATATTGCGATCGCCTATGGTTTTAAGGGCGCTGAGTCTACTGCAATCTTGCGGGCTTACAACAAACCAGATTTTCGCCCCGGCGTTAAAGCCGAGACTATGGCAATTCCCAAGCTTGACTTCTCAGGTGGCAAAGAAAATCGCTGGGTAACTTTTGCAAGCAAATTTCCGGTTCAAAAAGATCCCTATCGGGCAGACGCTCAGCCTCTTGTGCCTTTTCCATTAGCCAAGGTATTGCCACAGCTCAAAGGCAATACCAGTGTGCCAATCTTTTTGCCAACTGAGATTTTTGCCTCTGATTTGGAGGTTGACTACGATATACAGACTACGCCCGATAGCTACGAAGTCGGGTTGTATCTCACTCCTGGCTGCCGCGCTGGTGCCTGCTACGTCGGTTCTTTCATAGCTGAACGAAACGGGCAATTTACCGAAATGCTAGATGGACAAGAAACCAATCCGATGGACACGTTTAGGAATATTCAGCTTGCTAACGGCGTGCAAGGAATTTTCTACAACGCCTGTGGCGCGTACTGCACGGCAATGGTCGAATGGCGCAGCAAGGATATTCTGTATCGAGTCGTCGGTAAAAACGGTGAGCAAGCCGACCTGGTGCAATTAGCCAACTCCGCTATCAGAGCTGGGGCACGCTAAATCAGTACGACGTGACAGACACGCGATCGCCCATTTGTGCCCAACCTAAACGGGTGGGTTGTTCATAGACTCGCTTCAGCGTGTTGACATCGCGGGCTGAGATCGGGGGGGGAGTGCGTACCTGTGAAAAGTAAAGCGCATCGGTTTGAAGCGGACTATGTCCCCAAATACCGAGGGCATGGCCTAACTCATGCCGAGCGGCAGCTAGAAAATAACCCTGCGCTTGATCAGGGCGCAACCAGATTGAGAATCGATGGGCTAGCCTGGGTGGCGATGCCTTGCGATAAAGCTCAAAGCGGGTTTCTGCCGATCGCGCACGGGCAGGGCGAATTTTGCCTTGCTCATCCGTTTCAAATTGCAACGGTGGCACTTTACGCCAAATGGTAATATCCGCCGCTTCTGGTGATGGCACCAGCTCTAGCGGTAAATAGTCGGCCCATTCCTGGACTGCCGTTTGAACGGCTGCCACCCAGGCATCAGCGCGTCTCTTTAAAAAGTCATTGGCCTGCTCAAACGTCTGAGACGGCTCGACATAGACCTTAACTGGAAACTCAGACCAGACCAGGTAGCCAACCGAAACAGGTTGTATCTGATCAAAATAATCCTCTGGGTCAGGCGACCGCCAGACTGACAGTTGAGGCGGCATCGGATGCGGCTTAGCGGTAGCAAACTCCTCTAGGAGTTGTTGTTGAGCCAGCCGATCATGGAGTTGTGGCAGTTGAGCCAGATTGACTTGGTTTGCGATCGCGTAGGCAAACCCGCTAAAAATCAGGGAGAAAAGCACCGAAAAAAGTAGCGATCGCCAAAATTGCGATCGCCCAAATAGTTGCCTGATGTAATATCGGCGCACTTGAAACCCTCTAGCTAGTCAACCAGTTCGCACTCAGCACAACCGTCAACCCCATAAAAATCGCGGTCAAGGCCCAGGTCAATCGGTTTAAGGTCACTTCTGCACTTTTGGTGCTGGTGAATAGCTGTGCTTGACCACCTAAACCACCCAAGCCATCTCCTTTAGGGCTGTGCAACAAGACCAGCACAATCAAACCCAGGGCAGATAATGCCCATAACACTTGCATTACAGTGGTTATCGTCATGACACACTCTCAGTCGTAAACATTAACGTCCCAAACGAACGGGGGTACGATTTGGGCGAACCTCCAAATCTGATGAAGCAATCATCGATCGCCCCGTCATTTCAGAAGGTTGAGGCAGCTTGAGGATCTCCAGAATAGTAGGAGCCACATCTGACAGTCGCCCATCGGCTCGTAGAGGCACCTCGGTTCCATGCCCCGGAATTTTCAACCCTTCCCCTTCTATCAGAATAAAGGGAACGGGGTTCGTTGTGTGCGCCGTCCAAGGATTGTGGTTTTCATCCCACATCAACTCCGCGTTTCCGTGGTCAGCAATGATGATCGCTGTCCCACCTGCTTTTGAAATAGCTTCTAGTAACCGCCCCAAGCATTGATCAACCGTTTCTAAAGCATTCACGGTAGCATCCATTTTGCCGGTATGCCCCACCATATCTGGGTTGGCGTAGTTGATTACAACCAGGGAATAAAACTGCTTTTCAATCGCCGCGATCGCGATATCTGTGACCGCATCGGCTGACATCGAAGGCTGTTTGTCATAGGTTGCCACTTGAGGACTGGCGATCAGCTCGCGGTCTTCCCCTTCAAACGGTTCTTCGCGGCCCCCATTAAAAAAGTAGGTGACATGAGCGTACTTCTCGGTTTCAGCCGTGCGAAACTGCTTTAACCCATGCTTAGCAACCACTTCACCTAAAATATTGTCGAGATTTTGCGGCTCAAAGGCGATCGCAACAGGCAGATTCGGGTCGTATTGGGTAAACGTAACAAACGCTAACGACTCAACCAGTTTGCGCTCGAAGCCATCAAACTTTGGATCAATGAAAGCTTGTGTCAGTTGACGGGCGCGATCCGGACGGAAGTTGAAGAAGACAACTCCATCACCTGGCTTAATCGTACCGGAAGCAACCCGCGTGGGCAGGACGAACTCGTCTGTTTTGCCATTTGCATAGGAGGCTTCTAGGATTTCTAAAGCAGTCTTGCCTTCGCCTTCTCCGGCTTGGGTCATAACTTCATATGCTTTTTGAACTCGATCCCAACGGCGATCGCGATCCATTGCGTAGTAGCGACCACTAATCGTTGCAATGCGGCCAACACCCACACGGGCTAACTCAGTCTCAATCTGCTCAATATATTGTTTGCCCGATGTGGGCGCGGTATCTCGACCATCGGTAATGGCATGAATGCAAACATCAGTCAGCCGCTGGTCTTTCGCCATCTCTAGTAAGCCGAAGAGGTGGTTGATATGCGAATGCACCCCTCCATCCGAACAAAGACCAACTAGATGAAGCGTGCCACCGGATTGATAAACCGATTGCAGGACAGTCACGAGTGCAGAATTGCTCAGCAGGGTGCCGTCTTCGACTGCATCAGAGATTCGCACTAACTCTTGGGGCACAACTCGCCCCGCACCAATGTTGAGATGCCCTACTTCTGAATTGCCCATTTGCCCATCAGGTAACCCAACATCCTTACCTGATGCGCGAATTAGGGTGTGCGGATAGGCAGCCCAGAGACTATCGATAACTGGGGTATTGGCAGCAAGGACGGCGTTACCATCTGTCTCCTCGCGATAGCCCCAACCATCCAGAATGATCAGCACAACAGGTGATATCGGCGCCTGCGCCATACATTTCACTCCACTTAATTGAACGGATGAAAAATGAACAAATGAACAAATGCTTAATTTTCTGCCGAAATCATACCATCCTCGCTTCCTGCTTCAATGCTATGGGACGAGCGAGACAATTGACAATCCTTAAACTTGCTAGCAAATCTCCACTGTCAGGAATTTCGGAAATTACGGAGTTAACGCTGATCCCCATGCACAAAAGCCATCCCAGAGTTGTCAGCATCTCCTCACAATCGATCCCCAGTCTGCGAAGATGAATGAAATTAACGAAACCAAACTAACAATACAAGGCGAAGGTTCGGTAGATCTACTTCCAAAAAGTAGTGCTTTCACTTAGAAAGGCGCGATCGCTCAACCGAAACTCCATAGACTTTTTACAGGATCAAGCAAGAAAGCAGGTAGAAACTTTACTTCAACTCAATCAAAAGCATTTCTTCTGCACATGTTGCTACAAAAAGTAGCAGACATCACAAAAAATACACAATACCATTAAACAAATAAAAAGCAGCCGAGCGGCTGCTGAAGTCAGTGCATGAGGTGTTCTCATTAGATTAGGATGAGCGCACTGTCAAATTGTCGTGGTTGCAGTTTTAGATACGATCAACAGAAGATCTACTCAAATTCGGCAAACTACACCGGTCGGAAAATAAATGGATAGCGGAATGGCTGGTCGGGCTTGCCCAAACAATGAACAACGGCCCAAAGTGCTAAACCCCAGTGATAGAGAAACCACAATGGCCCCAGTAACCAGGGGGCTAAACCAAACGTTAAAAAGCCTAAAACGCCCAAAATAGCGCCATAAATCATCACGTTGATGTGAAAGTTAATAGCTTCTCTCGCGTTGTCTTTAACAACGGGATCGTTGGAGAGAGCCAAAATTGCGATTGGGATGCCAATCGAGACCACTAAGGCGCTAATAAAAATGGATGCATGACTGCCAGTAGACAAGAGTTTGCGTTTGTCGGTGTCGTAGGTGTTGGGAGTTTGCATAATCTTTTTTTACAACCGCTTTCCCTATCAGTATATAGATCAGGGCTAGGAATTTTGATGGCAATATCCGTACACCCAAATGCGGAAAGATCGGCTATCCTGCGATGTAGCAGTTCATTTGATCGGGCGATGCGGGTTTGGATTACGTGCTTTGTCGTGTTATTTGGGGCGGCCGAGTTGTTTGACTGGCTGCAAACGTTTAGCATGCCACTGCCAATTTTTATTTTGGGTGGGGCTTTTTTGGCGATCGCCTCTAACTACAGTAAGCTGACCAATTTACCGTTTCATCCTGAGCATGATGAGTTGGAAGCTTCAGAACCACAGACGCTTTCTCAGTCCTCAGCGCAGCCGATCAATTCAGCCGTTCAGCGCCCTACAACGCAATCGTTGACCTCGACAGCACAGTCAGCCGAGTCCATTTCATTTGCCATTCGGAAGCCATTTCAACCTGGAGATTAGCAGGTTAAAGGTCAGCAAAATTTAACCTACAGTCCCGCAACTTTAAGGTGTAGGAATTGTCTAAGCTCAGGCTGCATTGAGAATATGCCTGAGCAGCACTGAATGCCCCTTACGTTCAGGCTAGATTAGCCGTTTAAAGGACGAATCAAAACGACAGGCGTTTGTTCGTTGGCGTTACCCGCAGGATTAGAGAGCAGCGATTTTTCTAGCAAGCCGGGGGCAATGTCAGAAGAGGCAGCCAAGACTTTGACACGCTTCAAGTCATTCACATCGACGATCGCGGCTGACATTCCAGTTTCACGCTTGATCTGATCGACCACTGCTTGGGAGTTGTCAGGACCCAGCACTAAGAATTGGTCATAGGGCGGCAAAGTGCCCGTCACATCATCGATCAATCGGGCTTGCTCACCTGCCAGTTGATAGAACACTCCCGGCTTGCGGAGAACAGCCTTAGCGATCGCCCCTGCTAAAAACGCAAATAAAACTCGTACAGGCCCGACAATATCCACCAGAGATTGCAAACCGCAAGCAGTCGCCAGACTGGAGGTGGGTAAAAACAGGTAGCACAGCCGTTTGGCGACCCAACCTGGTTTGATTTCGCTGGGATGGCGGAAGCGCCCTTGCATGATGGCGATCGGCGATTCGCCAATTGTCACGATATCCCCTGGTTTGGCATTGGGGAGAACGTAGCGCTTGACGACTTCTACGGGATGGTCGAGTGGGGTCAATAGATGGGTGCGGATGGGTAAAACTTCAGAGACTTCGGTGGTGCGCCAATTTCTTGAGTCTTCTGGCTGGGGAAACTTGAGCGGCACTACGACATGTCGAGTACCAAACAACCGCCCCTCCGGTCCATATTTGATGTAGTTGACTTTGACCCAGGCTGATTTTAAGGTGCTCAGGTTATCACCCCAAATATCGACTACTACTTTGATTGGGACAGGTTTACGCTTCACAATGTAACCTTCCCAGTAGCGATCGCGGCGAGCAGTTGCATCCTCTGCTAAGGGAATCACCTGAGCCTCAGTTCTGACGCCTTCTAAGCTGTCGTCTGACAAAAGACGCACATCAGCCCCGATTTCGGGCACCATGATTTCAAGCTTGCGGGTGCGGTTAATCAGCTCTAAACGCCCAACCAGTTGATAGTGATGGGGATCGTTGCGATCTGTGTGCCAGTCACCGACGGTCACTTCTAATTTATTGCCCGGACGGCGGCGATATTGCCACTCAATCGCCAGCAATGCCAAGAGAAATAGCCCGACCAGACTTCCCACGAGAAGTAATAACAAGTTCCCAACGATACCCACAATCAAATCCCTCAGATGGCTGCCAAAATTTCGTCGTCTACAGAAAAGTCAATCTCCGCTTTATCTCTACCTGTGGCGAGATAGTCGTGCTGAAATGAATCTTTCAACCCTGACAGCAAATCATACTTTGGTTCCCAGTGAAGATCGGCTTTTGCTTTTTGAATTGAGGCAAAAAAGTGTTGGGTTCGCATGGGGAAGGCCTTGCGCTTACCAAAGTCAAATTTCTTGGGGTCGTAGTGTACGAGTTTAAAGTCATCTGGTGACTTGCCAGCCGCTACGATACAAGCTTTAGCAAGTCCATCAAACGTGACAAACCGTTCGCCAGAGACGTTGTAAATTTGCCCGATCGCCTTTGGGTTGCCTAACAGGAGGCTCATGGCGTGAGCCAGGTCATCGACGTGCCCGAATTGTGTGAAGTGCTGTCCGTGTCCTGGAATGGGAATTGGGCGATCGCGCACAATCCGATCAAAGAACCAGGCTTCTAAATCGTTGTAGTTTTGAGGGCCGTAGATATAAGTTGGGCGAATAGAAGTAAATGGCACATCGTGGTGGGCCAGGTAAGTCTCTGTTTCGTGTTTTCCTTTGTGGCGACTCTTGGGATCGACGGCATCCCCCTCAATATGGGGCATTTGGTCAGACTTCAGGTAAACCCCCGCCGAACTCATGTAGACAAAATGTTCGACCTTCCCGTGAAACGCCTCAACTAGCGGTTGTGTGTCGCTTAGCTCACGCCCGTTGTTGTCAAAAATGGCATCGAAGCTTTCACCTTTTAGCTTTTCGGTGATATCAGCCGGGTTGGTGCGATCGCCGTGAATTTCTTGTACACCTGCGATCGGTGCAGGCTTGTTGCCCCGGTTAAACAGTACAACCTCGTGTCCCTGGTTAACGAGCAGGCGCGTCAGGTACACCCCAATAAACCGGGTACCTCCCATGATCAAAATCCGCATTGTTACCATCCCAACTGCAACAACCTCTTATCTTACCCCTCGCTATGCGTCTGTCAGATGCGAATTCTCGGATACAGGGGGTAAAGGTGGGTCTTGTTTTTCGGGTGTTGGGGCTAAGGCTTGTGGTGGCAATGAGTTAAATTCGCTATCGGCTACGGCTTTTAGCTTGGCGTGAAAGTCAGATGGGTCAATCTGAGGCGTAAATTGTTGAATTGGCTCTTTATGCTCGGCATAGGCCAACCAGTTGGGCCGATAAGGCGGCGTAGGCTGCGGGGAGGAGGTTTGAACGGGCGATCGCGCGGGTGTAAAGCGTTTTTCTAGTTTGTTTCTCCAGTCAAATGGCGCGGGGGTGGGCGGCATCGCCATAACTTCTTCGGTAAGGCTTTGCAGGTTAGAGAAGAACTGCTGCCCCCGTGTGGTGAAGGTTTCTTCAGCTTCGGGACTGGCTTCAGTATCAAAGAGTTTGCGGGGCAAGCGTTGACTGACCAGCAGCTCAAATTCCCGGTTAAAGTGAGTTAGAGGTTGCTCCCGACGTTGCCAGAGCAAGAGGAGTTGGTCAACTGAAACGGCTTTGTAGCGACCTTGATAGAGTGCTTCAACAACTGCTAGCAAGATCCAATCTGAGGAGTATGCTTTTGACCAGCGCTCAATCAGATGCTCGACAGTGAACCCTCCTAGTTCAAAATCGTAATAGTGCAGCAGATCAGCTGCGATCGCTTCGGCTTCTTCAGAGTGGTCTAAACCAGTGAACAACGATTCGGTCATAAATTTCTGTAGCAGCTACAAAGTCTTGCACTCTGCACCGCGATTGCTTAGTATCCAACCGTATGTCTTGAGTCTAATCAAACTCAATCCAAAATCAGCTCGTCCTCAAGAGGAACCAGGAAAAAGTACACCTTCTATGTTTTACTCTTCCTTGCAACAAACGATTGTTGGCCGACCTACTCATTATTTCACCTCTGCCCTGCAGGGTTATCAGAAGTGGGTCTGGCGGAGTTGCATTAGCGTTTTAATGCTGCTGCTTTTGTCTGCGTGTAGTGTCGGGTTTGCTCCCGATCATCAGGTGGTTGAACAGGCTCTGGCGATTCAGGTTGGGCAGGTGCAGGATGAGTTGAGCCGCCAGATTCGCAAAGCAGAGGGGTGGGATGACTTTTCAATCAGCCATGTTGCCATCACTGAAAAAACATCCCTACAGATTGATGATTTACCGGGTTATCAGATTCGCGGCACCTATGATTACACTCTAAAAGCCCCCAAGCGTGAAGTGTCACGAACTAAAAATCCCTTTGAGATTTACTTGCAGCGCCAAAAAGAGAATAAAACCTGGCGTTTAGCACGGCTGATCACAGATGAGGAAGGGAAGACGATTTGGGTAACTCAGCGGTTGCCGTTTGCTGGTGAGTAGGTGTAGGGAGTTGCAGATTGGAGGGAGCTGTTCAGCGTTAACTACCTGATCGGCATAACGCAGCCTGTATTCATAAACAGACTCTACAAAAACTGTAGAGTCAATGTCCTGAACGATTCTTAATTCTTCGACCAGAGCGATCGCCCATCACGGCGCGTAGAACACTTGTTCTGCTACATTGGTAATTAATAGAACCTTCTGCTTCGCAGGGTGATTTTATCGTTAAACTAAACTTGCATTTCCTCGCAACCGCAATCTGTGTACATCAAGCGGCTGGAACTGACCAACTTTAAGTCTTTTGGAGGCACAACGCAGATTCCGTTGTTGCCTGGTTTTACAGTGATTTCCGGGCCAAATGGTTCTGGCAAATCCAACTTAATTGATGCGCTCCTCTTTTGTTTGGGCTTAGCAGGCTCAAAAGGGATGCGGGCTGAGCGTCTGCCGGATCTGGTGAACCACACCCAAACTTCTCGTAGCCGCGCCACCGTTGAAGCCAGCGTCACCGTTACCTTTGACCTGACGGATGAACCAGAGCTACTCGAAGCGGAGATTGAGCGTCAAGTTACCGAGATGGTGCATGGTGAAACGCTGGAAGCTCTCAACGAAGCCGCCTCTACAAACGGACAGTCAACCAATGGACATCACGTTGAAAATGGCTCAAATGGCACACCTGTGCGGGAATGGAGTGTCACGCGTAAGTTGCGCGTAACACAGCAGGGCACCTATACCTCTAATTACTACATCAACGGCGAACCCTGCACCCTGACTGAGTTGCACGAAGAACTCAATCGCCTGCGGATCTATCCCGAAGGCTACAACGTTGTGCTGCAGGGGGATGTTACCCGTATCATCTCAATGAACTCGCGCGAACGGCGTGAGATTATTGATGAACTGGCGGGGGTTGCCACCTTCGATCGCAAAATTAATCAGGCGAAAGAAAAGCTAGATGCGGTAAAAGAGCAAGAAGACCGCTACCGCATCGTGGAACGTGAATTAATTGAACAGCGCGATCGCCTTGCTCAAGATCGGGTCAAAGCCGAGAAGTATCAGAAATTACGAGCAGAGGTACAGACGAAAGAGCAATGGGAAATTGTGATTCGTTACCGCCAGTCGGAGCAGGCTGTGACTCGCTTAGAACAGCAAATTGCCCATGATGAAAAAGCGATCGCAGAGCTGACTGAGCAACTAGCCGCGATCTCAACTGTGATTCAGCAGGCGTCGGCTGAGTTAGAGCAACTAAATCAACGCGTCAAAGCTCTGGGCGAAGAAGAATTGCTCACGTTGCAATCGACTCTGGCAACCCGCGAAGCCGAGTTGCGCCAACTTCAGCGGCAAGAGCAAGAAATGCAAACCCAGCGCCAACAGGCTGAAGCGGCGATCGTGCGGGCACAGCAAGAGATTCAATCTCACCGTGAAACGCTAACGTCGTTAACCCAAACCCACGCCACTGAAGCCCAGACACTCACTACTCTCATCGCCAATCGTGACGCGGCTCGCCAAACTTTAGAGCAAACCCGCGAGGCGGCAAACGCTTCGGCAGCTAACGCTGAAGCCTGGGTGCAAGAGCAAACCCAACTCCACCGCCAGATTGAAACGTTAGTTGACCAACTAGAGCCGCAACGAGCTGAGCAAGCTCAGTTACAAGAGCGCACCCGCCAACTCGAACGGCAACTTGAGGAGCAAACCCAAACTCTGCAAACCCAAGCAACTCAACTGGCCGAAAAACAAACTCAAGCCACCGAAGTAGGAGAACGACGCGATCGCCTGCAAACCCAAGTTCAAGAGCTGGCTACGCGGGTGAGCCTGGTTGAGCAAGAGTTAAAACTGCAACAAGAAACGCAGACCCGCCTGCTGCACGAGCAGCGCGATAAGCAACGCCGCCTCGATAAACTAGAAGCCCAAACCCAGGCTATTCAAGAAGCGCAGGGCACTTACGCGACGCAGTTAATTCTGCAATCGGATTTGCCAGGAGTCTGTGGCTTGGTCGCCCAGTTGGGACGAGTTGATCCCCGTTATCAACTCGCACTCGAAACCGCCGCAGGTGCCCGCTTAGGAAATCTTGTCGTTGAAGATGATAGTGCGGCGGCGGCTGGGATTGAACTGCTCAAGCAAAAACGAGCCGGACGGGCAACCTTTCTACCACTTAATAAAATCCAGCGGGCGCGATCGCTCAATGTTGGCGCACTCCGGCAACTGTCTGGCTGCGTCGATTACGCCTTCAACCTGATCGAGTTTGACGATCGCTACCGTGATGTTTTTGCCTACGTCTTCGGCAATACGGTCGTGTTTGAGAATTTGCACGACGCTCGCCGCCACATGGGTGACTTCCGCATCGTTACGTTAGACGGCGAATTGTTAGAAACGAGTGGCGCGATGACTGGGGGCAGCACCAGCTCACGGCAAACAATTCACTTTGGCACGATGGATGCCTCTGAGTCGGCTGAAGTGCTGGAACTTCGCGATCGCCTCAAAGAAATTGAGCAAGTCTTAGTTCGTTGTGAAAATGCGATCTTCCGCGCCACTGAGCTGACCCGCGAGCGTGGCCAAGAGCTTATTGAAACGCGCCAAAACCACCGCGAAGCTGAGTTGCAAACCCAACAACTTGAGACAGAAATTCGCAACTTATCCGCTAGCCTTGAGCAAGGGCGATCTCACCTCACCCACAACCAGCAAGAGCTAGCCACTGCTCAGACTCGCCTGCAAGCGTTGGTGGTTGCTATTCCTGAGCAAGAAACTCAACTGCAAGAGTTGCGGCACCAACTGGCGACCCTTGAAGCCTCTCATACTCATAGTGAGTGGCAGCAGATTCAAACCACGCTGCGATCGCAAGAAGCTGAGCTAAACCAGCATGAACTTGCCCTCCGCACTGCTGAGCAGCATCTCAAAGACCTCGAAAATCAGCGTCAGCGTGAACAAGAAAAATTAGAGCAAAGCCAGACTCAGTTGCAGGCCGCACGCAAGCAACAAACCGCTCAGTTGCAACAGTTTGCTGATCTCAACGCCCAGCAAAACGGCCTTAACGAACAAATTGCTCTGACTAAAGCGGCTCTGACTCAGCTTGAGCAGCGGCTGGGGCAAGAAAAACAAGACCGAGATCGGGCTGAACGCCAATTGCGCGAGCATCAGACCCAGCAACAGCAACTAGAGTGGCAGCAGCAAAAACGCCGTGAAACGATGCAAGAACGCCAGCAAGAACTCGCAACACAACGCGAACAACTGTTGGCACAAGAACACGAGCTACCTGATCCCCTGCCGGAGTTGCCCGACCCGGAACAGATTCCCGACCTGGCGGCGCTTCAGCATGAAATTCGTCTCCTGCAAAAGCGAATTCAGGCAATGGAGCCTGTCAACATGCTGGCACTAGAGGAATACGATCGCACGCAAGCGCGACTCGAAGAACTCAGTCAAAAACTGACGACTTTAGAGCAAGAGCGCACTGATTTGTTGCTCCGCATTGAAAACTTCACCACGTTGCGACAGCGAGCCTTTAAGGAAGCCTTTGACGCGGTCAACGAAAACTTTCAGGCAACTTTTGCCACCCTTTCGGATGGGGATGGTCGCCTGCAATTAGATGATCCTGATGATCCCTTCAATGGTGGTCTTAATCTGATCGCTCATCCCAAAGGGAAACCCGTTCAGCGTCTTGCTTCTATGTCTGGGGGTGAAAAATCGTTGACCGCTTTAAGTTTCATCTTCTCGCTGCAACGTTACCGCCCGTCGCCGTTCTACGCCTTTGATGAAGTCGATATGTTTTTGGATGGGGCAAATGTCGAACGATTAGCTAGAATGATCAAACAGCAAGCTCAACAAGCACAATTCATCGTCGTTAGCCTCCGCCGACCGATGATTGAGTCAGCCCAGCGTACCATCGGCGTTACCCAGGCACGGGGGGCTTATACTCAGGTCTTGGGGATTAACTTGCAAAGCCCAAGCTCGTCTTCTTAATTTGCTATAGTAATCAGGATTTACACATCAGGATTCGGGATTTAAATGTCATCAGAAGAAATTCGTCTTCGGTCTGATCTTCTAGGCACTCTGGTCGTTACCCGTGACACCGGTAAAAAGCTGGGTGTAATTAGCCAGCTATGGGTCGATGTTGACCAGCGGAAAGTTGTCGCACTCAGTTTGCGGCCTAATCTGCTGTATGGCACCCCGCAGCCAATGTTGCTGAGTAGTATTCGCCAGATTGGTGACGTGATCCTTGTCGATGATGAGGATGTCATTGAAGACATGGATCCTGAAGTCTACAACAGCCTGGTTAACTGTGAAGTTGTTACTGAGACAGGTGAGCTGCTGGGTAAAGTGCGGGGCTTTAAGTTTGACGTTGATACGGGTGAGCTGACCTCCCTAATCATTGCGTCCTTGGGTCTACCTCTAATTCCAGACCAGATGGTCAGCACCTACGAGTTAGGGATTGAAGAAATTGTTAGCAGCGGCCCGGATCGCTTAATTGTATTTGAAGGCTCTGAGCAGCGCTTGATGCAGCTAACAGTCGGCGTTCTAGAGCGATTGGGTATTGGGCGTGCCCCCTGGGAGCGAGACGACGAAGACGCGTACATCGCCCCGATTCGTACCGACAACCAGCTTCCGACCGGGTTACGCACTCCCATTTCGACCCCCATCCGTGAGCGTGAGCGCGAACCAGCCTTAGAAGCGTGGGATGAAGATACTTGGGAGCAACCCCGGCAACTCCGACAAGAGCAGCGCCAGATGGAGCCTGCCTACTACGAAGAGGACGACGATGCCAATTGGAGTGAAGCCAGTGGGCGAGATCGCTACGACCGCGCACCTCGTTATCCCGATGAGCGGTATGACGACAGCTACGACGACTACGAAGCGACTGAAGACGAGGCTTGGGAGTCGGAAGAGCGGAAGACCTATCGTGCCCCTCGTTTAGAAATTCCTGAAAAGACGAAGGCACCAGAGTACGAAGAAGAAGGTTACTAATTCTTCACTGCAATTTAGAATGCTTTCCGTTCGTCAAGCGAATCTGAGCCGAAACTTGGGTATCCTAATTCGGTAGTCGTTTTTCGCTTATAATTGCATACTTACTTTTATTCCTACGTGCAATGATGCACCCTCACACAGAACTCCGGTACATCAATGATGCGATCGGATATGGGGTCTTTGCCACTCGTCTCATTCCAAAAGGTACGATCACCTGGATTTTGGATGACCTAGACCAACACTATAAAGAATCTGAAGTCCTCGCTTTAGAACCCTTGCGTCGTGACTTGCTGGTCAAGTATAGCTACCGCGATGAGCAGGGACGCTACGTTCTCTGTTGGGATCTCGCTCGCTATGTCAACCACAGCTTTAACCCAAGTTGCATCGCCACACCTTATCAATTTGAGCTAGCCAGCCGCGATATTTATCCAGGCGAAGAATTAACTGATGACTACGGTTATCTCAATCTCGACCAGCCATTCTACTGCCACCCCGAACCAGATTGCGATCGCACCGTTGTGTTACCTGACGATATCTTGGTCTACTACCCAACTTGGGATGCGGTTGCCGCCGATGCCTTCAAGTGCTTCAACCAGGTTGACCAACCCTTAGCCTACCTGATTGATCGGAAGTATCGCGATCGCGTTGATGCTGTTGCCAATGGCACTATCCCAATGGACTCGATCTTGAGTTGCTATTACGATCGCTCAAAGCGCTCTTGTGCTTAGAGGAAAAAACTAGTTACCGTTGCAATTGACTACTCCCAACTAATCGATGCAAATCTCCAGTGTTTGTATCAATTGCCAGGGCAATTACCTGCGTCGCACCAACTGGAACTCGCTCTTTAGGTAAGATCATTTCCCAGCCAAAGCGTTGACTACGATAGTCTGAAGTGTTGATCGCTTGCTTCACATCCGGTCGTTCTTGATTGACAGGGGCGATCGCGATCGGCGTGGCTTTTCCTTGTGCATCGAGCGCCACTAACATCACCCCATGCGCTGGATATTTATACTCTGGCAGTATAGCCCACCCCCAAAACTTGAAAAAGCCGCCGACTTCTTGTGAAGTGGCTGTATCAACATGACCGTGGAAGGTTGAACCCGGAGCTTGAGCAGTAACTGCTTCATTAACGTCTTGCATGCTAATCAATCCTGGCTCCCAGCCTCCCAAACTATCAAGTTCTTGAGGACGAGTCTCCAGATATTTAACGATAGGAAACACGTACCGCGCAATGCAATCTGCTTCCAAAACAATCTCCTTTGAAAGGAGACAGGCCTTACCATACAGCCGATTTCTATACTCAGCTTTCATCATGTCTAACCCATGACTCCAGCTAAAGTTTTGCATTATCAACGTTGTGACGAGCAAGCTAACGGCAAAAATGCGAAAAAGTTGAGTTCTTCTACTTCTATCGTGTTTTGCTTTATTCACAACGAGGATTGGGTCATGCCGCCATAAAGCCGTGATGAGATATAAAAGCGCGACCCATCCATAGACTGAAAATGTATTGTAGCGATAAGTCAAAGCCTGACTGACGCCCAAAGAACTCCGGCCCAGTGCTGCCAGTGCTGCACTTAAAAGAGTGTACGTACCAATACATAACCAGGGATAGACTACCTGTAAAAAACCTGATTGGAAACGTAGTCGCCAAACCCTAAAACAAACCCAGATACAACAACCAAGAAAAACAGTACCAAACCCTTGGGCAACCAGCAAATTAGCGGATGCGAGGGGGGCACCTAGAAATGCCAGGAAGTAGAGAACTGCATCAAATAAATTCTTCAGAGCTTCAAGTAAGCTAGAGTGATAGGATGGTTTTTTATAGTTATAGAAGAAGTAGGCAATATTGATTGCCGCAAAGGTAACCCAAAGTGAGAGTGTTCTCCAACGGCTTAAAATAACTGTTTTGATCTGATCAAAATTAGAGACGCGAGCCGCAACTAAAGCTGGAAAAATAACGACCCAATACAGTATTCCATTAGAGAAAGAGTAAGTTGAAAATGTGCCGAGAAGGGCTGTTAGTAGAGCAACTAGAGGAAGTTTTAAATTAAGCTTAGTTAGAACAAGGGCAGTTGTAATACAAGCGATTGGGATAAAAACAATTAGTTGAATACCCCATCCCCAGTTATCCCACGAGATCGGACTAAAAATTAGTAAATTGGCGATCTCAGCTAAGAAAAGGTACTGCCAAAGAGCAAGCAATAATGTAAAACGACTCAGAATAAAAATATTAATAGAAATAAAACAGGCAACTGCAAAAATGAGCAGGCACTCGTGATAAGTGTTGTAGTGAAAATTGTTGAGTGCTGCCATCCCGATGAAGATTAACTTCGGAAAAAACAGACGGCTCTCGTTTTGTTGTCGAATCAGCTCATCAAATGTGAGAGTTCCATTTAGAAAATGCATATAAGTTTCTAACACTCCCCACTCATCAGCAATAATGGCATCCGTTGTGTAGTTGACAACCATATGCCCTAGTGCAGGCTAGCAGGAGTGACTGACCAGCTTAGATGACTTGATCAAACCCTTTAAACTTCCAGACAAAAGGCTTGGCAAAGGTGCGGTTGAAGTAGTCAATGAAGCTCAAGATCTGCTGCTCTAAATCAGCTG
>DVDV01000111.1 GCA_015296075.1 Leptolyngbyaceae cyanobacterium M33_DOE_097 | reverse complement strand
CACCTCCGGTTTGCTCTTGGCGAATCCAATCTTTGATCAGGGGAAACCACAACAGCTTGATGCTCAGTTGTGGCAGGGCTAAAAAGCGTTGGAGGTTGCGTTTACGACTGCGATATTGAATCGGTTGAGGAAAGACACTGGCCAGAATCGAGAGTTTGACCTGACGGTGAACCTGTAGCAATAACAACAGTAGTTGAAGCGTCAGATACTGACTTTCCGATAGGTGAGCACGTAAGGTTGTTTGGTAGAATGCAGGGAACATATTTTTGGGGGGGAGCCGTCTCAGGCTCCCTATTTTTTGTCCTTGCTATTCTCCCAAACCTTGTCTCCTTATGGCTTAGAGTGACATTGTCACCCGTTAAGCTGGCAGGGTTAAGGCGTTGGCTTGATGGGCTCCCGCATTATCGACCTGAATTACGTGCAAGTCATCCGGAAACTGAGCGGCAAACTGCGCGAGCGCGGTCTCAAAGCACGTTCCATCGAGATGCGAGAACTCCATGAACCAACAGACTCCACTGTGCGGTTCAACGAACCCATACAGCCACCGATAGAGAAACTGCCATTGCACCTCACCAACCAGTTTGACGCCAAATCCAGTCAGTTTGCGATGCGGCACTGTAAATAACCCAACGCGGGTTTCATCCTCACACCCGTAGCGAATCCGCGCAGCATACCGCTGGCGTTGCGCCTCCGTCAAGTGCTAGTGGATGTGGGCGCCAAGGTTTCCTTAAAGGCCTCGACGGCCCCCACTGGCTGCTTTTCCGACACCGGACGTGGACGCTTCAGCTTCCCTTTGAGGCCATAGCGCACCGTCTTATGGATCGTCTTGTAAGGCACCACTTGACCATGAATCGCCGCCAGCCACCGCTGGATTTCCCCATAGCTGCTAACCCTCTCTGCGTCTTCCAACTCCTGGATCAATTGCTGGCGCACGTCCCCATCAACGGCTCGATAGCGGGATAGCCACCGAGAGACGGTGATGCGGTGGTATCCACTCAGCTGAGCTAACTCGTTGACTTGAGTCACCTGCTTCTGTTTCAACCACCACAGAATCTGGAGTTTGCTCCGTTCAACTGCATTTGTTTGCCGATTGAGCAACGTTTTCAGCTCTTCTACAGATTCTTGAATCTCGGTTTTGAGAACACCGGACATGATTTCGCCTCAACACGGAAGGGGGTTCTTCTTTTGTAACTCCATTTTGGAGAATTGGTATTAGCCACGGCAAACTAGAGGGGCATTTAGGCGTGTAAAAAATTAAGCTGCCATATTTCTGAATTAACTCCGAATGTTGATCTTCAACAGTTGCCGTACCAGTTTTTGCTTTAGTTCTGACCAGCAAACAGTGTTTACACGACCAATTCGCCATCACAATAAATATTGAAGTGAGCAAAGCCTGGATTCGCGATAATTAAAACAGAAGAAGGGATAAAAGGGGTAGGTAATAATTCCTCTGTGATAGCATCTGAATTCGTCCGTTTGGCAATGGGTTGCACCATTAAGAGTAATAGTTATCAAAATGTTTTAGGGAGAAATCATAAGTATCTATTGTGTTGATGATGTAATGCAATATTGCTGCATTCAGTAATGATCAGTCGAGATCGCGCAACTTAACTGCTGCGATCGCAGCAGTTAAGTTGCTAATACCATAAAGGATAGCTGAGAAGAAGGAAAGCTATCGAAACGATTACCTGTCAAAAACAAAACTCGACAGCATTTGGAGAGCTATAACATCATCATATCTAAGTAACCTAGCGACTGAGGAATGGGAACAACTGCGGCACTTGATTCCATCCAGTAAATCTGGAGGTCGTCTTCGAAACGTTGATTTGCAAGCGGTGATGAAAGCTATGCTTTAAACTCTGTGTGCTGAGTGCGATTGGGTTGAATGTCTTAGCTTGATGTTAGTGAATGGGTGCCACAATGGATAGGGCTTAATGCAGTGAGCGGTGAACAAGTACCATGTGTACTTCAATCTGGAGTATTTATTATGTTGCTCATATCAGAATGATGCTTTGTTACCTGGCTTAGACACTTTACAGACATCATTTTAAGGAGCTTTCTGGATATTTTTGATAATCTGCGATAAATCAGTGTATTGATCTGCTATTCCAATTAAACTATCACTCATCATTGAGCGTAATCCCACAATCTCGACTCGATTTCCCTTATAACTGACAGTATTGATTGCATAAGCTAGGTCATCATCTCCACTCACTAAGACAGCGGTATTGTAGTGGTCTACTAATGACAGCATATCCACTGCGATTTCAACCGAAACATTTGCCTTTCTAGAACCCTCTGAATATTGAGCAAGTTCTTTGGTAATTACTCGATAGCCATTGTGTCGCATCCAAAGCATAAAGCCTTTTTGCTTGTCATTGGTTGGGTTTACACCTGCGTAAAAGAATGCTCGGAACAGACGATCTCGGTTAACCAAATGTGCTAAGAGTTTGGTGTAATCGATAGTTAGATCGAGCTGGAGCGCGGATCGAAATAAGTTAGCAGCATCAATAAAAATAGCAATTCGACCGCGGGAAATATCATCTGAAGGAACGGGTTGAGAACTAGAAGAACGTTGAGTGGAATGAGATATATTTCGTTCTGTTACCGATTCTTGAAGTGCGAAAGTTTCTGCTCTCCCGCCTGCTTCTAAGCGTGATGAAGTATCAGATTGAACCATATTGTTCTTTCCTAGGAATAGGGATTTACTCACAGTTCAATGTGAGTAATACATTTGTTTTGCTAATTGCTTTTTGTTAAACACTCAAAACTTAAGTCTTTAGAGTAGGATGTACACCTATCAAAAGGGAGAACTAGTAGTAAATTTTGTGTGAGCTTGAAACCGAAACACTCTGTGAGGGGCATTTCAACCCCTTAAAACTCTTGACTCACACTTTGAGGAGACTATCGACTAATCTTAATTCTCATGCCTAAGAATTTGTATTGTAGGCTTACATGAATTTGGTAAACATGAGCGGGTCGTTTATCGCTATCGATATACCTGATTTGGAGCCGCAGTAAATCATGGCTGCATTTCATCTAAATTATTAACCCGATTGACGTTTTTCTATGGGTACTGCATTTTCAGGACTTCATTCCTTAGCAATAGCTTCTGATTAGAAATGCGCCACTCTTGGTAGAGAACAAGCAACCGAGTTAACAAGTACAACGATAACTGAAGAGGTTGAAATCATTGCAGAGGAGTGCATCATGGCTGTAATATTGTCTACTGTGCCTCGGTATCGTAGAGGTCAAGTTGTTCGATTCGTTGGTGGCAAAGGCACAATTCAAAGCTACCGACCAGAAGGAGATAGTTGGTCTTATTGGGTTGAGATGGAAATGGGACCAGAACCTGAGATGGGCAGAATTGGTGCTGAGACGACTATCGTTCTAGCCCAAGCTGAACTTGAATTGCATAATGATCCTTGTCTTGAGGCTTCATTAATCTATGCATAGCAGAACTTGAAGAAATAAATAGGACGTAATCGATACAAAGAGCTTTTCACTTGGATTCCTTGTTCAAGACTAAAACGATGAAGCAGAAGGTGACATCCGTGTACAGATGTCATGATCCGGCAGCCTTGCAGAGGGCTGCCGTTTTTAGTATTTTTTGCTAGAAAACCTTGAGTAAAGAATGACTATTCAGCTTCTTCTCCTTAAGGAAACCCCTTAATGTAATGACTTCTTTTTTTCTAATATCGATAAATAGATTAGACAGCGCAGTTAAATCACTTTATATCTTCTATGGAAAGTAATCGTTGTCAAGCTAATCTTAAGAGGATACGAGTGCTAGTCGTCGATGACGATGTAAATTCATATGATTTTTTACTGATTGCACTTAACAGTTATGGGATTGAAGTCTATACGGTAAGGTGTGTTCATGACGCTTTAAAGACGTTTATCGAATTACGACCAGATGTTTTGATTAGTGATCTGGCAATGCTATATGAAGATGAGTACTTGCTGATTCGGCAGGTGAAGCAATTTGAGGTCCAGCAAGATATGTAGACTCCGGTGATTGTTACAACGGCTTTAGCTGAAAGACCAGATGAGGCTTCATCGAATGGTTTTCACTGTTTATTGTAAAAACCTGTGGATGCGGATGTATGGGTGAATGAGATTTCGAGATTGACAGGGCTAAATCATCAGGTGCTGTAAATCCCTTGATTCCTTTCCAGTGTATTTCACTCCTGCGTAGGATGTAATTGTATTCTTTGTTTGCTCTAGTGAAACTGGAGGAATGATGATATGCAGTAACCGATTAGTAAACTGCAGATTCAGCCCCAGCAAACTTTAGCAAAAGTGAAGGTTTTGCTGGTTGAAGATGAACAGGATGTGACTCATTTCCTGGAATTTATCCTGAAGGATGCTGATGCAGAGGTGGTATAGATTACACGAGCCTCAGAAGCTTTGGCTGACTCACTGATTTTCTCCAACCATTCTGATTTGTAATATCAAGCTGTCAGATTATGATGGTGACCGCTTAATCCAGCAAATTAGTCAGGCACCGGTACTCGTCTCCCCGCGATCGCGGTAACTTCATATATACATGAATTTTTTTAGAAGACTGTTGAAATCGGGGTTTGATCAATAATTTATGCCCAAGGAATTGAATGCTCCCTCTATTTCTCTAATCCTTATTGATAGCTTTGCAATAAAAGTAGAAGATAGCCCGTAAAGTAGTAGCATGAGGCTATGCTACTGCAATCTCGTCAAAGTCAGTTTCGTCGCAATCTGCGGCGTGTCATTGTTCTTCCAATTGCGCTGTTATTGCTGCTATCGGGAGTTTCAATTGGGCAAATCACCCGCTTATTGTCTGCTCTCCAGTGGGTCGAGCATACGAATGAAGTGATCGCACAGGTGAACCAAACTCAAAAACTGTTGCTAGATATGGAAACGGGCTTTCGAGGGTATCTCCTCGTCGGACAGCAGGAGTTTTTGGAGCCTTACGAGCGAGCGAATACTCAACTTGATACTCAATTAGATCAGTTAAGTCAACTGAGATCTTGCACCAGTGTCAGTAAGGGGTTGCCAAAGAAGGAAAAATCTGAAAGAAAGGGCGTAATCAAAATTCAATTGAACGGTTATGGAAACCATTGTTCAACACGCCCAAGGATTAGTGTATAGCCT
>DVDV01000348.1 GCA_015296075.1 Leptolyngbyaceae cyanobacterium M33_DOE_097 | reverse complement strand
TCCCTTCGATTATCTGGTTTCAGTTACTCAAACGCATCCAATCTCACGCTGATATTGCGGCTCATTTTGGGTTCGATATTGACCTCAAACCTCGCTTAGAATCGGCTTATTGAGAATGCTGCAAGATCTCAGTTAGCCCTTCAGTTGACTCAGCCGCTTGACGCGACCTTGCAGCAAGATCTCTTGCTCAAGCTAATTGAAGCCGCTAGCACTGCAAAAGAATTGGAAATCGCCCGCCAAGCTGTGGCTTTACTTGCTCCTGGTTGGCAAAACCAAACGCGATCGCTGGGCTGGCGGGCGGTTGCCACTGGCTATGCGGCGGCAGGGCAGTATGAGCAAGCAATTCAGCTGCTTTCCCAAATCGAAGACACGCCCGATTACCCCAGCCGCATTCTGACCCAACTGGCGATCGCCCAAGCTTATAGTGATAATGGACAACCAGCAGCGGCGACTCAGCAACTCAATCAAGCCTTGCAACCGTTACAGACCCTAGATAACACATCAGCCAAGCTCGAAGCACTTAGTCGAGTCGCGGCTCAATTTGCTCAGTTGGGGCAGTCTCAGCGCGCCGTTGAAGTGCAAACCCAAGCGCTCAAACTAACAAAAGCGGTCAGTTCCAATACACCTTCGAAAACGTATGTTATAGAACAATTCATCAGCCAATACTTGAATGCTGAGCAGTATCTTCTAGCACTTCAACTCGTACAAACGCTAGAAAATGAAGCCGAGCATGATCGCCAGCTTCAACGGGTGCTGCAACAAATGCTAGAGGTGGGCGATTTAGCAACTGCACGCCAAGCAGTAAAGAAAATTCGCAATCCTCAGCAGCGTATCGCATTCTGGGTTAGAACCTCAGATTACTACAGCGGCATCGGGCAACCAGAGCAAGCGGCTGAAATTCTAGCACAAGCATTTGAGATCGCCCAAGCCTTGCCTGGGATAGATGAGAATCGGTTTACCGAAGCCGCTCAAATTGATCCATCGATCCCCATTGATGATGAATTCGATCGCGGTAGTCTGATTACATCGATCGCAATTCGTTATGCAGAGCTAAACCAATTTGATTTGGCAAACCAAACCGCAAAGGCTCTGCGATCGCCTGCCGATCAACAACAACTGCTCCAAAGACTGGCCTGCTACAAATAACAACAGCAGACATACCAGAATTAAGCTGCCTGTTCCGCTGCCACAATTTATTCATCCAGAGTGCTGAAGATTGACTTCAAATGCAGTCCACCCGTTTTGACTTTTAACCGCGATCTCGCCACCCATTTGTTCAACTAACTTCTTAACCAGTGCCAAGCCCAATCCAGTTCCACCCTGCTTCCAGGGATCTGCATTGGGAATTCGATAAAACTTCTCAAAAATGTGTGGCAACTCTGTTTCAGGAATTTCAGCTTGGTTTTGCACCGTAAATTGAATCAAGTGTGAGGCCGCATTCCTACAAACCTTAAACACAATGCCGCCTTTACCAGGCGTATACTTACAGGCATTATTCAACAACTCAGCTAAGACACGCTCTAAACGATTTGGCTCGACCACTAATAACGGTAAGTCTGAGGAAATATCAATTGTTAGCTGTTGCTGATGTTCTTGGGCACGCGCTTTAAAGGGGGCAATCACCGAGGGGAGCCATTCCTGCAAACAAACAGATTCAATCGATATATCGAAGTTAGACGATGTTTCCAACTGCTGCAAATCTAGTAGGTCATTTACAAGCATGGCCTCGCGATCGCACTCTGTTTCTAAAATCTTCCAGTAGCGATCGGCGCGTTCACCATTCGGCATAAGTTTCAACATTCGAATTGCCATTTTCATATTAGAAACAGGAGTTCGCAGTTCGTGCGATACCGTACTCAAAAAATCATCTTTTAGCTGGTTGAGTTTCTCTAACTCTTCAACTTGAGCCTGAGCCGCTTGATAGAGGCGTGCTTGGCGGAGGGCGATCGCGCAATGATTCGCCACCTGTTGCACCAGACGCAATTCCTGCTTCTTAAAACCGTACTCTTTATCAACAACCAGCCATAAATCTCCCAACACCTCATGCTCAATAAACATAGGGCACGCCAGCATAGAAACCCGTCCTCGAAAGGGGTTATTGATTAGGTTACAAAACTGCATCAATTCCCCGCGTAACAGCGGCTGATAAATTTCAGGAAATTCGGACAAATGACTGATGTGACCCTTCATCGGAAATAGAGAAGGATTATACTCGTAACAAATTGTGGATATTCCCTTATCCAAATCATAGAGAGCTGCATTGCAAGAGTTGATGCCTAACCCAATTCCTAGCTCCTGCACAGCTGTTTGCAAGATCTGGCTTTCATCTAAACTATCTCTGACTTTATCTGTAATTCGTCTTAGAGTTGCTTCAAACTCAAGCGTTTGCTCAAGCCGAGCAGTTCGCTCTCGCACTTGTTGTTCTAGAGTTGCGGTCAACTGCTGAAGGCCGAGTTCTGCCTCTTTTCGTTCGGTAATATCTATTGTTGTGCCGACAAACCGAACGGGATGCCCAGTCTTATCTAAAAGCACTTCACCGTTGCTAACAATCCAGCGAGTGGAACCATCGGGCCGAACAATCCGATGTTCAAGCCGATAGTTTGACCGTTGCTCCAGCGATCGCGAGATTGCTTGATTCACCATATTTCGGTCGTCGGGATGCACCAATTCAAAAAACGCCTCATACGTTCCATTAAAGCTGCCAGGAGATAAACCAAAGATCCTCTCGTTATTCTCTGTCCAGGTTGTTTGGTTTGTTTGAAAATCCCAATCCCAAATACCCATTTGAGCTGCACTGAGAGCCAATCTCAGACGCTCTTCACTTTGGTGTAAAGCATCCTCCATAAGTTTCTGCTCAGTTGTGTGTTGCACCCGATCTAAAACAGAGCGAACCACCATCGGCAACTGGGAATAATGCTTAGGCGATTTAGTCAGGTAATCATCTAAGCCTGATTTCATTGCTTCAACGGCAACCTCTTGATTGCCACTGTCTGTAAACATGATGACGGGGCAATCCGGATTATGCGCCTTAATTTCTCTAAGAACCGTTAATCCATCACTCCAACGAAGACGATAATCAGTAATAACGAGATCGAACTTTCCCCGTTCTAAGATTTGAACAAGATTGGTTGTCTCAGTCACTGCTTCAAGTTGAAGTTCTGAAAACTCGCGCTGCAGCTCACGAGCAATCAGAAAGTGATCATCCACATTGTCATCAACTAGAAGTAAACGCAACATTAAGAAAGTACTATCAGGAACAAATTAAACCGATACTTAATTTTTCAATGTAAAGTTAAAGCAATTTGGTATTCAAGAAATTGACTTAAGTTCTCAGAGTCTATCAAGCATTCAAGAATTTTAAATTCACTACCGCAAAGTAAAAATTCATGTTGGGTCAATTTTTGGTAATTCAAGCCAGAAGCGACTTCCTTGTCCTAAGTCTGACTCCAAACCGACGCGTCCACCCATCTTTTCAGTACCCTTTTGAACGATCGCCAGCCCAATTCCAGTACCGGGATATTTCTCTAAACTATGTAGTCGTTCAAACACTTGAAAAATTTGAGCATGATGCTTGGGGTCAATCCCAATTCCATTATCTTCAATCCAAAGACGAACAGATTGTTTAATTGGCTCAGCCCTAATTCGAATATGAGGTCGAACGCCAGGTGCTACAAACTTAATGGCATTTGTCAGCAGATTCATCAGTACCTGAAACAGGGTGGCTCGATGGGCCTTAACAGTCGGTAGGAGTGTATCGACTATCACCTGTGTCTGTTGTTCTTGCAGCTCTAGTTCTAGCTGATTTAAAACTTCTTGAATGAGTTGGCTTAAATCGACAGCCTGTAACGATAACTCAATCCGCCCTAACCGACTGTAAGCTAATAAACCTTGAATCAGTAGACTCATTCGATCCGCGTTATACGCAATTCGTTGCACACAGACATGACCTTCTGCCTCCAACTGAGTCGAATGTTCTTGTAAGAGAATTTGATTATAAGCCTGTATGGCTCTTAGAGGCTCTCGTAAATCGTGAGAAACAGAGCAAACAAATGTCTCAAGCTCTTTATTCGTCGCTTCGAGAGCTTGGGTACGGCGATAAACTTCCTGCTCTAGATGCTCCGTATAGTGGTGTAACTGAGATCTTGCACCAGTTTCAACAAGGGGTTGCCAAAGAAGGAAAAATCTGAAAGAAAGGGCGTAATCAAAATTTAACTGAACGGTTATGGAAACCATTGTTCAACACGCCCAAGGATTAGTGTATAGCCT
>DVDV01000050.1 GCA_015296075.1 Leptolyngbyaceae cyanobacterium M33_DOE_097 | reverse complement strand
TGAAACATTTGTACTGTAGCCAGAGTGTCTAAAGACTTGTGCACTCAATGTTATAAACGGCAGAATGCGGGTTTCAGCCATTCATAAACGTTAAAACCGGACGTTTTTATGAGAATCATTCTCATATCGAGAATTGCTGACGTTAATCAGCACACTTGATCTAGTTCCTTGTTTAAGGTACTCTTGTACTAATTCAACAACGTACAGAGTGTTAGTAGTGGTTCAAGTTCAACGAATCCGCTTACCAAATTCTAGTCAAGTTAGTTGGCTCGTCATTGGAGATGACTACCTGCCTATTGAACCAGTTCAAAGTTACCTGAAGTATCTGGAAAGCCTGGAGAGATCGCCCAACACTATTCAGTCTTACGCAAACCATCTAAAGCTGTTTTGGGAGTTTCTTCAGGCTTCGCACTTGGACTGGAAGGTGGTCACGCTAGAAGATCTTGCTAACTTCATTCACTGGTTGCGTTGCCCAGAGGCAGGAGTTATGCCACTACAAACACAGCAGGCAAGGCGCACAGAAAGGACAATTAACACAATCTTAGCTGCTATCTGTGGCTTTTACGAGTTTCAAGAGCGACTAGGAGCCATTGAAGGGATAGAAACTCATCGCCATCAATTTCAACCAGGACGCAAGTACAAATCATTTCTACATCACATCAATAAGGGTAAAGCAGTTAGAACAAGACTTCTGAAACTGAAGGAGCCAAAACGATTTCCAGGTTGCCTAACGCCCGAAGAAATTGAACAGCTAATGACTAGCTGTAATCGGATTCGAGATAAATTTTTGATCTATCTCCTTTATGAAACTGGCTTACGAATTGGAGAGGCTTTGGGATTACGACATGAAGACGTTCGCTCAACTGGTGAAAACGAAATTCATGTTGTTCCTAGATTGAATAACTCTAACAGAAGCAGATCTAAATCGGCGTCAGAGCGTGTAGTTCACGTTACGAAGAAAATGATGAAGCTGTACGCCGATTACTTGATAGAAGAGTATCCAGAAGACATTGACTCTGATTATGTATTTGTGAACATTTGGGAGGGGCAACGTGGTAGTGCCATGACTTACGCTGCCGTTGATAGTTTATTCAAAAGGCTGAGGAAGAAAACAGGTCTAGATGTTCACCCACATTTATTGAGACATACTCATGCTACTGAACTTGTCCGCGCTGGTTGGGACGTAGCTTATATTCAGAAACGGTTAGGTCATGCCAGTGTGCAGACAACTATTAATATCTACACACACTTGGATGATGGTGATTTGAAAGAAGCCTACAAAAGCTATTTAGAGCAGAAGAATAACTGATGGTTGTAAAAAAGCTATCCAAAGAAAATAATCTGAACTTAGTGGCTCAGAACTGCTCAGAAAAGCCTCCACTGTCCTGTCCTGAGTGTGACAGTCAAAACTTCAAAAGCAAAGGGAAAAACAGGCACGGAAATCAGAGGTATCTGTGTCAGGAATGCGGGAGGCTTTTTACTGCTAATCCTAGAAGGGAGTTTACCTTAATAGGCACTGCTGAAGGTGAGTATGAGAAGGACATTTGGGATATTAGAAACTTAGGTATTCAACCTGCTGCCAGTAAATCTTGTTATAAGTTGAATTTCACTAATATTAATCAACCTTGGTTGTTAAAAGCTGCTAAAAGCTACATTCGCTATAGTCTTAACATCTATAGCTATGCTAATACCTGTAACAGATTAATTTCTGTCAAACATTTTTCATTGTTTTTAGATGCTAAGAATCCAGGTCTGTTCCCTTCACAAATTAATCGTTCAATAGTTGTCGATTTCCTTGCTTATATCAAGGATTTAGGAATTAAAAGAAAGACAACTGCTGACTATCTTGGATGGGTGAAGAATTTTCTAGAGCTTTGTGTGAGGGAGAATTGGGCAGATGTTCCAGATAAAACTCTTTTTTACAGAGAAGACTTTCCATCTGAGGAAAAGCATCTTCCAAGGTACATACCACAAGAGGTTGTAGAACAATTGAACAAGTATCTTGAAGAACTACCAGAACCGCTCATGAGGATGGTACTTGTTCTTCAAGAAGCTGGGATGCGTATATCTGAACTGTGTCTTCTAAACTTAAATTGTTTGATTCAAGATGCTAGTGGAGACTGGTTTTTGCTCTACTATCAGTCAAAGATGAGGAAAGAGCATACTATTCCTATTTCTAGAGCATTGGTAGCTGTCATACAAGAACAGCAATCCTTCATCAAGACCTTTTTACCTGAGTACAATTATTTATTCTGTTCAAGAAAAGGAGGAGCAAAAGAATATATTCCCGTTCCTAGACCTATTAAAATAGATGCTTTCATAGATGCCATAAATAGACTAGCTGAAACATATGATATAAAAGATGCCTTGGGTAATCGCTGGCATTTTCAAACCCATCAGTTTCGTCATACAGTTGGAACATCTATGATTAACAATGGTGTTCCTATACATATTGTCAAGCGATATTTAGGGCATGAGTCTTTCGATATGACCATGAGATATGCTCATATTCACAACCAAACTCTCAAGCAGGAAATTGTTAAATTTCACAATCGAACTGTTGATGTTACAGGAAATGTAATTGAATTTGATAAATCAAATCCTGCTAATGATGCCGAATTGCAGTGGTTCAAAAAAAATGTTTTAGCTCAAGCTCTTCCAAATGGCACTTGTGCTTTGCCAACTCCTACGAAAGAGTGCCCTCATGCAAATGCTTGTTTGACCTGCACTCATTTTCGCACCACTATTGAATTTTTAGATCAACACAAGGAGCAGCTTCAGCAAACCGAAAAATTGATTGAAAAAGCAAACGAAAACGGTTGGATTCGTCAACTTGAAATGAATGAGCGAGTTGCAAATAACCTGCGAAGTATTATCAACTCATTAGAAGCGGAAAATGGTAACTGAAGCAAAAATCGCTGCCTTAAAAGGAGCGGCTGAACGAAAACGACAGGATGCCCTAGTGCAGGCTAGCAGGAGTGACTGACCAGCTTAGATGACTTGATCAAACCCTTTAAACTTCCAGACAAAAGGCTTGGCAAAGGTGCGGTTGAAGTAGTCAATGAAGCTCAAGATCTGCTGCTCTAAATCAGCTG
>DVDV01000436.1 GCA_015296075.1 Leptolyngbyaceae cyanobacterium M33_DOE_097 | reverse complement strand
CAGCTGATTTAGAGCAGCAGATCTTGAGCTTCATTGACTACTTCAACCGCACCTTTGCCAAGCCTTTTGTCTGGAAGTTTAAAGGGTTTGATCAAGTCATCTAAGCTGGTCAGTCACTCCTGCTAGCCTGCACTAGTTTGTGTGCGATCGCACTCTCAGTTGCATCTAGGGCAAATATAGAGAAGCCGTGCCGCAATTGGTAGGCTAAATACGACAGATTCACTATCACCCTAGATTTCCAGAGGTGTCAATATGCCTGTTATCACTCCTGAACGTCTTGTCGTGGAGGAAACCCCTGCTCACATCGCGAATGAACCCGATCGCCTGATGTGGATCAGTGAAGCAGGAGGGCTGACCCAGTTTGGTGCATGCATCGAAGTTCTACAACCTGGCTCTCGTTCGTCGATCAAGCATTGGCACAGTGCTGAGGATGAAATGATCTATGTCCTTGAAGGCGAGATCACGCTGATTGAAGGAGAAGAGGAAACAGTACTGCGCCCTGGTGATGCCGCCACTTTTCGGGCAGGGGTGCCAGTCGGTCACTTGCTTGAGAATCGGAGTAGCAAGCCAACCCGATGTCTGGTTGTCGGCACGCGAGCAGCCGTAGACACAATCACATACCCTGACCTAGATCGGGTTTGTTACCGTGACCGATCGCAACCTGACGACATTTGGACGAACGGCGCAGGAGAACCTGCTCCCAATCCCTATGAGGAATGAGAATCGAGATATTAGAACTGCAAATAAGCAAAATGATCTCGCGGTCATGCGATCGCCCTCTATCAGCAAGAAGGCGATCGCCAATCCACACAAAAGCGTGTTTACGCTTCCAGAGAGATTGTGTGCATTCTCAAGTAAGTTGTTGTGCGCTGTTTGCGAACAATGTCGGCGACAACCCGTTCGACTTGCTCCACCGTCAGGTTTAGCCCCTGAGCAATCTCCTCATTTGAGACTCCTTGCTCATAGCCCAACCAGATTGTGTCGAGAATGTCGAAGGGCAAGCGGAAGAAGAACTCTTCTTGAGTGCTACCACCTGGGTAGGTGTCAGAAGTCGGTGTGCGTCGCTGAATTTCTTCTGGCACATCGAGATGCCGCGCCAGTTGATAGACCTGCGTTTTGAACAAGTGGCCAATCGGGCTAATATCCGTACCACCATCCCCATGTTTCACAAAGAAGCCAAGCATGTGCTCGTTTTTGTTGGGGGTGCCAATCACCGCATAGTTGCGGAGTTCAGCATGGTAGTAGAGCATTGACATGCGTGCCCGTTGCTTGAAGTTCGAAGCGGCGACAATCTGGTAATACTCCGCCGGAGGCAAGCGCTTGGTGAACTCTTCGCCGGCAGGATTAGTCACTGTCAAATAGAAAATGTTGAGCGTGTTTTGCTCTAGCAAGTTACCAGGTAACGCGATCTTTGCTCCCCAACCCGGACCAAAATCAGGGAAAAGCCGTTGAATCGCTTCGTTACGCCGCCGATAGCAACCAAATCCTTCCAACGCACCTGAAATATCTTCTTTGATCACATTTTGAACATTGTAGTGATCAGCTAACATGCGAGCGAGCATCTCGCTATCGGGGCTAGACTCTCCTTCGGGTAACATCAAAGCCACTACGCGATCGCTGCCAAAGGCCTTGACACACAGTGCCAGCACAACGGATGAATCAATTCCACCGCTAATGCCGAGAACAACACCTTGACGACGCAACGTTTGATGTACGTGTTGACGTAACGCTTCGACCAGGCGATCGCACTCGTGGGCGACATCAAGATCCAAAGAATGACGACCAAAGACACTATCTTTACTAATTGTTGTGTGACTCATACCATGACTTCCTCTTTCATATTGTTTGTAACAACTTTCACTCGATCAGAATCTGTGATCGGTGATAATCGGGTGTTGAAATCTTTGACAAAGTGGTGATAAGTCAGTTGCGCTGACAACACACCCGCGATCGCCATATCGTCCACTTCACTCAGTTGCAGACCACTCTGAGTTTTTCGCACCAGTTGCTCAACCGCCAAGGGGTTGAACAAACCAGACTCTTTTAACGCACACTCTGAGAGCAGATCCGTCACATAGTCGGGGGTCTGGGCGTGGAAAAAGCTACGATGAATCGGTGCCCGATAAGGGCGCTTCCGCCGCTGCCAGATATCAGCCGGCAGTAGTTTGCTGGCTAACTGACGCAGCAACCATTTTTCGTTGAGTCCACGTAGTTTTAGCTGGGCTGGCAGACGATTACAAAACTCGACAACCCGATAATCTAAAAACGGAAAGCGACCTTCAACTGAGTTTGCCATTGCCACGCGATCGCCCTGTGAAGACAGCAAATAAGGCGACAAAAAGGTAGTAATTTCGAGATATTGGGCCCGCGCCAGTGGCGACCATTGGTGAAACTTTTCAGGAATCGGAACTAGCTGCTCAGCCTGCTCAAGCGGTGTGGCCTGGGGTGGATTCAACAATAGTCGTTGCAACCTGGCCCCATTTGACCAGCGAATCAGGTGAGAGTAAAACGGCATCTCTGTTTCAGTCAGTTGCTTCTTAAAGAAACTCATTAAAAAGCGTTCGTTGGAGCCACCTAAACGACCAATTTCAGGGTAGAGACGACGCAGCAGCAATGGTCGCCAGGCCGAATCAGGATTTTTTGCCCAAAAGCGCCGCACAACCATCTCCTTAAAGATGTCATAGCCACCTAGAAACTCGTCAGCGCCCTCGCCTGTAATCACCACCTTAAAATCGTGTTCACGCACCAAGCGTGACAACAGCATCATTGGGGCTGGAGCGGTTCTCAGCATCGGCGTTTCTGTATGCCAGATCACTTCAGGAAAGACATTGCCAATGTCGGCATGGGTGCAGTAGACCACCTGGTGATGGGTGCCCAAAACATCCGCCATCCGGCGTTGAAACTCACTCTCGTCAAACTCAGAGTCAGAGAAGGAGATCGAGAACGTCTCTAACGGGTTTTGAGTGTACTTGCGAATAATAGCGGTTGTTGTGGAAGAGTCTAAACCGCCGCTCAGGTAAGCCCCAACCGGAACATCAGCCCGTAGCCGGAGCAGGGTAGAGTCAATTAATAATTGCTCGAACTCAGCCAAGTAATCCTGCGGGGAGGAATGTAAAGATGGCTGAGTGTCAAAGTCAAGTTCCCAGTAAGGTTGAATCCGGATCTGACCACTCTGGGCAATCAGATAATGTCCCGGAGGGAGAACATAGATATTCTTAAATACTGTATTAGGGGTTTGGGCACTCCAAAAGGTAAAGACTTGAGATACGGCAGCAGGCTCCATTTCAGCCGTAACAGCCGGGTGCGCCAACAACGTCTTGATCTCAGAACCAAAGATGAGTTGCCCATCTGACTGCGTGTAAAACAGCGGACGCACACCCAGTCGATCGCGCGCCATAAATAATCGTTGGTTGCGGGTATCCCAGATCGCGATCGCAAACTGACCATTCAGGTAATTCAGGCAATCTGTGCCATGCTCCTCATACAGATGCAAAATCACTTCTGTGTCACAGTGCGTCTTAAATCGGTGCCCACGTTTTTCTAACTCTGGACGCAACTCGTGATGGTTGAAAATCTCACCGTTGAACACAATCCATAACGTACCGTCTTCATTGCTGATGGGTTGTTGCCCACCTGCCAAATCAACAATACTCAAGCGAGCGTTGCCTAAGTTCACCCACTCATCGCGGTAAATTCCAAACTCATCTGGGCCGCGATGGCGAATCATTCCCAACATCTGCCGCAATACCCTTTCAGGTATGGGTTGTGCCTTGTTTAAATTCAAGACACCCACAATTCCACACATGGGCTACTCCATAATTAACAGCAGCGATTTCAAAATCAGATTAAAAATCGTTTTTATGCAACTTAAAAAAGCGGAGTGATGGATGTTCAAGCGCAGGTAATTACTGCAGTTCAAGTTTGTTGATCTTGCCGTTAGCACTCTTGGGTAACTCAGCCCAAACTTCAACAAAGCGTGGCACCATAAAATCTTCCAGGTTGGCTCGACAATGGCGAATGATTTCTGCCTCCGTCAAAGCCCCTGCGACTTTCAGGGAGACAAACGCTTTGATTGCTTGGCCTAAGACAGGATCAGGCACTCCGATCACTGCGGCTTCTCGCACCCCAGGCAAACCATACAAAACATTTTCAACCTCTTTGGGTGGTACTTTCTCGCCGCGACTCTTAATCACATCGTCTTTACGCGCAACAAAGTAGAAAAAGCCTGCTTCATCGACACGAAATAAATCTCCGGTGTAACAGAGCCGTTCACCAGGAAGTGATCCCGGTTTAAAGCGGAGTGCCGATTTTTCAGGGTCGTTCCAGTAGCCACGCATAACGTGCCGACCGCGCACAACGAGTTCCCCCACCTGACCTGGGTTGAGCCGTTGCCCGTCTTCGCCTTCGACCCATGCTTCAGTACCGGGAATTGGAACCCCAACCGAATCGGGCCGAGAATCTAACTGATCAGGCGGTAGATAGAGCGTGCGCTTGGTTTCTGTCAGACCATACATTGAGAACAACGTGACACCGGGAAAGCGATCGCGAATCTCTAAAATATGAGACGACGGTAGAGCGGCTGCCGTGTTGGTCATGTAACGCAGACTCGTCAAATTAAACGAGCTGAGATCCATCTTCAGCAACACTGAAAAGATCGTGGGCACGCCCGGAAAACCCGTCACACCCTCCTCTTCAATGCGCTTGAGAATCACCGCTGGATAGGTGAAGCCTTTTTCGAGCACCAGCGTGCCGCCAAAAGCAAACACCATGAGCAGTTGATACAAACCATAGTCAAACGACAATGGCAAGAGACAAATGACAATGTCTGACTCGACGTTGCCCAAATATTGCATGATGGAACTGGCTGCAAACACCACATTGCTGTGGTCAGACATCACACCTTTGGGTTCACCCGTGCTACCAGATGTATAAATCAGACATGCTAAATCAACATCAATATTGACGCTGGTTGGACGATATTCTGGGTAGTCAGCTTGAATCGTGTCATAGCTCAAAAATTGACCGCGATCGCACTCCGCTATGGGTGCTGTTAGCACAGCCGTTTTGAGACTGGGAACAGCCAACACCAGGCGTTGCACTACATCAGGCTGACGACCCGATGCGATTAGCACACGAGCTTCGCAGTGATTCAAAATGTAAGCGCACTTGTCAAACTTTGTAGTGGGATTGATCGGCACAAACACCCCACCCGCTTTTAAGACAGCAAAGATACCCACCACTAACTCAATCGAGTTGGGTAGATACAAAGCGACGCGATCGCCCCGTTGCAAACCCTGCGATTTCAAAGCATTCGCTAGCCGATTCGCTTGGGTTTCAATATCGGCATAGGTTAGGCGCTGGCCATCACAAATCAGCGCCACTTTGTCGGGGCGGAGATCGGCACTCCACTCCAAAAACTGGTGCAATAACATATGAGATCCTCCGTGTTGAGAGGCTTTTTACCTCTCAGGCCATTACTCTAAGCTGTGACGCATTGTTTACTTTGTACAAAAGCGGTCAACTGGGCGATCGAGTCAAAATTGTCTGGAACAATCTCATGATCAGCAACTTGAATTCCAAATTCCTGCTCTAAAAAGAGAACCAACTCAATCACATTCATTGAGTCAATCACACCATTTTCTAGAAAAGAGTCGCTATCAGCATAGGGATACTCTTGCGAAAACAAAATTGTCTCTGCAATATGCTTGCGAAGAATGGCTTGAACTTGCATTGTCACAAACTTCCTTGAAAAAACTTAGAACACACCGAGATATAGGCAAGCGAGGATTCTAGGGGCTTAACCCGCTCACGTTATCTGCTCTAAAGGTGGGTGAGAAGCGATTGGCTGCAACAAAAAATAGGAGTAGGAAATACACCTTAATAAGACCTGAGTGACCGAATGGCCTGAAGGGAGAAAGTAAATGTCTTGAACTTGAACAGGTGAATATTGACTTGCAGTTTTTCTCTCTTTCGTGTCTGTCTATCTCTTGCACACCTGATATTTGTCTTATTTGGCTAAAAATAATCAAATCAGCAGGCCTTATTTATTTTGTCTTTTTTAATTCTCATGAGACTCAGCAACATGAGATTGGCAGATCAATTTCCTCACCGAAAGATAACTTCTCTTGTTATGACATCATTCATTTCGTTTGATGGGAGAGTGTCAGTAAAAAAATCAAATTTTCATCGTTATATAAAATTTTGATTAAAAAATACTCACATAGTCTTGAAGATCACACTTAGTGGTTAAATTCAGCATATAGACCTAATTCGTTATTTTTACGGGTTTAGCAATGTAAACGGACGATACAACTCTGCTGTTGCCCTAGGTTAACGGTGATTCTACTTAGCCATTAACTTTGCAGAACTGCGATCGCCCTGAAACCTAACACCGATAAGCCTGTCAGGAATGAAGTAATCACTCACAGTAATATTACTACCGTATTTTCACCGAAGCCCCCAATGCATCTACCTTCAACCTGAGCCAAACAATCGGGGTGTTAAAGTTTCGCTTTTTTAAACTCAATTAACAAAACCTTTTCTCATTATCTTTTCATTCTTTGTGAGATTAGGCTCCATCGTTGCGCTTGACAAATTTATTTGACTATCCAATTTCATTGCTGAGAAAGAGGCTTATGAAGCTGTCTACCGATCTGCCTACAAACGCTTCAGAAAGATTAGAAACAACCCACCAAACCAAGCCAGCACCTAGTTTCTGGCAAATGGCACGCAATAATGTGCGGTTACTACATCAGTCGCCGCCCATTCGACCAGTTCCACGTGATTTGCCGTTACCGTTGTCATTTAATCAAGAGCGGCTTTGGAAACTAGAACAATTGCAACCGGGCACTTCCGTCCACAATATTCTGCATTCCTTTCGACTGGTTGGCCCACTCAATACTGCGATGCTCGAACAGAGCGTCAATGAAATTGCACGCAGACACGAAGTTTTACGGACTATTTTTGGCGTTGAAAACGGGCAACCTGTGCAGGTCATCTTGCCAGACGTGGCGATCGCGATTGATTGTGTTGACCTGCGTGGAATCTCCCCAGAGCAACAACAGATCGAAGTTGAAAAAAGGGCGATCGCCCAGGCCGAAGCTCCATTTGACCTGAGCCAGGCACCTTTATGGCGAGTTGCATTGCTACAACTGGCTGATCAAGAACACGTGTTACTGCGTACCATCCATCACATTGTTTTTGATGGCATGTCGCACAGTGTGTTTATTCGCGAATTAGGCGCACTTTACTCTGCTTTTGTGTTACAAAAGCCCTCTCCTCTATTAGATTTGCCCGTGCAATATGCTGACTTTGCCTGGACTCAGCGGCAGTGGCTCCAGGGCGATTTGCTTGAGCTGCAACTCAACTATTGGCAAAAGCATTTGCAGGGTGATGTTCCCCCTCTCGCATTGCCGATCGACTACCCGCGATCGCAGGCGACTTCCTATCAAGGAGGCGTGCAGTCTCAGGTTTTGTCGAGCGACTTCACGGCTGCATTAAAAAGTTTGAGTGCCCAGCAAGGGGTGTCCCTTTTCGTCACGTTATTTGCGGCCTTTAATGGGCTATTACATCAGCATACGGGTCAAGAGGATCTCGTCATTTGCTCTCCGGTGGCTGGACGACACCGGGCTGAGATGCGTGGTTTGATAGGCTACTTCAATAATGTGGTGGCATTGAGAACGGACTTATCAGCCAATCCCAGTTTTAGCGAACTACTCGAACAGGTGGGTGAAACTTTTAGCGAGGGATCACAATATCAAGATGTGCCCTTGCAACTGGTGGCCGATCTGCCCAACCTGAAGCGTACTCCACTCACACGAGCGATGTTCGTGTTGCAAAATACGCCGATTCCCACATTAGATTTAGCGGGTTTGTCAGTCAGTTCTGTTTTCGTTAACCGAGAGGTTGCTAACTTTGACCTGGCTCTGTCGGTGAATGAGCAAGGTGGCAAATTGACAGTCACACTGCAATATAAGACAGATCTCTTTCAAGCCGAAACGATCGCCTGCCTCTTAGAACGCTACAAGAATTTGTTAGAGCAAGTTGTGGCAAATCCTGGTATTAGACTGTCAGAGTTACCCTCCTTTGAGGCGGCAGAATCGGCTGGCAATGGGGGCGATCGCAAAAAACAGGTGGTTGCTAACAGACCCTATGTGGCTCCTCGCAATCAGTTAGAGAAGCAGTTGGCTCAAATTTGGGAATCGGTTTTAGGGATTCAAACCGTTGGAGTCCAGGACAATTTCTTTGACCTGGGCGGACACTCGCTGTTGGCCGTTAGTCTCTTTCACGAACTCGAACAACAGCTTGGCAAGCAATTGCCCCTCAGCACGTTAATCACAGCACCGACGATCGCCCAACTCGCCACCTATTTTGAACCCTCTGGCCAAACTCAAACCCACGCCAGCATTGTTCCGTTAAAACCGGGTGCTGGTAAACCACCCATCTTCTTGATTCATGATGGAGATGGTGAGACACTTCTGTATCAGGGTCTAGCTCACCATTTGGATGCAAATGTTCCGGTTTATGGGGTACAACCTTATCGTTGCGATGGCCATCCAATTCTGCACACACGAATTGCAGAAATGGTGGCTTACTACATCGAACAGATCCAGGCTGTACAACCTGAAGGGCCTTACTTTTTAGGGGGGCTATGTGCAGGAGGCGTGCTAGCGTTTGAAATTGCTCGCCAGCTCCAGCTTCAAGGTCAGGAAATTGGCATGGTCGCGATTATTGACGCGGCGGATGTCGAAGCCGAAGAGCAAGCAGGTTACATTACAAGCCAGCGGCGCGATAGTTTCTCAAAAGTGTTGCGCGATAGCAAACAACTGCCACTTGTCAACCGGAGCTTGTTCATCTTGAATCAAATGCGGCAAAAGGCAACCAATGTGATTGCCTATGAGTTGCAGAAGCGCTACCAAACCCTGCGCGATCGCGTGCAACTAAAGCTCTTTCAAACCTGTTTAGATCGGCAACTCACACTTCCAAAGTGGCTGCAAAACATTCCAGTGCGTACGATTCTAGTGTGGGCGCAATCAAAATATGTGCCTGACACGGCTTTAAAGGGTGAAGTTCTTCTATTTCGCGCCACAGAAAAAAGCAGTGTCTTTGATGGTACAGCCATTGACGATACACCTTATGTAGAGTTGTATGCCGATCCCTTGCTGGGTTGGGAACAACGCGTGACTGAAACTGTGAAAGTCTATGACATTCCAGGTGGGCATTCCAGCATGTTGCAAGAGCCGAACGTACAGGTCATGGCAGCTGTGATTCAGAGCTATTGGAACAGTGTTCAAACAGCCGCGATCGCAGGCTTGAAAGCGTCCCGACGACGCGCTGCCTAACTTTAGGCAAGACCTTTATCACGCTTGTTCCAATTCGTCTGAGTCGATCCAATGAATGCTTCAACCATGCTGACTTGTGTGCCTGAAACAGCAACCAACACTGAATTGCCTGTTTCCCAAACAATGCCTCTGCTAGTTGCGATTGTGAATTATCGAACGGCTCAACTCACAATTAACTGTCTGCGATCGCTCGCTGCTGAGGTTATGACCTTACCGGGGATACAAGTCGTCGTCGTTGATAATGCTTCTAACGACGGTTCGGTCGAACAGATCGCCAATGCCATTCAAACTGAGGGATGGGGGGATTGGGTAACCGTAAAAGCCTCGCCTATCAATGGTGGGTTTTCATACGGCAATAACACCGCGATTCAACCATTTTTAGAATCAACCAATCCTCCACCCTATTACCTGCTGCTCAATCCAGATACAGAAGTGCGGACCAATGCGCTCAAAATACTGGTTGATTTCATGGAGCAGCATCCAACCGTGGGCATCGCTGGCAGTGGGATTGAAAATGAGGATGGTACGTTATGGCCGATCGCCTTTCGGTTTCCTTCCCTGTGGAGTGAGCTAGACGGTGGGTTGCGGCTCGGCGTCGTCACCAAACTGTTGTCGAAATGGGTTGTGGCTCAGCAGATGACTGAGACGGCACAAGCGGTTGATTGGCTACCGGGTGCCAGTATGATGATTCGCCGAGAAGTATTTGAAAGCATTGGCCTCATGGATGAACAATACTTTCTTTATTATGAGGAAACTGATTTTTGTCTACAGGCGAAGCGGGCCAATTGGCCTTGTTGGTATGTGCCTCAAAGCCGCATCATGCACATTTCAGGTCAGAGTACGGGGGTAACCTCTAAAAAAGGTGAACCCAAGCGCTGCCCCCAGTATGTGTTTGATTCTCGGCGCTACTACTTTGTCAAAAATCACGGCTGGCTCTATGCCTTGTTGACAGATCTCGCTTGGTTAACTGGGTATATTTTGTGGCGTTGTCGGCAAGTGATTCAACAAAAACCGGACACAGACCCTCCTTATCTGTTAATCGATTTTGTGAAGAACTCAGTCTTACTTTCATCTATTCGTTCTGTCTTCGTCCAAATGCACCATTCAGAATCAGCAGGTTAATCATGACTTGAGCCATAAATCCCATCTAAATCAACAGCAAATGCAGTGATTTCATGCTCCTACTCAAATTGTTTTTAATACAATTTATTACAAAAACAAGAACTCTGTCACATCTTACCTATTGACCAACGCTGACCAGCGATTTCAGCCCAGACTACGAACACTTTCGCTTTTCCAAACGGCAATTGCCTATCTTTCTTTATATTTAGTTTGAATCGGTAAGAACGAAGATTTATCAATTCCACGGATACTGTCTTAGGCTGTGAAGTCGATTCTAGTTGATTACGCTAAGCTAAACCGCCTCCAGCCTCTAAAGAATAATATTTTGGTCAGTGAAATTACAGTAAAGCCTATCAAAATGGCTTGAGCGAAAAATAATTTCAACGTACCATGACAATAGTGCAACAGACAGATTTCTTGCTCTACTTTTAGTCCGATATAAAGCACGCAAGATTGACACCGAGTCACCTCCACAATCGTTCAGCCTGAATCATCTTCAAATACTTTTTAATAAATTGATTTATACGGATACACATCCGTCACTTATCAATAAACCCATCCCTTGAACTACTGATGAGGCCTAACTATGTATACAGCTGATCGAGTTAGCGAATTAGCAATTTTTGGAAATTCTCCAGCTTTTCAAGAGAAACTTCACGTTGGTCGCCCCAACATTGGCGATCGCGATCGCTTGATGGCGCGAGTCAATGACATTTTAGATCGTAAATGGTTCTCCAATAATGGAGCCTATGTTCAGGAATTTGAAAAGAAGCTTTCTGAATACACTGGTGCAAAACACTGCATCGCTATGTGTAACGGCACGATTGCTGTAGAAATTTTAGTTCGGGCTTTAGGTCTCACAGGAGAAGTCATCATCCCATCCTTCACGTTTGTTGCAACAGCTCATGCTTTGCAATGGCAAGAGATCACACCTGTTTTCTGTGACATCGACCCTGCTACGCATACGCTCGACCCTGACCAAGTCAAGCGGTTAATTACCCCTCGCACTTCGGGCATCATGGGAGTCCACGTTTGGGGAAGACCCTGTCAAGTCGAAGAATTAGCTGAAATCGCAGATCAATATAATCTTAAGTTGGCGTTCGATGCATCTCATGCCGTAGGTTGCTCTCACAATGGCAAAATGATCGGCAATTTTGGCGAAGCAGAAGTATTTAGCTTCCATGCCACAAAGTTTTTAAATGCCTTTGAAGGTGGCGCAGTTGTAACAAACAATGATGAATTAGCTGCCAAAATTCGTCTCATGAAAAACTTCGGTTTTGGCTCCGGTTACGACAATGTTGTTTACGTTGGCACCAATGGCAAGATGAATGAAATTTCAGCGGCTATGGGTGTCACGGGGTTAGAGAGCATTGATACATTTATTGAGCAAAACTACCGCAATTACAAACAATATCAGGCAGAGCTAGCTAATATTGATGGGGTAAAGCTGACAGCCTATAACGAGTTAGAAAAGAACAACTATCAGTACATCATTTTAGAGATTGATTCTACCGAAGCTGGAATTAACCGAAATGAACTGGTGCAGGTCTTACATGCCGAAAATGTGTTGGCCCGCCGCTACTTCTACCCTGGTTGTCACAAAATGCAACCTTATCAGTCTTACTTCCCTAATGCTAATCTGCTGCTACCTCAAACCGAAGCGCTCACTGAAAAGGTAATGTCTCTACCAACAGGCACAGGTGTCACATCAGAAGATATCAGCAAAATTTGTCAAATTATTCGCGTGGCTGTCCAAGAGAGCCATAAGATTAGACAATTTTTGCAAAATAAGTTACTTGAGGTTTGAGCATTGACTATCAATGCTTCTTTGTATGGGTTTGGGTCTTCTGCACAACCTTTGATTAGTCAAGTTAGAACTATTTTCTGGGCGCTGTTTGATTATCAAAGCTCTATCAATTGGTAGCAAGTCAAGCAAAGTAAATGATATAAAGCTTCAGCTGCTGCCTTTGTTAATGCATTTCACCTAAAAGCGGATCTCAATTTAACAACTGTTTGAAATATTGAATTCAACTCATCCTAGTCTTACGAAGCTAGGATGAGTTGAATCAGAATAACAGTTAGTTAAATTCTCAGCCCAAGCTGAATTTAGTTAAGTAAATCAATTTAAGGTTTGCTATCTATAACACTCGATTTGAACAACCTAATCAACACCAAAATTATGACAAATACTATTACACGTAATAGTCAAAATCAAACCAAATCAACTGCTTACATCACTTCTCATGAATCTTCTAGCCTGTCACAGGCAAACACTAAAATCGGTTACTTTATCCCTGAATTTCCAGGCCAAACCCACATATTTCTATGGAGAGAATATCAAGCTCTTATGGAACTTGGGATGAACGCAGAATTAATCTCAAGTCGAAAACCCAACAAAAATGTCATGTCTCACAGCTGGTCGCAAGAAGCAGAGAATCTTACGACTTATCTATTTCCTCTAAGTTTGCAAGACATCATTGATGCTGCTCTCGTTATCTTTAAAGCTGGAGCTGCCAAGTGGCTGAAGTGTATAAAAATCGCACTAAAAGCACCAAACATGTCTCTGAAACAAAAGCTGTATCTAATTGGACTGCTTCCCTTTAGTGCTAAGTTGGTTCGATGCGCCAGTAAACAAGGCTGGTCGCATATCCACGTTACGATGTGTGGCAAGGTTGCAGATATTGCCCTCTTTGCCTCAGTGCTGGGAGATCTGACTTACAGCCTGTCTCAGCTTGGCCCCAGTCTAACAAGTTATGGACCTAACCAAGAGCAAAAATGGAAGTACGCCTCTTTTGGTATTTTTCAATCACACAAGCTCTGCCAGGAAGCTCAGGTTGAATTAGCCCAGTATCTCCCTAATGACATTGTTGTTGCCCCTGTTGGCGTCAATTTAGATACAATCAAGCGTCAAACTCCTTACCAACCCTGGAATCAAGCAGAACCTTGCAAAGTTTATACCTGTGGAAGATTAAACCCAGTCAAAGGACATATTTATGTGATTGAGGCAATCAAAATTCTTCGCGAAAGAGGATTTGATGTCCGCCTTCAGATTAGTGGTGAGGATGAATTAGGAGGTCGTGGTTATCGTCAAGTTGTTGAACAACAGATTCGAGAAAATGCCCTTACAGACTATGTAGAATTGCTTGGAGCCGTTTCTGAAGAACGGAATCGACAAGCTTATGAAGAAGCCCATATCTATGCAATGGGTAGCTTAAATGAAACCGCTGGAGCCGTTGCAACGATGGAAGCAATGGCAATGGCAATGCCTGTTGTGATGACGAATGTAGGAGCAACATCCGAATTAATCGATGACGGGGTTGATGGGTTACTTGTTGCGGCCCAATCTTCACAAGAAATAGCAGACGCGATCGCAAGATTGTTGTTAGACCCAGAACTTGCTGTGAACCTGGGTAAAAATGCGCGCAGAAAAATTAGTGCGAAGTTTCATCATCGTCTCAGCGCAGCAAGTATCAAAAAGTTGGTGGACACTTTACTACAAAGATCTAAATCCAAACATCTTTCTAGCAGTCAAACTTTTGAAAGCCAATTGAGTTGAAGGTTTGATGAGGAGTCAAATATTTGTCAAAGCCCCACACAAATGACTCAGCCGTAAATTCTCTATCTCTTTCAATTGACTCGCTGTTTCGTCTTATCTAATCAAAATTAGTCTTTACTTAGACTGTTTGCTGAAATTTAAGACGTGTTTTTTAATGTTCGTACTTTTCTGAGTTAGAGCCTGATAAGTGTCACTCCAACTCAGGACGCTGTTTACTCCTCTAGTCAATTCAGGAATCCTTATGCTTTACCCCAACCAAACAGCTCAACGCTTACGGATTTTGATGTTAGCAGATGACTGTAATCCCGAGTGGCACTCTTTACCCGCTTTAGTTTATAACTACATCTGTCAAGTATCAAAATACGCGGATGTTGTGGTTGTTACTCATATTCGTAATCGACCCAACATCGAAGCAGTTGGGATGGGGAATGCAGAAGTTGTTTATTTAGATACCGAAAGGATTGCAGCCCCCCTCTACAAGTTGGCAGCTTTGTTGAGTGGAGATCCCAATACGGCCATGACCTTGAAAGTTGCCATGGGATACCCCAGCTACTTAGCATTTGAATGGCTTGCCTGGAAGCGCTTTCGGAATGAGTTAAAGGCGGGACGGTTTGACCTTGTGCATCGAGTTAGCCCGATGTCGCCAACCACTCCCAGCCCTATTGCGAGCTGGTGTCCTGTACCTTTTGTGATCGGTCCCTTAAATGGAGGGTTGAAGTGGCCGAAGCAATGCACAAGTGAGCTGTTAAGAGAAAAAGAGTGGATGACCTTCATTCGTGATGCTCATCGTTGGATGCCCTTTTATCGATCAACGTATAAGCGGGCAGCAGCCATTCTTGCAGCCTACCAGCACACAGGTGAAGACTTACCCGCGATCGCCCAACCCCAAATTTTCAACTTTCCAGAAGGGGGGGTTGACCCAGAGGTATTCACCATGCCAGTTCGCCACGCCAAAGAGCGGCAAACCGTCTTATTTGTCGGTCGTCTGGTGCCATTCAAAATGCCAGAAGTGCTGGTGCGCAGCTTTGCGGCGAGTCCGATTTTGCAGCAACACCGTCTGGTCATTGTTGGAGATGGGCCAGAGCGATCGCGACTGGAACAAATCGTTGCCGAAGCAGGTTTAACCGATTGCGTAGAATTTACTGGCACGATTTCTCAAAGCCAAGTCGGGCAGTTAATGCGTGAATCTGAGATCTTTGCGTTTCCGTCGATTCGCGAGCAAGGGGGTGGAGTGCTGACGCTGGCAATGATGTCGGGGATGGCCTGTGTTGCTGTCAACTATGGTGGCCCTGCAACCCGTGTTGCTGACGGTTGTGGGGTGAAAGTTCCGTTAGGGAATGTGGAGGAGTTAACAGCATCATTCACCCAAGAATTAGAGACATTAGTTCAAGCCCCTAGTCTGATTGCACAGTTAGGCAAGGCAGGTCGCGACTTCACAGCAACCCACTATAGCTGGGAAAACAAAGCACGAAAAACGATAGAAATTTATGAGTGGGCCTTGGGCCGACGGCAAGAGAAACCAGACTTTTGGGCGACATCCGCGAGTAGTCAAACAATGTCCAATACAGTCACAAAATTATTTTCTAAAAAAGCTTGAAGCCAAAACAACTCCGTTCAACCACTTCCAGGGCAGTCTGGAAGTCAGTCGAGCAGCCCTAAAAGCTTACCCTGCGCTTTTAGATCAAGTGTCTCTTGATCCCATCTGACTGAGAGCCGCGATCTCGCTATCCAAATAAGAACTGTCTCCACTTCGTACTGATTCAAGTCAACTTGTAAACCACTAGACAATATCTTGCAGACAAAATGATGAAACTCAACGATTTCTATAAGTTCTTTTATTCTAAGTGGGAAAAATCTCCCGAAGCTGTCGCCGATGGTTACAGCATTATCATGCAAACCCCTGGCGATCTGCCTTTTTTTCTAAAAATTGCGTTAGATGTTTGTGCCAAACAAAATTCTGAACATCTTGTAGAAACAATTGTAGTACCCGACAGCCAGCTCAAGCGAGGATTTACAGAGTTAGTTAAAACCTGGTCAAAAGATTACTCGGTCAGCCCAGTGCGAGTAGCCAAGTTTCAACCTCTGGAAATGCTACTGAATCGCTATCACAGAAACCCATTTAATAACTGTTGGCATCAGCTAATTAGAGGAATTGAAGCATCCAGAACAAATTACTGTCTTTTACACGATGTTGACCTGTTTCTACTGGAGCCTGATCTGCTGAAAAAGCACTACGAAAGCTGTGTCGAAAAACAGGTTGCGTGTATGGGGGTCAGCGAAGTCTGGGATCCTTGGTTTAAAGAAAATGGTGTAGACCACATCGTTGCGACTTGGGAACTGATGTTTGATGTGAACTGGGCTAAAAGCTTTGAGCCTTGGGAACATCGGGCACACTATGAATTGGCACTGGGAGAGCTGCATTCATTCGACATGATGCTTTGGACTCAGTACCAGACCCAACCGAATCGGATCACTCGGCATGAAAAGGAATGGGGATTTGTTCATTTTAATCATGTCACCAGTACCTACCGCCGCTTTCAACAACATAAAGCCCCTTACGAAGACAGCTACTTCCGGCTGCTGTTGATGAGATTGTTGATTAATGCTTATGATCCTTCAGACTGGGCCTATGACATTCCATCGTTAGAGTATTTGTGCCAGGGAGTGACTGATCCAAGTCATCGGGTCACTTATTTGCAAGAAGAGACAAGGCTCCACTACCCTGAGTTTCGTACTAAATTGCAACAACTGATTGAGAGTCCCATTCTTGATGATCAACAAGCAACCACCTTATCCCAAGGCATTACTGCGTTTGATCGCGTCTATGGTTATGCTAAAAATCAATTTGTCCCCTTTGGAGCTTTGATTTCAGCCGCCTGAGCTTTTTCAAAAGAAACATTCACTCCAATCGGCGATCACTGGCAGATGATGGTATTGCGATCGCTTGATTGTGAAGTCGAAGTGCAGGGGATTCTCACTCTCTGCACTTTTTCTCAGTCTGGAAGTCAAGGATTGAGCAGTGGCGATCTCAATCTTCCCCAACCGGAGGTGCCCAGCATTCGACGCTCTATGGATTGTAGTTCACCCAAAGAACTTTGCAGAGTTGATAATGACTGAGTCATTCGTCATTTGTTTTTTCTACCTGGCGAAGTTGGCTTGGCAGACCACTAGCTTCTGAGTAAGCGCAGCCCACTTAGGGTCACAACCACCGTTGAGCCTTCATGCCCTAAAACGCCGAAGGGTAGAGTAATGCTGCCTGCAAAATTAAGAACAAGTAGGATCATCACAAAACTCAGGGCAAACACAATATTTTGCTTGACAACAGCTTGAGCGCGACGCCCTAACCGAATCGCGTGTTCTAATCGCTCCAGGCGATCGCCCATTAAGACAATATCCGCTGTTTCTAGCGCCACATCACTGCCTGCGGATCCCATTGCAATTCCAACCGAGGCTTGCGCGAGTGCAGGTGCATCATTAATCCCATCACCCACCATCGCCACCATTTGATATTGCTTTTGTAACTGGCAAATTACTTCTACTTTATCTTCGGGCAACAACTCCGCATAGACCTGATCGACTCCAATCTGTTCAGCGATACCATGTGCGGTACGTGTGTTATCGCCTGTTAGCATGACAATCTGTTCCACACCAAGTTTTTTTAACTGGGCGATCGCGGCAGCAGCAGCAGGTCGCACCGTATCGGCAACGGCAATCAGTCCTAATACTTCCTGGTTATAGGCAACCCAGACGACCGTTTTTCCTGCGGCTTCCCATTGCTGGCTCTGCTGGAGCAAGGTTTCGGCAACCTGGTCTACCTGTGCCGTGACAAAAGCCGCTTTACCCACCACAGCCATTTGCCCCGCGAGTTCCCCTGTGATGCCCTGTCCTGCGTGCGCCTGACCGTTGACGGCTGACACTCCAGCCAACTGCTGTTGTTGAGCAGCCTGCACGATCGCCTCCCCGATGGGATGCTCAGACAAACGCTCTAATGCTGCCGCTACTTGCAGCAGCTGGTCGGTGGTGGACGTTGACAGTAGATCGACCACTTCGAGTTTGCCCGTGGTTAAGGTTCCGGTTTTGTCAAAGGCGATCGCCCTAACGCGCCCCATCCGCTCTAACTGCGCCCCATTCTTAAACAAAATGCCATGACGTGCCCCATTGGCAATTCCTGACAGCAAGGCTGGCATAATCGACGCCATCAACGCACAGGGTGACGCCACCACCAAAAAGATCAGGGCACGATAAATCGTCTCCTCCCAGCTCCAACCCAAGATAAATGGGGGCAACGTGCCCAACAAAAGCCCCGTCAGCACAATCACCTTGGCATATCCGCGCTCAAACCGCTCGATAAATTGTTGAGAGGGTGGTGCCTCGGTTTGGGCTTGCTGCACCAGCCGAATCACGCGTTGAATCAAGCTGCTTTCAGGCGGTTGATGAATTTTGAGGCGCAGTGCCCCCTGTCCATTCAGCGTGCCAGCAAAGACTTCATCCCCGATCGCCTTTTCAACAGGAATGGATTCACCCGTGATTGACGCCTGGTTGAGGGTACTGTGTCCCTCAAAAACCAAACCATCCGCCGGAACCAGCTCTCCCGGTTTGACCAAAACGTGATCGCCAACCTGTAGCTGAGCAACTGGAATGATTTGTTCTTGCCCGTTCCGCACCAGACGCGCGGTATCGGCCGTCAAACTCATCAAGCTGCGAATATTGCGATCGGTGCGCTGCATGGCATAGCCTTCTAAAGCCCCACTGATAGCAAAAATCAAAATTAGAACGGCACCATCCACAATCAAGTGATATTCTCGCCGCCAAAGTCCTAAACAAGCCGCACCCAAAGCCGCCACAATCATCAGCAGATCGACATCAAGTTCTTTTTCTTGAACCAGCGTTGTTAACCCTTCGCGGGCGCTCTCAAACCCGCCAACGACATAGGCAGCCGTCAGAATTAAAAGCGCGGCTCCCACCCAGCCAAGGTTCAAGGATTGCCAGCCGATCAACACGAGCAGCGCACAAGCGATCGCGGCTACCGCATCAGGATGCTCCTTAAGCAGGTTGGTTGAACGTGGGTGATCTGACGTAACAGAAACCATAACTGAAAGTGTGAAAGTCGGACTCTTTCACCTTAAACATTGACATTAGTGTCAATGTCAATGTTTCGAGTAAGCTGGGAGGATGAAGACTGAGCAGTTAACGATTAAGGAATTGACGGATGCGGTTGGGGGTGGCGTGACTCCGCGCATGGTGCGGCACTATCACACGTTGGGGTTGCTGCCGCCTGTACCGCGTTCAAAGGGAAACTATCGGCTTTACACCCAGCACGATGTGCAACGCCTGCAGCGGATTATGGCGCTCAAACAGCAGGGGTTTCAGTTGTCGCATATCCAGCAGCTTTTGGATAGCCACGCGGAGGCAACCCTCGACCCAACGTTAATGGCGCAGTTACAGCAGCAATATCGTTCGGTGATTCAACAGATCACGCGTTTGCGTCAAACGGCATCAGCGTTGGAAGGTTTACTGGGCCGCGATCTCGATTGCCAAATTAGACAGGCCGAAGCGCTGGCGCAACTGAAGCAGTTAGATGTCGATGCTCAAGCAGGGTTAGGGCAACTCGATCAACTTTGGAGCAATCTAGATGCAGAGATAACCACCCATCCAGAAGCCTTTCAAGAGTCGTTGCAACGCTTGCTGCCCGATTTGTCAACCTACTCCGAGATCACTATTCATCTGCTGCACCAACTCGTGCTGGCCTGTGGCGATGTGAGTCTGATCCATTTTGTCCGGTTGAGTCAAACGGCGATCGCGACAGCCAGAGAGTCGCTTCAAGCAGGTTGTCCTGTGGTTGTGGATGTGCCTGCGGTCGCAGCGGCGATCGACCAGACGCGATTAGCCCATTTGGGGTGTTCGGTTGAGGTGCTAATCGATGACCCCCATATTACAGCGGCTCATGAAGCTGAGCAGGCATTTTGGCAACAGCAGCGGTGGCAACAGCGATTACACCACCTTTTACCGGGGTGTGTCCTGGTAATTGGCTATGCGCCTTCGGTGCTGCTCACAGTCTGCAAGTTGATCGAGCAGGGACGACTGCAACCCGCGTTAGTGATTGGGATGCCGATTGGGTTTAGCCACGCTCCGGCGGCAAAACGGCGGCTCATGGAAGCGCGATCGCCCTACATCACGATTCAGGGTAGCCTGGGCGGTGGACTGTTGGCCGCTGTATCGCTCAACGCATTGGTTGAGACGTTGATTGAGAAGCCAGATTGCCATTGCTATCTGACCAAGATTTAGGATTGTACCTGCCAGTTTCTACGACTTGAACAGGGGAGTGATCCAAGCGGCGACGATGCTGAGCAGAATCAAGAGTTCTAGTACCAGGAGGAGGCGAGGTGACTGGAACCAGGTTGACCAACCCCCTTGCTGAACCGTTGACCACCATGCGGAAATATGAGTCATCCAGAGTTTAGGACTGTCGTTGGCCCGAAATTTCCAGCTCAGCATAGAGAGGAGCAGGGGCGCACCACCGACTTTGGCATTCATCAGCAGATGCAGGGCGATCGCGGCAACCATCACCACCCAGCCAATCAAATGCGCATAGTACCAGGCATGATTTAATTCCCCCTTAGGTAGCCAGGTTTCATCCATCATCTTGCCCGTAAAGAGAGCAAAGGTGAGGGCAAGCAGCGCAAAGGTATTTGTCACACGGTTGAGCGTATACCACCAAGCCGGTTGGCCTACCTGGGTCAGGCTCGCAAGTGAGTCAGTCTGCACTAACCGCCGTTGCCCCCGGTGAAAGGCATACACCACAAAAGCAGGAAAGATCAGCAAAGTGTACAAGCCAAACGTGCCATGAATGCCTTCAATCTCTTGATAAGTGGGGAGTGGAATTCTTCCCCAGCGTCCATCGTAGGTGTCGTAAGTCCAGAAGGCAGTGAGGATTGCGGCCACCAAAAACAGACCTGTCAGCCCATGCAAAATCCGCAGGAGGAGGGGTTGGTAAGGTTGAGTCGATTTCATTTTTAGCTTTGAGGTGCGAGTCGGCTTGTATCACTTATCTCAACACAGGTGAGCGATCGCTTGTGTTGAGTGTTTTCAGTTCATTTCTTAGCATAATAAGTTAACGAAAAAGTATATTTAATTATGAGAAAAAAGTGAAATGAAAGTGAATTAAAAGTGAAAAGGTTTTTGTTAGAAGGGTTATGTAGCAGTGTATTCAACAGTTGCAAATCAATATTTTTTCTTGTATTGTGAGGGTGTTTCGAAGGGGAGTAGCTGCTGGTTGCGAATTAACCAGTCACCCAAGTCAACATACTGGCGTTTGCCTGGTTTGGGTAGCAAGATTTGATTTTTGCTTGGTCTTTAAATCGTTGGCCAAGCATTCAAGCTTGAGAAGCGAGACCTTCACAAAGTTCACATTTGATGTGGGCTTGGTGAAGTGTTTGCACGCTGCCCCAGGCTCACTCAGATCCTTAACTGCCAATCTCTGAGGAGTCTAACCCGTGCTAAGCGCTTTTACCGCAGGCTTATTACTGATTACAATTTCAGAACTGGGCGATAAGACATTCTTTATCGCGATGATTTTGTCGATGCGGCACCCACGCCATTTGGTTTTGGCGGGAGTTGTTGCAGCATTGGCAGCTATGACATTGCTATCTGTCGCGATTGGGCAAGTTTTTTCATTTCTGCCCAAAGCCTACACCCATTACGCAGCGATTAGTTTATTTCTCTTCTTTGGGTTAAAACTTCTCTACGAAGCCAGTCGCATGTCGGCATCAGCTACCGATGAGGTAGTGGGTGAAGCGAAAGAAGCGGTTGAGCTGGGTGAGAAAAAACTGAAGGGCCATCGCAGTCATTGGGCGATTCTATTTGAAAGCTTTATTTTGACTTTTTTGGCTGAGTGGGGCGATCGCACCCAAATTGCCACGATCACACTGGCAGCTGCTAACAATGCCGTTGGGGTCACACTGGGAGCGATTTTGGGCCATACGATCTGTGCCTTAATTGCGGTGTGGGGCGGCTGTCTAATTGCCGGAAAAGTTTCAGAACGGGCTGTAACGGCGATCGGTGGAGTATTATTTTTGGTGTTTGCCGTTGTCGCCATTTTTGAAGGGGCTTAAGCATTCGTTATTCGTTTTCTCTACCTGGCAAGGTTGGCTTGGCAGACCGCTAGAAACCAGCGAGCAAAAGCACCCGTCACCCAACGTTTGATATGCAAAGTAAATCGGCTCGGTTCTACACGATTCTCTCAATTGGGGCGGCTTTGCTGACGATCGCGTTAAAAGGTGGAGCGTACTTTCTCACAGGTTCGGTTGGGCTGCTATCAGATGCAGCGGAGTCAGTGGTTAACCTAGTCGCTGCAATTATTGCAACCTGGGCCGTCACCTATGCTGCTAAACCACCAGATGAAGAACACGCTTTTGGACACTACAAAGCCGAGTATTTCTCCAGTGGGGTCGAAGGTGCGCTGATCTTGGTAGCGGCTGTCAGCATTGCGATCGCGGCATGGGAACGGTTGCAACACCCCCAACCCCTAGAACAATTGAGTCTGGGGCTGGGCTTATCGCTGATTGCCACGGTTATAAATGGGCTACTCGCCTTAGCCATGCTGCGGGCCAGTAAGCGGCTACGTTCTATCACTTTGCGGGCTGATGCCCATCACCTACTCACCGATGTTTGGACATCTGTTGGAGTCGTGCTGGGGTTAATTTTGGTGCCCATGACTGGCTGGCTCCTGCTTGACCCAATCATTGCCTTGATTGTGGCGGCGAATATCATCTGGACGGGGTTTCGGTTATTGCGTGAAACCGGATTAGGACTGCTCGATACTGCTATGCCGATCGCAGAGCGTCAGATCGTTACCGATGTTCTGGCAGGCTACGATTCACAAACGATTCAGTTTCACGCGCTGAGAACGCGGGTTGCTGGCTCCCGCCGCTTTGTCTCACTGCATGTCCTGGTGCCGGGAAGCTGGACGGTGAAACAGGGGCATGACTTGTGCGAAGAGGTTGAACTAGAGCTTGGGCGATCGCTCCCTGGAACGTATGTCTTTACGCACTTAGAACCGATTGAAGACCCACTTTCGTGGCAAGACCAGCAGTTAGATCGGGATTTGCCAATGGGCTAACTCAAACAGAAAAGGCAATTAACAGCACTCCCATGCAGAGTGAAGTGCCTCCATCCCGATGATTCAAACTATTTTGAAACAACCTCTTGACTCTCCAGTCGGCTAGAGACTCCAAGATAGGAGCATCCAAACATCAGAGGTTTGAATCATGACACTTCAGCTCACAGTTCCTAACATGGCTTGCTCTGCTTGTAGCGAAACAATTGTCAAAGCGATTCGGGCGATCGACCCGGCTGCAACTATTCAAGCCGATCCAAAAACGAAACAAGTCATTGTTGACACCAAAGCAGCAGCAGCAGCTGTGACGCAAGCGATTACCGATGCTGGCTATACCGTTGCGTAGGAGGTTCTCATGGAAAATACGACACTTAAACTACGCGGCATGAGTTGTGCCTCGTGCGCGAACAATATTGAGTCTGCAATTCGCTCAGTCCCAGGTGTTGAGGTCTGTAATGTGAACTTTGGCACTGAACAAGCAGCCGTCAGCTACGATCCGCGGAAGGTTGATATAGCAACGATTCAAGCCGCCGTGGATGCAGCAGGTTACACCGCGCAACCGATGCAAGACGATGTGCTGGCTCCCGAAGACGATGCCGAACGCCGCGATCGCATGGCTGAACAGCAAAAACTGCTGCGCAAGGTCTGGGTCAGTGGTGCAATCAGCGCATTTTTGGTGATTGGCTCCCTGCCAGCGATGACAGGTTTAGCCATTCCTTTCATCCCCATGTGGTTACACGCCCCCTGGCTGCAGCTTGGGCTGACGGCTCCTATTCTGTTTTGGGCTGGCAGTGGGTTCTTCATCAACGCCTGGAAAGCGTTTAAGCGACACACCGCCACAATGGATACGCTGGTTGCTGTTGGCACGGGCACCGCTTTTCTCTATTCTCTGTTTCCCACATTTTTCCCCGAATGGTTTATTAGCCAGGGTTTGCAACCCGATGTGTATTTTGAAGCCGCTGCCGTAATCATTGCCTTGCTCTTACTCGGACGACTGCTCGAAAACCGGGCTAAAGGGCAAACCTCAGAAGCGATTCGCAAGCTGATGGGCCTACAAGCTAAAACTGCTCGTGTGATTCGCAATGGGCAGGAAGTGGATGTGGCGATCGCGGAGGTCGGCTTGGGCGACATCATCGTTGTGCGTCCGGGTGAAAAAATTCCGGTGGATGGCGAGATTGTGGCAGGTTCTTCGACGATCGACGAAGCCATGGTGACGGGTGAAAGTGTGCCTGTAAAGAAGCAACCAGGGGATGAAGTGATCGGTGCCACGATCAACAAAACGGGCAGCTTCCGGTTTCGAGCAACGCGGGTCGGCAAAGATACGTTTCTGGCGCAGATTGTCAAACTGGTGCAGCAAGCTCAAGGCTCCAAAGCCCCGATTCAGCGGTTAGCCGACCAGGTAACGGGATGGTTTGTGCCTGCGGTGATTGCGATCGCGATTCTCACCTTTGTGCTGTGGTACAACGTCATGGGCAATGTGACGATGGCTTTGATCACGACAGTTGGGGTGCTGATTATTGCTTGTCCCTGTGCGTTGGGTTTGGCGACCCCGACTTCGATCATGGTTGGCACCGGAAAAGGGGCAGAGAATGGCATTTTAATCAAAGGAGCCGAAAGCCTGGAGTTAGCCCATAAACTGCAAACAATTGTTCTCGATAAAACAGGCACCATCACAGCAGGCAAGCCAACCGTGACCGATTATGTCACCGTCCACGGCAGCGCCAACCAGAATGAATTGAAACTCTTACGACTCGCGGCATCGCTCGAACGGAACTCTGAACACCCTCTGGCTGAAGCCGTCGTGCAATATGCTCAGACTCAAGGGATAAAACTGACAGACGCTCATGATTTTGAGGCGATTGCGGGTAGTGGCGTGCAAGGCTATATCGCTGACCAATGGATCCAAATTGGCACCCACCGCTGGATGAATGAGTTGGAGATCGAGACAAGTGCATTACAACAAGCGTGGGATCGACTGGAGTATCTTGGCAAGACTGTGATTTGGGTTGCGGTGGATGGTCAAGTAGAAGCCATTATGGGTATTGCCGATGCCGTCAAGCCCTCTTCTGCTACGGCGATTCGTACGTTACAAAAAATGGGCTTAGAGGTAGTCATGCTGACGGGCGACAACCAGCGAACGGCGAATGTGATTGCCCGTGAAGTTGGCATTCAACGGGTGCTAGCGGAAGTGCGGCCCGACCAAAAAGCAGCTACGGTTGCAGCCATCCAATCAGAAGGCAAAGTGGTGGCGATGGTGGGAGATGGCATCAATGACGCTCCAGCTTTGGCACAAGCGGACGTTGGCATCGCAATTGGAACTGGAACCGATGTGGCGATCGCGGCTAGCGACATCACGCTGATCACTGGAGACTTACAAGCCATCGTTACCGCGATTCAACTCAGTCGGGCGACGATTCGCAACATCAAGCAAAACCTCTTCTTTGCTTTCATCTACAACGTCGCCGGAATTCCAATCGCAGCAGGCATTCTTTACCCGGTCTTTGGCTGGTTACTCAGCCCGATTATTGCAGGCGGTGCGATGGCTTTTAGCTCAGTTTCGGTGGTCAGTAATGCCTTGCGTCTGCGGAACTTTCAACCCAAAACATTTCAATAACGAACGCATCAACAGCGAGGATCAGGCAATGCTAAAAAGAGCAACATTTTTTGGAACGTTGGCAGGCTTTGGATTTTTACTGGGAGCCATCTCTGGGGCGATCGCGGCTGAATCCAAAATGGGTGAAATGGGGCATGATGTCCCTCAAACCAAACAATTTCAGCGGGTTGAGCAACCCCTCAGCAACAAGGCGATCGTCACAGTTAGTGGTTTGGGTTTAATTGGGTTAGAACTCTGGTGGTTTTTATTCAGCAAACCAAAGTCGCGCCAAGCCACGACAGTCGGGGATGTTCAGGAAGTCACAGTCACTGTAGATGGCGGTTATGAACCGAGCCAGATTGTTGTGCAAGTGGGTCAGCCTGTGCGGCTTAACTTTGATCGGAAAGACCCCAGCAGTTGCTTAGAAGAAGTCCGTTTCCCCGACTTCCACATTGCACGAGAATTGCCACTCAACCAAACCACCGCGATCGAGTTTACACCCGACAAACCCGGACGCTACGAGTTTACCTGTGGCATGAATATGTTTCGTGGGGTAGTGGAGGTGCAACCTGCCGAGGCTCAAACGGTGCAAGAACGCCCCATCAGTTCTGACCAGAACCAACCGCATTCAACACACCATTCCCTGCTCGAAACCTAAGCAGTACGATTCCTCTCCTCTGTTCCCATCTGTTCTAGTGGAATGTTAAGGATGGTGCTTTTGGAAAACAAGCCCTCACTGACTACTCAGAAATTTGTAGGTGGATATTATCTCATTGTAGGGGTTTGGCAATGCCAGCCCCCTACCACAGACGACTTAGTCAGTTCCTGTCCTCACGGAATTATCGGTATTCCGGGCAGAGGTAAATCCCTGCCAGAGGAATGGCTCGATAAGCCGCATCCCGGTGAATTTCTTCAGTGTAGAGGTTGTTCTTTAAGTTTTTTTCATAGTCCATTCTACGCATTCCAGTCTTACGCGCAGTACAGTACTGTTCCCCCGTCTCCAGCGCCGCTCTAGGATTTTGTTCAACCCAATTTTGACCTTCTTCGCCAAACCCTCGTTTCATTGCTTTCAGAAAAGCTTCGGAACGCTCTCGCTGGGTTGATGTGGATACAGCACCCGTAACAACAGGTTGTCTAACTGACACTGGAGCGGATTCACTGCCTGACCGTAAGCACATATTTGAGAGGTCGAACATGCTGCCATCTTCTCGCTGCATGTAGCAGAGCGGCTCCGCTGAAACGACTGTAGCCATAATTGGAACCACGACCAATGCACCAAGAGTTAGGGTTAAGAATTTCATGAAATTGTCCTGTACTGTCTATTAACCAGAGTTCCCTGGCAAAGCATCATGCCCAACAATTTTTCTCTCTTGCCTAATTGAACGCTGACGATCGCTCAACATTTCGGCTCTCTAGCGTTTAGCAATTTCCAATCGACAATACTCTCCAGCCAGCTAGAGAGTTTAAGATTATACTTACAGCACGGACGAGGTAGCGATGTTAACTCACGAACGGCCCCAACAAATTGGTGTGATCGCCAAAGCAAGCGGAATTCCAATCAAGACAATCCGCTACTACGAAGAAATTGGTTTGGTACAGGCGATCGCTCGCACTGAGGGAGGCTATCGTTTATTTGGGACAGATGTATTGACTCGATTGAGTTTTATTAAGCGGGCACAAAGTCTAGGGTTAAGTCTAGCGGAGATCAAAGAGTTTTTAGAGATACACGACCAAGGCAATTTACCCTGTGATCCGATTCAGGTTAAGTTACATGACAAGCTAGCTGAAATCGATCTCCAAATTGAGCAGTTAAAAATTCTCAAATCAGAGTTAAACGGTTTACTTTCTGATTCAGTCATTCCAGAATATTCGAGTCGCGTGATCTGTCCTATCCTGCAGTAGACCTAACAAATAGCTACTTTTTTCAATTTTTGAGGATCTAGACAATCAGTTCTTCTAGCTTCCCGTATCTCTGGTTAGAAATAGGCTCAAAGGTAGAAGGCTACTTTTGCCGCTTCATGGATAATAGTATGCCAACGACTTGAGCGCACTATCGCTCTAACCCAGAGCAGGAAGTTATGACTGACAACACCAGAGCAATCTCTGAGAGTTGGTTGATCGGAAATTGCGAGATCAAGGAATTCCTGCGATCGCACTTTGCGCACACTTCAGACATCACTGATGCTGCACGAGTCGAGGTATCGTTTAGCCTGAAGACGGCCCTCAACATTCTGTTGAGTGTGAACTGTCCAATGTTATTGGTCTGGGGCAACGATCTCGCACTTTTCTACAATGATGCGGGTTCTGAAGCACTGAGCCAAAACAACGCCCTGATAGATTTTGGTCAGTCAATTCAGCTTTGTTTGGATGAACGCTGGCAACAGGTGCGATCGCTGGTTGAACAGGTTTTTACAACGGGTGAGCCGCTGCAAATTGAAACCAACCTATTCTCACTGGAACTCGTCAATCATCCTAAAGATAGGGATTACATTTGGTGCTATAGCCCTTTTTGGAGCGAAACCGGACAGGTCAATGGCGTGTTTGTGACCAGTCAAGCGAATCAAGGTATGCGGGCTAAAATAAGCCCTTTAAGTGCGGCTCAGACAGCGGTACGATCGGATGACGATCCGCTGCTTCGGCAGGCAAAAGCAGCATTGCGAGAAAGTGAAGCTCGGTTTCAAGCATTTATGAGCTATAGCCCTGCTGCTGCCTGGGTTGCAAGCCAAGATGGGAAGATTCTTTATCTCAGCCCGACTTACTCACAAATGTTTCAACTGCCGCAGCAAGAGGTGATTGGTAAATCTATTTACGAAGTTTACAGCGCCGAGTTTGCAGAACCATTTTTAGAAAATAATCGGCGGGTAATTGAAACAGGCCAAGTCGTTGAAGCGGTTGAGACAGCACCCCGTAGTGATGGCAGTATTGGCAGTTTTTTAGTCTACAAATTTCCAATTACACAGGAAGCATCGCAAGAAAAATTGCTGGGAGGCGTTGCGATCGACATTACCGCTAGAGTGCAGATGCAAGAAGCATTGCGCCAGCGTGAAGAAGAGCTTCGCCTAATTACTGATGCACTTCCTGTTTTGCTGGCTTATGTCGATAAAGACCACTACTACCGATTTAACAATCAAGCCTACGAGGTCTGGTTCGGTAAACCCCTCAGCGAGTTTACTGGCAAGCACGTGCGTGACGTGTTAGGTGAGGCTGCTTACGCGGCTGTTCTCCCATATATAGAGCAAGCCCTCGCGAGTCAACGGGTCACTTATGAAAGCCAAATTTCTTACTTTGATGGAAGTCTCCGCTACATCTGTGCGGACTATATTCCCCGCATTAACGACCAGGGCGAAATTGAGGGCTACTTTAGTCTGGTCAGTGACATCAGCGATCGCAAACAAACTGAAATTGCCCTAAGTGAGAGTGAAGCGCGTTTGCGCTTAGCCATGGAAGGGGCGCAAATGGGCACCTGGGATTTGGATTTAACGACTGGAAAAGCAATCTGGTCAGAGTTACACTTCACCATTTTGGGGTATCAACCTGTGGCAACGGGTGAAGCGACAGAAACCATGTGGAGAAATCGCATTCACCCTGAAGATGTGGAACGGGTGATGCAGATCTGGCACCAATCACAGCAAGAACATCTCTCTTACCGATGTGAGTATCGTGTCGTGCGAGCTGATAATGGTCAAACTGCTTGGATTGCGACGTTAGGCAGCTTTACTTATGATACGCAAGGGCAACCCATCCGCTCGATTGGAATTTTGTTTGATATTACCGATCGCAAACAGGTTGAAGCGGCACGAAGGCAAGCTGAAACCGATTTGCGCGACACTCACATTCAACTCGAAGCAGCGCTAGCGGCTGGCTCCATTTACACCTGGCAGTGGAATATTCCCAGCGATCGCGTCGTCACTAATCGTAACTTTGCGCGACTGTTTGGAGTTGACCCAGAAGGAGCAACCACAGGTTTACCGATTGGGTTATTTCTCAATGCCATTCATCCCGATGATCGGTTCCGGGTCACAACGGAGATTCAACATGCGATTAGAACGGGTAATGCAGCCGTCTCAGAGTTCCGCATCATCAATATCAAAGGGGAAGAACGGTGGGTGATTGCACGCGGTAGAGTGGAATACGACGCAAATGGAAATCCCGTCGCTTTTCCTGGTGCATTAGCTGATATTAGCGAACGCAAGCAAACCGAGGCCGCTCTGCGTGAAAGTGAAGACCGCTTTCGCCAGATGACTGACACCACCCCGATGCTAGTCTGGATGTCTGGAACGGATCAATGCTGCACGTACTTCAATCAGACCTGGCTAAAGTTTACAGGACGAACACTCGAACAAGAACAGGGAAATGGATGGGTCGCGGGCATTCATCCAGAAGATGTCCAGACTTACCTGGATACTTACACCGCTGCATTTGAGGCTCGTCGCGCCTTTGAAATAGAATATCGACATCGCCGCTTTGATGGCGAGTATCGTTGGGTTTTTAGCACAGGAGTCCCCCGTTTTGCGCCGACTGGAGAATTCTTAGGCTATATCGGTTCGTGCTTTGATATTCACGGTCGCAAGCAGGCAGAAGCCTCTCTGCAAGAAAGTGAAGCACGCTTTCGGATGCTGGCTGACAACATTTCGCAGTTTGCCTGGATGGCAGATGCTGATGGCTGGGTCTTTTGGTACAACCGTCGCTGGTTTGAATACACAGGCACGACGCTAGAAGAAATGCAAAGCACAGGCTGGCAACAAACGCTGCATCCTGACCATCGCGATCGCGTCGTTCAATACTTCAATCACTGCCTCCAAACAGGGCACGCCTGGGAAGATATTTTTCCTTTACGGGGTCAAGATGGCATCTACCGCTGGTTTCTATCACGGGCACAACCGATTCGTGATACCACTGGTGCAATCTCGCGCTGGTTTGGCACAAATACCGATATTACTGAGCAGCGGCAAATCGAAGAGGCGCTCAGAAATAGTGAAGAATGTCTGAGAAGTTTTGTTGAAGCAAATGTCGTTGGCATTGTATTTTGCGATGTCTATGGGGGAATTCATGATGCGAATGATGAGCTTTTAAGGATCATCGGCTATACACGCGAAGACTTAGAGCTAGGTAGAATTCGCTGGACGGATATTACACCACCTGAATATCTTCCTATAGATGAACAGATGATTACTGAGGCACGTGAAACAACTGGAGCCTCTGCCCCTTATGAGAAAGAGTATCTTCGAAAAGATGGTAGTCGGGTGCCCGTTCTAGTTGGGTTTAGTCTGGTCGGCAAAGCTATGGAGGAAGCGGTCGCGTTTATTCTCGATTTGAGCGATCGCAAACGGGCTGAAGCCGCGATTCGTCAAAGTGAAGATCGGCTCCGAATTGCGATCGAGTCGGCTCAACTAGGCACCTGGGATTTAAACCCCAGCACCAACGAGTTGACTTGGGATATTGGCTGTAAAACGATGTTTGGTTTGCCACCTGATGCTGAAACGAATTTAGATGTCTTCTTTCAAAGTTTGCATCCCGATGATGTTGATCGGGTGGAACGGGTAGTTCAACACGCACTCAACCCGGAAAGTGGTGGTATTTACGATATAGAATACCGTGCCATTGGAATTCAAGATGGCATTGAGCGCTGGATCAAAGCACGCGGACAAGCCTATTTTGGTTCAACTGGAAAACCTCTGCGTTTCACAGGTACGGTTTTAGACATCACGGAGCAAAAGCGCGCCGAAGCAGAACGCGAACAGCTTTTACACAGAGAACAAGCGGCCCGTGAAGCAGCCGAAAAAGCGAATCGCATTAAAGACGAATTTCTGGCGGTACTCTCCCACGAATTGCGATCGCCGTTGAACCCCATTCTAGGCTGGTCGCGACTTTTGCAGAAAGGCAAGCTGAACCCTGCGAAGTCACAAAAAGCCCTGGAAACGATTGAGCGCAATGCTCAGTTACAAGCCGAACTGATTGAAGACTTGCTTGACGTTTCTCGCATTTTGCAGGGTAAACTGAGCCTTGCAATCGGCCCGGTCAATTTAGCAGCGACGATTCAGGCGGCGATCGAAACCGTGCGCTTAGCGGCTGAAGCTAAATCCATTCAGATTGAGACGAAGCTTGATCCCAAGATTGGCCTCGTGTTAGGCGACTCAACCCGTCTGCAACAAGTCGTGTGGAATTTAGTATCAAATGGCGTGAAATTCACGCCTGCTGGCGGCCGAGTCGAAGTCTGCTTAGAACAAATCAGAAGTTGGGAAGGTGGTGCAGGCAGCGAGTCAGGTAGTGCCCCCCCCGATGTTCAGACCAGCAGCGCTCCACAGCCCTACACGTATGCTCAAATCACCGTCAATGATACAGGGAAAGGTATTGATCCTGATTTCTTGCCGCATGTGTTTGATTACTTTAGACAAGAGGATGGAGCCACAACCCGAAAGTTTGGCGGTCTAGGACTTGGCCTCGCGATCGTCAGACACCTAGTAGAGCTACACGGTGGTACGATTCGTGCTGACAGCCCTGGCGAGGGTCTAGGAGCAAGTTTCACCGTTCGCTTGCCACTACTGAGAGAAGATGAAGCAGGGCGATCGCTGGATGACACACTCCTCAATTTCCCTAGTTCCCATCCACTTTCTAATCTACGCATCTTAGTTGTTGACGATGATACAGACACTCGCGAGTTGCTTGTTTTTCTACTGGAACAAGCGGGTGCTAGCGTGGTGTCAGTGGCATCTGCGCGGGAAGCGATTAGAACCATTCTGCAAACAAAACCACTGTTTGATCTGTTAATTAGTGACATTGGCATGCCTGAGATGGATGGATATATGTTGATGCAGCAGGTGCGATCGCTCCGAATTGACCAGGGGGGGAAAGTTCCCGCGATCTCACTCACAGCCTACGCTGGAGAGATTGATTATCAACAGGCAATGGCAGCTGGATTCCAAAAGCATATTCCAAAACCAGTCAAACCAGATGCATTGATCCGGGCGATCGCGCAGGTTTTGACAGAAACGGTATAGGTCTTGAGGTGGTGCGGCTCAATTCAGCCAGGGCAAATCGCGTGCCTGAAAGTGCTGCCAATGTTAGGTTGCATTCTTAGCACTCAGTTTCAACACTTTGTCATCTAACAGGAGCGGTAGAACGCCCCAAAATATTGAAATGTTAAGTTTTACCAAAATTTATCCGTATCCAATTGATTGGAATTTTGTCTCCTTAATCTTATAACTTTCATAGATTTACTCTGTATTTTATTATCCATATCAATCAAATTAGCAAAAGGCAACGATCAATGGGGAGCAGATTGAAAAACCTGCAAAGCTACGCGATCGCTTTGTTAGCTGGCCTAGCAGCGATCGGGACACCCGTGGTAGACAACCAATCGGTCAGCGCTACCCAACAGCTTTTCTGCAAAGGGCAGATGAATAACGGTTGGTCTTACACCGCTAAATTTTTAAATGGGCGCTTTACTGAAATTCGCTGGGAGCGGACTGGGCAAGCACCGCAGACTACAGCACTGACCTTTAGCCGCACCACCCCCCAGGGAGAACCAATCTACACGGGATCCTTCCAAGCCGCTACAGCCATCACTCTGGTCGATCTATCCCGTGGCAATGTGAACTCAGGTTCGCAGATTACAGTCAGTGCTGAGGAGTGGGGAACTTCTACAGGAACCTGCAGTCTCTCTAGCGGTGGCAACGTAACACAGCCTTTACCTCCCGCTTCTCAGCAAATCTCTTGCAATGGGCGTATGAATAACGGTTGGTCTTACACCGCTGAGTATGACCGACAATTCACCCTGATCCGCTGGCAACGCTCTGGACAAGCACCCCAAACAACAACGTTGACCAGAAGCGGTAGCAATGCCGAGGGGCAACCCATCTATCGCGGTGATTTCCAGTCTGCAACAAAGGTCACACTCGTTGATCTCTCCCGTGGCAATGTTCGACCCGGTTCTGAAGTTTCTGTCGGAGTAGAGGAATGGGGTTGGAGTCGGGGACGGTGCAACCGCTAATGCAAGAGGAGCCGCTGTTTGAATTGAAATCGGTTTCACACAGCAGTAAACGTAAGGCGCGATCGCTCCAGCTTATTGAACGCTTAATGTCTGGCGCTTAAGTAACTCTGGAACTTGATTTGTTACATCGTCAAGACTACTCAGTTGAATCAGTTTAGCAATCACCCCGGCCCAACCCGTTTGGTGACTTGCCCCTAAACCCATGCCCGTCTCACCATTGTAATATTCGTGGAACAGGATATAGTCGCGCCAGTGAGGGTCCGTCTGAAATTTTGACTGATTACCAAAGACTGGGCGCTGTCCTAATCCATCACGGGTGAAGATTTTAATCAGCCGTTGGGAGAGGTTGATGGCGACTTCTCTCAATGTCATTTCACGCCCCGAACCTGTCGGGCACTCTACCTTAAAATCATCCCCAAAGTATATATAAAATTCTTGTAACGCTTCAACAATCAGCAGATTCATCTGCAACCAGATCGGGCCACGCCAGTTAGAGTTACCACCAAACATATTGCCTCTTGATTCGGCTGGCTCGTAGTTCACCTCATACCGTTGCCCCTCTACCTCAAACACATAGGGATGCTCGGCGTGGTATTTGGAGATAGAACGGATACCATACTCACTCAAAAATTCGTTTTCATCCAGCAGACGTGTCAGTAGACGATGTAAGCGCTCTTGATCGACGATCGCCAAAAGTCTGCGATCGCCCTGTCCGTGGCGTTGCATACAGGCAATACCGGAGGTGAGATCAGGCCGATGTTGAATAAACCATTCAGTTCGGCGTTTAAAGTCTGGAAACTGTTCAAGCGTGGCTGGCTCCATCGGTGTAACCGCAAACAGTGGAACTAGACCCACGAGCGATCGCACCTTGAGCAAAACGGACTTACCACAGTGAGGAAAATGCAAAGCATCGTAGTAGAAGCCATCTTCGTCATCCCAAAGAGGCATTTCTGCTTCACCAATTCCATTCATCGCGTTCGCGATCCGCAAAAAATGCTCAAAAAACTTACTGGCGATATCTTCATAAGCGGAATTTTCTTTTGCCAGTTCTAGAGCAATGGTGAGCATATTCAACGCATACATCGCCATCCAACTGGTGCCATCCGACTGGGTCAGATAACCCCCACCCGGCAACGTGCTGTTGCGGTCAAATACGCCAATATTATCCATCCCCAAGAAACCACCCTGAAAGACGTTTCGCCCTTCGGTGTCAACCCGATTTGTCCACCAGGTAAAGTTCAGCAGTAATTTTTGAAACACCCGCTCTAGAAATTTTCTATCCTTACGCCCGTAGACTGCTTGCTCAATCTGATACACACGCATCGCAGACCAGGCCAGCAAAGGTGGATTACCATCACTAAATGACCACTCATAGGCGGGTAGTTGCCCATTTGGATGCATGTACCATTCTCGCGTCAGTCGTTGCAATTGCCGTTTGGCAAATTGGGGATCGATCATCGCCAACGGCAACACATGAAAGGCCATATCCCACACGGCATACCAGGGAAACTCCCACTTGTCGGGCATTGAGAGAATGTCATCGTTGAACAGATGCAGCCAGTCATGATTGCGAATCTGCTGACGTTCGGGTGGGGGGGCAGGTCCAGCCGGATCGCCCTTGAGCCAGTCTTCTAACACAAAATAGTAGAACTGTTTCGTCCACAACATGCCTGCAAATGCTTGCCGCTGTACGCTGCGTTCATCATCTGTGAGCTGACACGTTTGTGTTACGCGATCGTAGAATGCGTTTGCTTCCTGTTGGCGTGTGTGAAAGATGCTTTCAAAGTTGGCAAAAGGAGCCTGCCCATTACTGTCAGGGGGGATATCTGTTAAGCGCAATTGCAGCGATCGCGTTTCTCCCGCTGGAACCGTCAGCACGTAATGAATCGCGGCCTTAGTGCCAGTCTGCTCAGGATTTACGGCTGCTTGTTGACCATGAATCAAGTAGTTGTGTATACCATCTTTCACATAAGGCGATGGATTGGGCACGTTAAACAAGCGCTCTGAGTTCGTTTCATTTTCAGTAAATAAAACGGCTTCTGACTCCTGGAAGTAGAGCCAATGCTGCCCCAACTCAGGATGGGAGGCCGCGATCGCGTTGGAACTTGGGGCGAGTTCGAGTCTGGGTTTTTCCACATCATAGCCCCATGACCAACTATTGCGAAACCAGAGTGTGGGCAGTAGATGCAACGTTTTTGCTTCAGCAGCTCGATTGGCAACATGCACCCAGATCAAAATATCTTCGGGTGAGTTTTTTGCATATTCTACATAGACATCAAAATACTGATCGGCATCAAAAATTCCCGTTTCTAGCAGCTCAAATTCTGGATCTTGATAGCCCCGTTGTTGATTCTCCTCCAGCAATTGCTCATAGGGAAATGCCTGTTGAGGATATTTATACAAGCACTTCATATAGGAATGCGATGGAGTATTGTCTAAATAAAAATAATATTCTTTGACATCTTCGCCATGATTTCCCTCAGTGCTGTTTAGACCAAACATACGCTCTTTTAAGATGGGATCAACCCCGTTCCATAGGGCGATCGCAAAACACAAGCGCTGATGGTTGTCAGAAATTCCCGCGATGCCATCTTCACCCCAGCGATACGCCCGCGATCGCGCGTGATCATGGGGAAAATAGTTCCAGGCATCACCATCGGCAGAATAGTCTTCGCGCACCGTACCCCATTGCCGTTCAGAAAGGTACGGTCCCCAGCGGCTCCAATAAGCGGTGCGATCGCGTTCTGCTTGTAGTCTCTGTTCTTCAGCAGTCATGCAAATTCCTTAAATGTCGCTACTAGCTGACTACAAGATATATCTGGCCATCTAGTAGCAATTTCTACAACCCATAAAACATTATTGGTGAATTGATTAATTCACTGATAGATCAAATAAAAGCAAATTAAAAGAGCGCTAACATCATAAATCTGATACAGGTTTAGAGTAATGCACCAATCGATAGATGTAGCAACATTAGACTATTCACGCGTTCGCTATAGTGCTACGCATCAAGTTTGGTGTTAAGGAATGTGGGAGCTGCATCCCCGCTGCTTGCACCCGTCTTAACTTTTTCCAGCACTGTTCTATTTGCATTCACAATTAATTGTCATTCCGCGACTAAAGATTTTCACCTCGCTCTCTAGAGAGAGATGGAGGCAGATCAAAATGGGAGAAGGGGATGATGTCGCTGCACACTCCCCTCGTTATGCTGAAAACACGAGAAGAAGAGGATTCAGTAGCATGACCGATTCATTAGATGCGCGATCGATGGAGAGTCCAACTGACCGCGTGGATCTGGAAGCATCACTTCACAGTGCTGACCACATTCCTGACACTGACGATCCAGCCACAGAGGGAATCGAAGGGGATATGGGTGATGTACCTCAAGAATATACCGAATCCTATGGAACGGGGGTGCAACCTCTTCCTGGCTACAACGAAGGTGGCAGGACAATTCACGATCGCCAGCGCAACTACAACGAAGCAGATGCTGTGTTGACAGGTGGCGACATTGATGCGAACTACGAGCAAGCCAACGCCGTTGGTGATGAATCCGTAGGCGGGACTGCACCCACTCCCGACATGGATATTGTGGATGATCTTGGGCGGGCTGTCGGTCTAGAAATGGATGACAAGGCATTTTTGATGACAAATGACTTGCTAGAGAACCGAGATGAGCGGCGTTGGGAGTTAGAACCCAAATCCTCAGAAGACTACGAGGAACGCCAGGAGCGCTAAACCTATGCCTCCGCGTCGAAAACGCAACAAACAGTTGCAAAAGATTGCCCAGGAATATTTTGGCTTTGATCAACTGCGTCCTGGGCAAGAGGCTGCAATTCAATCTGTTTTGAATGGTCAAGATACACTGGTTGTGATGCCAACTGGCTCCGGCAAGTCGGCAATTTACCAACTGGCAGCCCTGGAAATTCCCGGTGCGACCGTGGTTGTCTCGCCGCTGATTGCTCTGCAATACGACCAGGTGGAAACAATTGCGACTCAGGAATGGGGCACAGCCGCGCAGATCAACTCCACAATGAAGCAGAGCGATCGCGAACAAGCCTTACAAGCACTGGAAGCGGGTGAACTGGAGTTTATCTTTTTGGCACCTGAGCAGTTCAACAATGAGGCGATCCTGGAGCAACTGAAAAATGCACAACCATCCCTATTTGTGGTGGATGAAGCACACTGTGTGAGTGAGTGGGGGCACGACTTTCGCCCCGATTATCTACGCCTGGGTAACATCATCGACTTTTTGGGACATCCGACCGTTCTGGCGTTGACAGCTACCGCAGCCCCTCTTGTGCGAACCGAGATTCTAGAACGTTTGGCGATGCGAGACCCACGGGTAATCGTGCAAGGATTTGACCGCCCGAACATTCACCTGGCTGTGGAACGCTACGATGACGATGACGAAAAGCAATCGGCTCTACTCAAACGAGTGCTAAAAGCGGAAAAACCAGGCATTATCTACACGGCAACCCGGAAGCGATCGCAAGAAATTGCCGATGCACTGGTCGAGCAAGGCATCACAGCCGCACCTTATCACGCTGGCATGAAAGCATCGGATCGGGAACAAACCCAGACCGCTTTTATGCAAGATGAAATTGAGGTGATTGTTGCTACTACTGCTTTTGGGATGGGTGTTGATAAGCCGAATGTGCGCTTTGTGTTTCACTCTGACATCAGCGATTCGATCGATTCCTACTATCAAGAGATTGGTCGGGCCGGACGGGATGGAGAATCCGCCAAGGCTCTGCTGTTCTACAATCCAGAAGATCTAAAGTTGCGACGTTTTTTTGCTGGCAGTGGACAGATTGATGTGGCTCAGGTTGAACAAGTTGCCCAGACAATTCAGGAAGCAGAAGAACCGTTGGCAGTCAAAGAGGTAAAGCAAGCAACACAGTTATCTGAGTCAAAAGTGAGTCAGGCAATCAGTCGCTTAGAAGAAGTGGGCGTGGTAGAAATTTCACCTTCTGGAAAAGTGATTGCCGAAGACCAACCTGAAGATTTAGCAAGTGCTCTAGAAGAAGCAGTTACCGCTCAGGAACAGTATCAAAAAATGACGCGATCGCGGCTAGAAATGATGCTCAACTATGCAGAGGTGCGAGACTGCCGTCGTGAGTTTTTGCTTAATTACTTTGGCGAACAGTATGAAAAGCCTTGCGACAACTGTGATAACTGTCGATCGGGTGTCGTTCAAGCAGAAACTTCGCATCAACCGTTTCCCCTCAATTCTCAAGTAATCCATAAGTCTTGGGGAACAGGCACTGTGATGCGATACGAAGACGATAAAATTGTCGTTTTATTTGAGCAAGTTGGGTATAAAACGTTGGGACTCTTTGCTACCAGCAATGGAATTTTGAAAGCAGCGGACACCTGAAGACTTTTCACTCAAACCGTCGATTCCACAGAGTTTTCAGACTTCTTAAAATAGTTCCTCCTCGGCACTCTGTCGTTTGATTGATGTTCCAACAAGGCAGAAACTCAAAACTAGGGAAGTAAATTCAAGTGAGTTTTTTATGAAACCCGAAACAACTTTTCTTCCAATCGCGCAACTCCGAAAAGCCATCGCTACTTTACTTGTAACCCTAACTCTATGCCTCGGCATTAGCATTGGTCAGAGCGTTTTCTCGGCTCCCGCACAGGCAGACACGATCAAATCTGAGACAAAAGCCTACGTACGCGATCGCGCGGTTCCTGGAATGAACAGTGAGACTCAGAAGGGGTCAAAAACAGACGATAATAATGGCTTAATCGAATCCATCAAAGAAGGGGCTGAAAACGTTAACTGAGATCTTGCACCAGTTTCAACAAGGGGTTGCCAAAGAAGGAAAAATCTGAAAGAAAGGGCGTAATCAAAATTTAACTGAACGGTTATGGAAACCATTGTTCAACACGCCCAAGGATTAGTGTATAGCCTGCT
>DVDV01000084.1 GCA_015296075.1 Leptolyngbyaceae cyanobacterium M33_DOE_097 | reverse complement strand
GAAACATTTGTACTGAAGTCAGAGCCTCTAAAGGCTTGTGCGCTCAATTTTATGAACGGCAGAATGGGTATTCCAGCCATTGATAGCTGTTCAAAATGAATATTTTTGTGAGAATTATTCTCATACTGAGAATTGCTGAGGTTAGGCCAGCAATTCTCGATATGAGAATGATTCTCATAAAAACGTCCGGTTTTAACGTTTATGAATGGCTGAAACCCGCATTCTGCCGTTTATAACATTGAGTGCACAAGTCTTTAGACACTCTGGCTACAGTACAAATGTTTCAAAATGAGAATTGCTGCTTTAGCCCTGCCTCAATTCAGGTGATTGAGCAAAATCTTAGTAACCCCACCCCCTTAGAAACGCTCTTAGCAGACATTAACCAGGACTTTGCGGTACCCTTGTTAGCCCAATGTCGCCAAATTGCTGAAGCAGATGGCATTGTGACCGAAGCGGAGTCGAAGGTTCTTGATCAGATTACCCAGGCTCTTGTGAAGGACAAAGCGGTGGAGAATACGACGGAATCTGCTAAAGAGTCGGTACAAACGGTTAAGCGTGGGTTGTTCCAATTCTGGAAGCGATCAGCGAAACCTTCTTAGCGGAAGCGTCCTTATGGGCGACTGTAAATGAGCAAATGATTTGGCGCAATTAGCAAATGAATGGCGTACATCCTTGAGCTTATGCTAGACAAGCATTTTGGGCTTCAAATGTCGTCGCCGCGATCGTATGCTTAATTTCCAGTATTAAATTCAGAACCAGGGGATAGAGTCTAGGAAACGACCCATTTGCTGGAGATTGCTAAACACGCCTAAAATCCCTCCTAGCAAACCAAACCCAACAAGGGCAAAAATCTGGGTTGTCGTAACGTCTGAAAGAAAATACCAAACATAGGAGAAGGGAACGAGAGCCAGGAAAAAACCAATGACAGCACCCCAGAAAAATCGGATTGCTGCACCAATTAACTTGTTAGCAGGCGGGTCAGATGGTGGAGGAGACATTGCAAATTACCGCGAGGATGAATTATAGGCATTCTGGCACAGATGCTTGCCTGTTAAAGTTCGGTTTTCTTGACCTCGAACCGTCAAAATTTTGGCTCAACCCAAAATACTTGCGGAATCTCAGCTTTTACTTATAATTTGAGAATGATTATCGTTCTTTTAAGTAAAGAGGCGTAACCGATGGTCGCTGCCGATATTCCAAGTTCTGTTCCTGTAGCCGTTCTCACGGGCTACCTGGGTGCCGGGAAGACAACGCTCCTCAATCGCATCCTGACGCATGAACACGGTAAGAAAGTCGCTGTCATCATCAATGAATTTGGCGAGGTGGGTATCGACAATCAGTTGGTGATTGATGCCGACGAAGAAATTTTTGAGATGAATAACGGCTGCATCTGCTGCACAGTGCGCGGAGACTTGATTCGTATCATTGGCAATTTGATGAAGCGGCGCAACAAGTTCGACCATCTGGTGATTGAAACCACTGGATTGGCAGATCCTGCTCCTGTGATCCAGACCTTCTTTATGGACGAAGACGTGCGATCACAAACGAGTTTAGATGCTGTGGTCACGGTTGTGGATGCCAAGCATATCCACCAGCACTGGGAGGCGGATGAAGCGATCGAGCAACTTGCCTTTGCCGACGTGATCTTGCTCAATAAAACTGACTTGGTGACACCTGCTGAATTGGATGAATTAGAGCAGCGCATCCGCTCAATGAATGCAATGGCGAAAATCTACCGCACTAAGGACGCGCAAGTGGAAATGGATAGCATTCTAGGAGTCGGAGCTTTCGATCTCAGTCGTGCTCTGGAAATTGATCCTAACTTTTTAGGCGAAGATGCTCACGACCATGATGAAACTGTAGGTTCCGTAGCGATCGCAGAATCGGGTGCATTGAACTTTGAGCGGTTAAACGACTGGATGGGAGAGCTTTTACGCAATCAGGGACCGGATATTTTTCGGATGAAGGGCATTCTCAACATTGAGGGCGAAGACAATCGATTTGTGTTCCAGGGGGTTCACATGCTGTTTGATGGCCGAGCCGACCGCCCCTGGAAACCCAACGAAACCCGCAAGAATGAATTAGTGTTTATTGGTCGCAATTTGGATGAGGCGCAGTTGAGGGAGGGGTTTCGGGGGTGTTTGGTATAGGGGACGGGAGTGGAGAGTGGGGAATAGGGAGTGGAGAGTGGGGAGTGGGGGTAGAGAATGGCGAGGACGATAAGCCAGCAGGAGTTTAAGCAGGTTTGGCGGGGTGGGTTGTCGGATTATGTTACGGCGATCTCCTGGTCAGGTGCTGGTCGCTATTTAGCGGCTTGTTCGGCGGCTGGGGAAGTCGTTTTGATATCAGTATCTGGTTTCCAATCTACTCTTCTCCAGAGTGAAACGGGGTACTCTGTCGATTGTCTTGCGTTTTCTCATGACGGACAGTTTTTGGCGATCGGGGGGCAAGCTGGGCAGGTCAAGATCTGGTCGCTTCAATCAGGTGCGCCAGAACTCATCACCACGTTAGAAAATAAATCCGTTTGGGTCGATCACCTATGCTGGAGTCCCACAACTCATGAGCTTGCTTTTAGCCTGGGCAAGTATGTTCAGGTTTGGGATGCCGATACTCAGGACGTTGTGGCGACACTGAACTTCGAGGCTTCAACCGTTCTGGATTTAGATTGGCGTAGAGACGGCAAATATCTGGCTTTGGCAGGTTATCAAGGGGCAAAAGTTTGGAATACAAACGATTGGGATGCGGAGGAGGAGGCGCTAGATATCCCCTCAGCAACGGTGGCGATCGCCTGGTCGCCCGATAACCAGTTCATCGCTGAGGGCAATCTGGATAACACGCTGACTGTGGTGGAATGGAATAATCCCGCACCCTGGGTAATGCGCGGCTTTCCCGGTAAAGTGCGCCAACTGGCATGGTCTGAGGTTCCCACCCGGATTGGGGTGCCGATGCTAGCATCCTGTAGCGGAGCCACTGTTGTTGTGTGGGAGCGCGATCGCGATGAACGTGTGGGCTGGGCGAGTCGGATTCTGGGTAATCATCAAGGAGTGGTGCAGGCGATCGCCTTTCAACCGGGTTCGCTGTTATTAGCATCGGCTGCAGAGGATGGTTGGGTTGCGCTCTGGCAGCGAGGCACCCGATTGATACAAGCTTTAACAGGTGCACCCAATGGCTTCTCCTGCCTCGTCTGGCACCCCCAGGGACATCAACTCGTTGCCGGAGGATTGAATGGCGAGTTACTGATTTGGTCACAGACTCTAAGAGGTCAGGGATTTGGCAAATAATAGATCTTTGATTCTGTTTCATCTATGATTTCTATCTCGACGGCTGAGGCAATTGAGATAGGCAATCGAAACTGAGTATCGAGGAGCAACTGTAGCACCTCCTCCGCTTCCACCCTTTGTATCTGTCGAGCCTCGCATTAATTTGGCGCATGAACCCAAAGTTGTGAAAATACAACATGCAGCCGAACTGCAATCAGGAAGCTCAAGCAGTTCTCAACCTACTAAACCGCTAAAGCGCCCTCCCATAACCTGCAAAAGCCTATCGCTCCTCTTAATGTCGTCCACTTCCACTCCCAGCGATCTCTTTTTTGAAAGGACAGACAAAAAAGCAAACCAGTTTTGAATTGATAAATTGGAGGCGTTATCCAGAAAAATTATTTAGCGTTCTTCTAGTTAAAGTAAGATCGCTTTATTGATTAGAAAGTAGGGTACCAAAAAATATTGGACTTCGCGGAGTTTCTACCTGCAGCAGCCGTTGATAGGCATGATCCAATCGTTTCTGCCCATCTGATGTAGCTTGGGGTTGCCGCGTGATCATTTACTGCCGCCTTATTCACCACTTTGTAAGGGAACGGTTCCCTCTAGGGCTTCTAACAAATTGCGAGATCTCAAAAGCATGGCAGGTTGCAGCCGTTGGGCTTCATTCTAACTTAAGCTCGGCGTCACCTCATGGGGGACAGATGCAAAATCACGTTTGAAGAATTTAAGCTGATGTAGCCCAGTTCTTCTTGTTCTGAGAGGCATTTCCCGATACACTACTCAACTACCACCTTGGGATATGCTGCGCTGTAGGACTTAAACCAAACTTTGGAGATAATGAGATCGCATAGTCAGCTTCTACAATATCAAGTCATTGCGCCGCATCCTCTGCTGGCATCCTACATTGGTTGCTATTGGATTTTACGTACCCCGACAGGGCAACCCGCACGACGCGAACTGATTTTGCCAGATGGTTATGCGGAACTGATTCTGAATTACGGCAAGTCTTATACCTGGCACAATCAATCGCAGCAGGATAAGCGTGTCATTCAAACAGTGCATTTAGTCGGCGAACGAGACGCTTCAATCCTGGTGGATTTGGAGGGAGGACTGAACCAGATTGGGGTGAAATTTAAACCGATTGGATTGTTTGTATTACTACGTCAACCGTTGCATGAACTCGCAAACCGAATGGTGAATCTAGATGAGTTGAGTAATAAAGCGATTCAAGAACTAAGCGAACAGGTTTTTGAAGCCGTAACGGATGAAGCGAAAGTTGAAGTCCTCAATCAATTCTTTATCAAGTGCTTATTGGTTGCAGAGCTGTCAGACTCTCTAGTTGAAAAAGCAATGCAGCTCATCTTCCGACACCAGGGTAATCTTCGGATTGAAAATTTGACTAACTGTTTGGATGTTCACTACAAAACACTAGAACGTAAGTTTAAAACTTATATTGGTCTGACGCCTAAGGTCTTTGCAAGAGTCATACGGTTTAAGCATACTTACAAACAATTTCATACGATCGCTGCTCAAGATCCCTCTTTCTTTCTCGATTTAGGTTATTACGACCAGAACCACTTCATCAAAGATTTTAAGTATTTTTTGCACACTACCCCCTCTGCCTATTTACGAAAACAGCGTTCGGCTTTGTCATCCCAAATGGAATCTCTGTCAGATGAAATTGTCCGACGGGGATTAGTCGAGCGATCGCAAACGAACTAACCCTGTCCAAAATTTACTATCTTTTAGCCACCTGTTTACGGCATGGTGAAGCTGTTGCTTGAGAGACACCCACTATGCCATCAGATTCCAGAAAATCGCTGGGAACCTCTCGACGCAGGTTCCTGGGACAAGCACTGACAGCGGCAGGAACGGCGATCGTCGCGCCAAAGGTTCTTGATCCCAACAGTGCTGCTGAAGCTCAACAGCCATTAGTGAATCGCCATTTACCCATTCAGGGAGAAACGCCAGTCACACTGATGATTAATGGTCAATCCCACACGGTAACGATTGAACCTCGTGTCACGCTGCTAGATGTGCTGCGGGAACGGTTGAATCTGACGGGCACCAAGAAGGGCTGCGATCATGGTCAGTGTGGTGCCTGTACGGTGCTGGTGAATGGCGATCGCATCTATTCCTGTCTGGCTCTGGCGATTATGCAGGAGGGGAGATCGATTACGACGATCGAAGGTTTAACGACAGGAGAACAATTGCATCCTGTTCAAGCGGCCTTTATTGAAAATGATGGGTTCCAGTGTGGCTACTGTACGCCAGGACAAATTTGTGCATCGATCGCGCTATTGAATGAAGTCAAGCGAGGGGGTGCCAGTGCGGTGACAGCTGACCTGACTCATCCCCCTGAATCGCTAACGCTGTCAGAGGCGGAAATCAAAGAGCGGTTGAGTGGCAATTTGTGTCGCTGCAGCGCCTATAACGGCATTGTGGCAGCCGTACAACAAGTTTTGGGACAAACTCCGCCTTCCCCTGCGGCGACAATTCTGGTACAGGAGATGACAGGATGAAGAATTTTGCCTATGTGCGGGCAACCTCCGCCGAGGATGCGGTGCGAAAATTACAAACAAACGCAAATTCCCAATTCATTGCGGGTGGAACTAATCTGGTCGATCGCCTGAAGGTCTTTCTGAATACGCCTGTCCAATTAATTGATGTCTCTCGTCTGGATTTGAAATTTATTGAATCTATGCCTGATTGGGGCGTTCGCATTGGGGCATTAGCAACCAATACGGCTGTCGCAGATCATCCCCAAATTCGTCAGGATTATCCATTATTGTCCCGCGCCATTCTGTCAGGGGCATCTCAGCAAATCCGCAATGTCGCCACGATTGGAGGCAATTTACTGCAACGTACCCGTTGTCCCTATTACTATGACACTGCATTTGCGTGCAACAAACGGCAACCGGGAAGTGGCTGTCCAGCGATTCAGGGAATCAATCGGATGCATGCGATTTTTGGTGCCAGCGATCGCTGCATTGCCGTACATCCCTCGGATATGTGCGTTGCCCTGGCGGCATTGGATGCGATCGTCGAAGTGGAAAGTTCTAGAGGTAAACGACAGATTCCCTTTGATGACTTCCATCGTTTGCCAGAAAACACACCCGATCGCGATACAACTTTACAAGCAGGAGAACTGATTACAGCTGTGATTTTACCGCCCGTGTCTTTTGCGAAGACGGGAGTTTATCTCAAGCTCCGCGATCGCACTTCCTATGCCTTTGCCTTAGTTTCAGTGGCAGCCGCGCTTGAGGTGAGAGCCAATCGCATTCATGATGTTCGTTTAGCCTTGGGAGGAGTGGCACACAAACCCTGGAGATCGGCTCAAGCAGAAGCGTTTCTCAAAGGTAAATTGGCAAACCCTGAAATCTTTCAACAGGCCGCAGAAATTGCACTGCAAGGAGCAAAGCCGCTGACTCACAACGGTTTCAAAGTCGAGATGGCAAAACGATCGATCCAGCGAGCACTCACCATTTCAGCGCAGGGAGGAGGTGTGGCATGAAGCGAGTTATGGGCACATCTGTTAGCCGAAAAGATGGCTTTGCCAAAGTAACAGGTCAAGCAACATATACAGCAGAACATCCATTACCTGGGCTGGTGCATGGATACTTGGTGACATCTGCGATCGCCAAAGGACGAATTAAGTCCATCTCAACTCAAAAAGCTGAGCAAGCACCGGGCGTACTGGCAGTGGTCACGCACAAAAATAGACCCAAGGTGTTTACACCTGCGAACGACTTCCGCAATTCCAAACTGAATGAAGCTCGCTTACCCTTGTCGGATGATCAAATTCACTATGGTGGACAAATTGTTGCCTTCGTCGTTGCCCACACCTTAGAACAAGCGCGAGACGCTGCTCATTTAATTACGGTGGAGTACGACATACAGACACCCCTGCTAGAAGCACAGCAGGCGATCTATGAAGCGCTACCCGATGTGAAATTTAACAAGGGAAATGGGGCGACTGGAACTACAGAAGCGGCAATCACCGTTGAAGCAACCTACACGACTGCTAAAGAACTTCACGCAGCAATGGAACCCCATGCCATCATTGCTCACTGGCAGGCAGACTCCCTTACAATTTACGAGGGTTCTCAATGGGTGATGCTGCATCAACGCACGTATGCTGAATTATTTGGCATTCCATCCGAAAAAGTGCGTTTGGTCACACCTTATATCGGCGGTGCATTTGGTAGCAAATGTTTTCCCTGGTCATACAGCATCCTTTGTGCTGCCGTTGCCCGTGAAATCAAGCGCCCGCTTAAACTCTCGGTGACTCGTCGCCAGCTCACCACCAATACTGGACATCGCGCTGCAACAGAACAAACCCTCCGCTTAGCTGCCATGCAAGATGGCAAACTCATTGCCATTTCTCACGCTGTTAAGACGTACACTTCTCCTGCCGATCGCTTTATTGTAGATTGCACCGCAACGACACCAGTGATGTATGCTGCCCCTAATATTCGCCTACAGCAGAAATTGGGAGTATTGAACGTCGCCACTCCGACTTACATGCGGGCACCGAGCGAAAATCCAGGAATGTGGGCACTGGAATCGGCAATGGACGAGCTTGCTTGGAAACTGAACATTGACCCGATAGACCTGCGCCTGGACAACGAAACAAGAGCACATCAGCGGAGTGGATTGCCTTTTTCAGCAAAACACTTTGCCGAATGCCTCAGAGTTGGGGCAGAAAAATTTGGTTGGCGCGATCGCCCCAAACAGCCCCGTAGTCTGATCCACAACGGTCAACTCCTCGGTTGGGGAATGGCGGCTGCAACCTTTCCAGCGATGAGAGGAAACACGACGGTTAAGGTGCGATTATTACCCGATGGAACGGTTCATGTCTTGACAGCTGGAAACGATATGGGAACAGGCGCTTATACGATGGTGGCAATTACGGCTGCCGAAGCGTTGGGTGTTCCCGTCGAAAAGGTAAAGGTTGAACTGGGCGATTCTCTCTTTCCTGACGGGGGACTGGCAGGCGGTTCCCAGATGACAGCATCCCTTGCCCCTGCGGTGTTAAAAGCTTGCGAGGAGGTTTTGCAAAAGGCGAATTGCACCACAGCAAATGATGCCTGCGCAGCACTAAAACAATCAGGCCGAGCCGCTTTTGAAGCAATCGCCACGTCGGCTCCTGGTGAAGATGCCCAGAAGTGGGCTTTTCAATCCTGGGGCGCTCATTTCTGTGAGGTCGCAGTAGATGAGGCAATAGGACGGATTCGAGTCACACGCTGGGTGTCTGTTATGGATATCGGACGGGTAATGAATGCCAAAGCGGCTGCGAGTCAGGTGCGGGGCAGTGTGATTATGGGGATTGGAGAAGCATTAATGGAAGAATGTCAGCTTGATCCGAACTCAGGTTATCCCGTGGTCTATGATCTGGCAACGTATCACTATCCCACTCACGCTGATACTCCTCGGATTGACGTAACCTTTGTGGGGCAACCCGATTTAACCTTTAACCCTTTGGGTGTTCGAGGGGTCGGCGAAGTCGGCATTACCGGAGTGGCTGCTGCGGTTGCAAATGCGATTTATCACGCCACAGGCAAGCGGTTTCGCAATTTACCCATTACTCCTGACAAGTTGATGGCATAGTCCTATGAATGAATTACAGCGGATTCTACACGCATTTGAACAAAGTCAACAGGCTGGAAAACGAGCAGTTCTGGCAACCGTTGTCCGAACCAACGGCTCGGTGTATCGCCGAGCAGGGGCACGAATGCTCATCACTGAAGATGGACAAATGGTGAGCGCAATCAGCGGCGGTTGTTTGGAAGCGGATATTTTGGAGCGATCGCACTTGCTCCTCAAGCAGGGTGGTCATCCATTTCTGGTGAGATATGACACCACTGCCGATGATGATACTGTGTTCGGTTTAGGGTTGGGCTGTAATGGCATCGTGGATGTCTTGATTGAACCTTTAGTGGATGATTCTTCCTTGCAACACTTTGCCTTTATTCAAGAGTGTTTGATAACGCAACAAGTGGGAGCGATCGCTACAGTCTTTTCGGTTGATAACGTGGCAGATGTTAACGTGGGCGATCGCTTAATGATAAAGTTCGACGCGCCAATCATCAATCAAATTGCTCAGCTAAACATCGTTCAAACAATTGCTCTCGACACGCAAAAGGCGCTGGTAGATCAACAGACTCGTACACAATCTTATACTTTTTCCACTGGGCAAATTGATGTCTTGGTAGAAGTAATTCGTCCACCCATTCCTTTGATTATTTTTGGAGCCGGATATGATGCGATTCCAGTTGTGCAGTTCGCGAAGCAGTTAGGCTGGCATGTTACTGTCATCGATCCTCGCCCAGAGCAGTTAACCCGCGATCGCTTTCCTCTTGCCGATCAGCTGCTCTATTGCGATCCTAATCAACCCAGGACGTACTCTCATTTGCTAACGCCTCAAACCGTCGCTGTTGTAATGTCTCATCGATACCTGACCGATCTCGCATTTCTCAAAACCCTAATTCCGGCTCAACTCCGCTATCTGGGAGTCTTAGGGCCAAAACGGCGAATGCAGAAATTATCGCAGGACTTAGCTGAACACTGTGCAAGGCCCATTGTCAAACAAAGTCAGCAACTCTATAATCCAGTTGGATTGGATATTGGAGCTGAAACACCGGAGGAGATTGCACTTTCGATTGTGGCAGAAATTCGAGCCGTATTGAGTGGGCGTTCGGGTCATCATCTGCGCGATCGTGTAGGTTCCATTCATTCTTTAGATTCATCATGTCTAGAATTGGCATCCTAATCCTGGCAGCGGGAGCTTCCACTCGCTTAGGGCAACCCAAACAACTCCTAAACTATCGCGGCAAGCCACTGATTCGAGACATGGCAGAGGTGGCAATTAAATCAGGTTGTCAACCCGTCGGAGTAGTTGTAGGAGCTTATTCTGAGATCATTACTTCCCATTTAGATGATCTGGGCATTCACATCATCTACAACGAACAGTGGATAACGGGAATGGCAAGTTCAATTCGATGCGGATTGGAGAGAATGGTAACAATCACACCTGAATTAGATGCGATCGTTCTTATGGTCTGTGACCAACCCTTTGTTTCCGCCGATTTAATTCGCCAACTGATTCGTCAACATCATGCGAAAAATTGTGCGATCGTTGCCTCTGAATATGCCGACATCCTGGGTGTTCCAGCCCTGTTCCACCAAACTTTGTTTCCAGAATTGGCTTCACTCCAGGGAGATGTTGGTGCTAAGTCCATCATCTGTCAGCATCGTTTCCAGGCTGACAGCATTTCGTTTGCGGAGGGTGCCATCGACCTGGATTGTCCTCAAGATCTGAAGCGTCTCCCCTCGTTGATTCAAGTACCCGTTAGAACTTAACAAACCAGGATTGAAGCATAATGATGAATTCACTAACTTTTGAGGATCAAATTGTCCTGGTAACAGGCGGTAGTTTGGGGATTGGACGAGCGACCGTATTAGCGTTTGCTAATCAGGGTGCGTCTGTAGTTTTTGCGTCTCGTGGAGTCGAGGCGGGTATCTCTTTACAGACAGAGATCATCCAATCTGGTGGGCGGGCAATGTATATCCAGGCAGACATGGCAAATCCTGCAGATATTGAAACAATGGTGGAAAAAGTAATTCAGACCTATGGCCGTATCGATCACGCGGTCAATAATGTAGCTGCCAATGTGCCACTGACCCCAACTGCTGAATTAACTGAATCTGAAGCAGACTATAGCCTGGATGTTAACCTGAAGGGCATGTGGTTGTGTATGAAATACCAACTTCAGCAAATGCTAACGCAGGGCAATGGCACGATTGTCAATATCGCCTCGGTCAACGGATTGAGCGGTACCCCGATTGGCTCTTTATATACAGCCAGTAAGCATGGCGTGGTTGGACTCACACGCTCCACTGCCTTGGAATATGTTCGTCAGGGCATCCGGATCAACGCTGTTTGCCCTGGTTTAGTCCACACCCCACGATTAGAACGTCGCTGGTCAGAGCTGTCACCAGAACAGCGATCGCAGTCGATGCAAGACTTAGCCAATTCCATTCCGATTGGTCGATTTGCTCAACCCGAAGAAATCGCAGCAGCGATTCTCTGGTTATCTTCAACTGAATCGTCCTACATTGTGGGTCAGGCGATCGTCATTGATGGAGGACTGACAGCTTAAAACACAAAGAGCTGAAAACCTTAGCTCAATCATGTAATTCTTAACTTACTGAGCCGCGCGATCGGGTAGTTGATTAAACGCCTGAATGGAGAAACTATTTTCATCCGTACTTCCAGGTAGAGTGACTAGAGGCTAACGCAATGAAGACAACGCTCTCATCTTTCTATCGACTAGAAAATATCACCTGAATAGAAGTTATAGTTTCTCCAGACAGATATTTCGTTGCACCAGAATATTATTCTCAAAAAGCTGCAAAGCTAGCGAAACTCCGTCACAATACCACCCTTTTGCTCCCACGCTTGAGTCGATGGGTTCCAATAGGGGGCACTGCCCATAATCGTTTGCTGGTTCTGTGCCATAAAGTTTAATTCATTAATTGCCATCTGCATCGAATGTCCATTTAAGCGATGCCGAATTTGTTGCGCCATTTGCTGTTCTTGTGGTGAGAGGGGTGCCCCGACCTCAGCGCGTGCCAATAACTTTTCCCAAGACTCCATCTTGGGCCAGGTCAGCATCAAGTTGGTCGCCCGCCCCATTTGCTCAATAAATTGAGCGCGTTGAGATTCTGGCATGCGAGCAAAGTCAGAGGCAATTCCCAAACGGGTCTTTGCCCGGGCAGCTTCGCTCAGAGCGGGAGCCTTTTGCCCACTCTTGATCTCATTAATAAATAGATAAGCATCAATAAAGGCATCAGCAACCTCCGCGCTGACAAAAGGAGCCTGCTGCAACAGTGGAGGATGCACCCGTCGATAAGCCCGCAACATCAAAATACTAATTTCGTCATTCTCTGCTGCATTCTTATCTAGACCTAGTAGAAAGGTCAGCACTGTTGAGCGACGGGCAATTTTGCGAGTCGTTTCAGGTAGTTGCATGAGTTGATCATAAGCTGGTAGCAACTGGCTGACTGTTTGTTGTAGCTGACCACCATCGCTATGCCAATGACGTGCCATAATATCAGCAAATTCTCGGCGCTCTTGAGCGGTCATTTGAACATTGAGAGCAAACTCATTAATGGTGATGACTTTGCTAATGATTTCGGGAGTGAGAGGCATTTCGCCAGCCATGCCCAACTGGTTAGGGTTAGCCAGATAGTCTTGGGCATAAGTGACAGGTACAGTAGAAATGGCGATCGCGCCTGTCACCAAACCAAGTGTCAACAATCGAACCCAGCAATAGTATCTTGCAAGCCAAAAATTTGAGTTCATTTTCTCTCCTTGTGGGGCTATCTTTAGAAATTAATCAGACACGCTATTCATACCCAAAGAAATCTATGTTTTGTCTCACATAGCAAATATAAAGATCGAGAGCAACGTCACTATATTCGCTAGGAAGCTTGATCCAAAAGCCTAACTGTTGTCCCGTTCACAGACCAGCTCTTCATCGAAAGTAACGGTCTCGTCAAAAGAGAACTCATCATCGAAAGAGAATTCATCATCAAAAATCACCTGATCGTAAGGATCAATCACAGATTCCCCATGGATTTGAGTCCCAGGGTTCAGCATCGAGTAGAGCAAGCCCAAGCAAATCGCAGTAGGAACGGTCATAAACAGACCACCAATCAGGTAGAGCAACCAGCGCATGTCAGGCGTTGTAATCTCTACTTTGGGTTGTTCTTTGTTGTCTAGAAAAGTGCCTAGCTTAACAGCATTTGCTTGCAGTAATTCAGGGTATTCAGCCGATTGCAACGAGAACTCACCATTTCGAGTTTCAACCATGAGGAGATAGGTGCGATCGCCAGAGCTGACCTGCCTTTGCCCCTGAATCTTGACAGTCTTAATATCTTGCAAGGGCATCACTTTGTGACTCTGCCAGGAAAATGGCCCCCGTAGGGTTTTGAGTTCGCATTGACCTTGTTCACGTGAGTCACGTTGACACGTCAGAGTTGTTGCTTCAGCAAGTCCAAAAATCAAGCCTAAACCTGCACCTGTAAAGATAACAGGTAGACCAATTGCAACAGCTAAAATAGGATTCATTTTTTGCTTGGACATCATTTCAAACCAATACACATTGTGGAGTAAGATAGTTACAAACTAGACTTTTGGCGCAGGATGCTGCGGAGTATCAATTCAATTCGCGAATTGAAAAGTATTCACACAGCAAATCATCACAGGGACAGACTACGGAATGATTGAAACAGTATAATGATGCTTTGTAGTCAGAACTTTGCATAGTTAGAACAACGTCAGCAACGTTTAAAATCCCAGACAGAAATAGGTGGTAACCATTGCAGAAAGATGTGATCGCACTCACCTTCAAACCAAAACACCTGCGTAGTTTGCTAATGTATCAGCTAAAAAAGGCAACTGGGGTGTAAATGCATCTGTAGAGCGGGTTGCAATCACTGCATTCAATTCCCAGTTATTGACTTGATCCACTGCACCTAATGGCACAGTAGAAGCAGCAACTCTCGCACCTGTTAAGTCATGCAAGCGATGCATCAATTCAGCACCTGCCTCACCACTCACAGCACAACAACTATACAGATAAAGGGTGGGTATTACGGAGTTTTGAGATGCGTAGAACCAGGAAGGCAAAAACCAACTGGTCAAGTGCAGGCTGTAGCTTTCAATAGTTTGTAGACTAAGCTCAGTATTCCCTAGATGCAAACAACCGGGAGAACCGTGTGCGACGAGATGAAGGCTGGTCACATTACAACCCAGATCTAAAATAGCTTGGCTGGTTTGCTCAATTCCATCACGATCGCGATCAAGCACCAAAACTGTTGCACCTTGTACAACACCGTCAACTAAAAATGGGTAATCTTCAACAGCGGTATCAATGACCACAAGCGTGTAAGAAGCAAGCGTAGTTGCATCGGAGGCAACCTCTTGAGTATCTAAAGCGATCATCACAGCATTCCTTTTTAGAAGTTTAAGGTGAATTAGAACGAATGCCCAAATAAGGGCTAATGCGTCGAAGTAGCGGAGACGAAAAACTTGTCAGACTTGCAAAGGAAACACAACGGAACAAGTCCATACTCAATAGCATCTATGAAAAGGGTGGAAGTGTCGATACACTAATTTTCTGGAGAATCTCTGCCCTATTTCTGGTGAAATTCGGATGAAATTCAGGTGGGGTTGCTCTACATCTTTCCAGCTTTAAAGCTTTGTTTGATTAGCACTACGTCTCTGCGTGGTTCTTTTCTAGTAGCGAGTTATGGCCTGACCATCAGCCAACTTGAAACAACTCGGCGCGATCGCTCATCAGCATAGAGAGGAACAGTGAGCCGAAGAATGAGAGGTGAAATATTTTCACAAATTTGATAGGGTTCTTATGCAAAAAAAGACCCCCTGTTGTCATTCGTGATGAAAGCCAGGAGGTCAATTGCAGGAGGTCTAATACCAATTCTCTAAATCCCATTTACAGATCCTCGCAGGGGCGGCTCGCGTTCGCGTAGCGTCTCCATCGGAGACAACGCCCTTACCGATAATCATCCGTAGCCCAGTTTTGAAGAATTGGGATAAAAGATCTATGCCCATATAGCACTCATAATCTGGATTGCTATTTCATTTCAAGACTTAGGCGAATATACGAAAGTCATTTGCGGTCAGTGTTGGGCTAGCCGTTAGGGTAGCAAATCGGCCACCTGAGCCGAGGCCACTCGCTGCTCCGTTTTGGTTGTAAATCAGGTCACCTGTACCCTGGTTATAAATAATTCGAGCTGCAAGGTTACCAGCAGAGCCATTGGTCGGCGCGTTAATTACCGCAAAGTCATTTGCATTTAATCCGTTGCCGACAGGGCTGCTAAGCGAAGCAAAGGTACGGCGTCTTAAGGCGATTTTATCGCCTTCTGCCCCATTAAAATCGACAATGGTATCAATTCCCAAATCCCCCGCTTCAAAGGGTTCACCCGTTCTAAACACAAACTGATCTGCACCTAGACCACCGACCAAGCGATCGTTTCCTGCATCACCATATAACAGATCATTACCAATGCCACCTCGGAGTAAATCATTGCCCTCCAGACCATACAAAGTATCGTTACCACCTTGACCGTTAATCACATCCGCTCCGTCAAAACCACGCACGACATTATTTAGGTCATTTAAGAAAGTAACTGTATTGGTGCGGAAGACGCTAGTTCGAGTTGAATTTGCGTCAAACACATCGAAGCTATCTCGAATGGAAGTGTCGCCGTTAAAGAAGATGTTTGCCAGGTTGACAGAGGCTCCGTTAGAGGTACGCAGGTTATCCAGGTTCTCAAGGGCAAAATCTTTGAGCACGACTGTGGTGTTGGGCACGCCCTCAAAGGTCAGTTGTAAGTCACTGCCGACCTGATCGAGCAACAGGTTGCGGGCAATTAAATCAGCTCCCTGGAAGACAAGAGTATCGGCTTCGGCAATCACCGCTGGGCTGGGGCGATCGCCGCGACCCACTCCACCAAAGTTTGCGATCGTCGTCGTTCCACTTCCACGTGGGATGGTGAACCGTTTCCGACCACCCAGACCAGAGAGCACTTCACCCTGATCAGGATTCACAACCACGCTGACATTTGCTGTGCTGGTCACACCCGCCTGATCCGCAATGGTGTAACTAAAGCTGGCATTCCCCGTAAAGCCTGCACCTGGGGTAAAGACAACGTTTCCGCTATCGTTAATCGTGACAGACCCATTCACCGCATTTCCAACTCCAATCAGGCTGAGAATGTCACCGCTGTCGATATCGCGATCGTTGCCCAAGAGAGCCGCCGCTGTGAGAGTCAGAACCGCATCCTTATTCGTTGAGACTTGATCGTTAACAGCCACAGGTGCATCGTTTAGCCCAGTAATCGTAACATTGACCGTCGCGTTGCTGGTGCCACCCTTGCCATCGCTAATCGTGTAGCTAAAGCTATCGGTTGCGCTTGCACCTTGCCCTAAAGACTCAAACTGTCCGTTGGGGTTGTAGTTTAACGTGCCATCCGGATTAATTGTGACACTGCCACGGGTGTTGGTCGTGTTGACCGCACTCACCGTCAAGATGTCGCTTGCATCCACATCCGTTGCACTGCTCAAGACATTGATCACGGTGGCTGCATTTTCGGTGGTCGTGGCGGTGCGATTTACCGCAACTGGTGCATCATTCACCCCATTAATCGTGACCGTAACGGTTGCGGTGCTGGTGCCACCATTTCCGTCGCTG
>DVDV01000037.1 GCA_015296075.1 Leptolyngbyaceae cyanobacterium M33_DOE_097 | reverse complement strand
GCTCGAGTAGGTGCTGTTGGCGTTCGCTTAACTGGATAGCGAGGGCGTAAGGGGTCGGCATGGTACAAGAACTGCTGGATTTTAGACATCAGTTCTATTCTAGCTGTCTAACTACTCTTGCCTTCATGCACTAGTCGAGTGGGAGAAAACAAATGTCGGATGAGCCAGAGTACCTGACTCGGCACGAGTGATTTCAGCACACGCGCTACCACTTCTTGTTGTTGAGCGGCTGTTCGGCCTTGCATAATCTGTTTGGACAGATCCACAAACCCTGCGTAACCCTCAAGATTTGTGTTTTTACCCAGAGCGATCGCCATTTTATGAGAAAACAACCGAATAAATAGGCGATCGATAGGGCTGTCGTTGTAGTCTGGCTCATACGTGCTTTTCATTAAAGCTTTGTCCTAAATTATGCAGAATGTGAAAACTTCCCTTAAAGTAAAGTATTGCTGAGAGGGCGCATCTGAATAACGTGTGTAGACCCGGTGTTAGCATCTAAATCTGTTGAGATTGATTGAGAAAGTAACCGGGGTAGCGAAGAGAAAACCATGAAATTTGGGGTGAGCTGATAGCGAGGAAAGGAATGACATCCTTAGCTGATCCTACCAAGTCAAGTAGACGTGAGTCTTCTATTACCTGGAGACTTGCGCTTGTTGCCTGTGCGCCTGTGTTGGCTCAGTTGTTGGGCAGTGCTTTCAACATCTGGTACAACTCCACCTACGTTCAACCTGTCTTAAATCCGGCTCAACTCGCGGCTTTTTGGCAAACAGTCAAGTTATTTAACGGGGTCGTCTATCCTCTGGGGGTAGGTATCTGGTTGTGGGCTGTTTTTTCGATTCGCTCAACTTGCCAACGCCTGCAAAATCAAGAACCAGTTTTGCCAGCGCAGCTTCTAAGAGCTAGACAGCGAGTGGTAAATTTACCCTGGCTCGGCTCGGCGATCGCCCTGGCGCTTTGGTTGCTATGCATCCCCGTTTTTCTGGCGGTTCTGACTCAGGCACCCGGCACCCTCACCCTGCGCATTCTGTATGACTTGCCTGTCTCGTTTGTGATTGCGGCTTTAATTGCAGTGACGCATGGCTTCTTTGTAATTGAAATGGTGAGCTATCGGCTGCTGTATCCCTTGTTGTTTCAATCAGCCCGTCCCTTTGAGATTCCTGGCACTTTGCCCCTGTCGCTGCGGTGGCGCGGTGTGTTGTTTGCGCTGTGTGGTGGCATTTGCCCGATTATTTCGCTGTTGATCTTAAGTGTGGCTCCGCATGGTCATGATCCGCAAAATGCCTGGTTTGCGATCGCGGTGGGTAGCCTGGGGATTCTGTTTAGCTTAAGTAGTGCGTGGTTAATTGAACAACTGGTTGTCGAACCAATTAAAGCCCTGCAAAGGACTGCTGCCGCCGTCACTCACGGCAATCTTGCGATTCGCTTAAATCTACTGCGAGCCGATGAGTTTGGCCCGCTGATTGACGAATTCAATCAGATGATTGCTGAGCTGCAAGAAAATCAGCTTTTACAGGAAATTTTTGGGCGTCATGTGGGCGAGCAAGCTGCGATTCAGATTTTGCGACGGGATCCAAACCTGGGCGGAATTGAGCAAGACCTAACTGTGCTCTTTGTTGATATTCGTAATTTTTCGCAGCGGTGTGATGTTCAGTCCCCGCAAGAAGTGGTCACGGTACTCAATTTGTTTTTGACTGAAATGGTTGAAATTGTTGAGCAAGGCTATGGCGGCATGGTCAACAAGTTCTTAGGTGATGGGTTTATGGCGCTGTTTGGGGTTGGCGACAGCACTGAGAATCATGCCTCGCAAGCCGTTAAAGCGGCCCAAGCGATGTTGACGAGTTTAGACAAGCTGAACCATCGTTTAGAAGAAGAAGGAACGCAACCCCTTGCAATGGGAATTGGCATCCACACAGGCCGAGCGATTGTCGGCAGTATCGGTAGCGATCGCCGCATGGAATACACTGCGATCGGGGATACTGTCAATGTTGCCAGTCGCGTCGAAGCCCTCACAAAAGTGGTTGGCAAGCCCTTACTGCTCACTGACCCAACCCGGCAAGCCCTACCCAGTGAGATTGTGATCGAGTCACTGCCACCACAATGGGTCAAAGGTAAGCCAGAGCCAATTTCAATCTTTTATGTCAAAAATGGGGAGTCAACATTCTCGAATGGAATGAAAGCCACTTGAGAACCGGAATTAGCCCCACAGACATATCCCTTTGCGCACCTTCTGCTTAGCGAATCGGAATGAAGGGCAACACGGTTTTGATAAATTTTCGCAGGCGCAATAAAGTAATGAGTTCTCGATAGTTGTCGGGCACCTGTTGTTGCAGCTCAGGAGGCAGCGATCGCAGTTGACGTTGCAGCTCGGCATACTCAGCGGCTGTGACGGGTTTGCCATCAATGGGCGATCGTGCCCCGGTAATAATTTCGGTGCGTAAGACTTCTTCGGGTAGGTCGTCTGCGGGTGGTAGGGCCTGAGCAAGTTGAGGTTGAGCTATCCACAGCGCTAGTGAACCAAGCAGCATTCTCGCCTTAATCTTCTTAGCCATACCGTGACAGGTCTCCGAACGGAATTGATTTCTCCCTATCCTACTCTGTTGGGCTGAGTCAGGCTGCATCGAGATTTGAGAAACATTGCGTGAGCTACATCACTCATGCAGTCAGAGTGCATCACATTTCATTCTCCCCTGAGTCACGCTGAAAGCCTAAAACAATCACATGCGAGCGCCGCACTCCATCACGCGGAAAAGCAGGCAGAGCAACGATATTAATAGTATCGAGTTCCGAAAATCGTCATGCCTCCAGTTCGTCTCTTACCTTCTGCGATCGTCGAAATGTTTGCCCAAGTTTCTGAGACTGGCAAATTAACTCTGGCAGACCGTTATGGCTTATTAGCGGCACTGCTGGATGAGTCAATTACCGAGGAAGAAAGACAAATGGTCGATCGGTTATTGTACGCGCTTCGCAAAGGTCGAGTTCAAATTGTCAATGAACTTTCCACCTTGATGTAAACCAATTTCACTCTCACGATAGGTGGAAGGTGATTGATAGTTTCGCTAAAAAAGAATGACATAAATTTCTTTTTTTCTTTTCTTCTTCACCCACTTAAATCTACTGAGAAAGGTTAATTAGTCAATGAGTAAAACGCCATTGTTAGACATTATTTACGACGTCCTAACTTCTGAATGCCTGTCGATGGCTCAAGAGCGACACATGTACAAGTTGCTGGATACGCATTCATTTAATGAGATTGAGGTAGCTGCGATCGATTGGTTGATCGATGCTTTACAGAATGGTGTTGTGCGTCCGATCGCATAAATTGCTAGTTTTCACTGATACTTGAAAGTGCGATCGAGCAGAATGAAGTGCATTGCAAGTGTCAGAATTCAAAATCTTTTTAAGTAGTAATAGTTGTTTAATCCGTCTCTTTAAATGGAAGTGCGAGTAGAAAAATAGTTGTTTCTATTTCTGAAACAGATTCTTTCTGAATAAATCGATTTTTAGGAAAAATTACGCTCAATATCTTGCGATCGCGCAATTTTTTGAAAGGATCGGTAAGCATCAGCTGCAATCTATGATTGTGATTCTTTCAACCCTCTCAATTTTTAGGATCCAACTCACACAAATCAGTCAGTTGTTAGCTTTGCGGAAGAAAACATAGGGTTATCAGCAAGTTGGCTATTGTGAGGAATTTTTGGGCTGTCTGGTTCTGAGTGAGAACTCTGAATCCTCAGCGCTACCCAGTTTTCTCTCTTGTTTGCCGAAAAAAACTCTCACACTGGCGTATTTTTCTCCCCCATTCAAAACAAAATCTGGGAAGATGGGGCGTGAGGAGTGTGAAGGTTAAGGTGCTACATAACTACCGCCGCGTGTGTTTTCATGTTGGGCTGCTAGCTGTTTTATGTTTGCTAGGAGCATTCTTTCGATTTTGGAATTTAGAAGCTAAGCCTCTATGGACTGACGAATTTGCCACGATCGCGTTTGGTCTGGGGAACGGATTTCGAGAGGTTCCACTGAGTCAGGCTTTAATGGCTGAGACGTTGCTTTCCCCCTTGCGCCTCGATCCAACCGCAACGGTAAGCAGTGTCAGTCAGCGTCTCCTAACAGAGAGTAACCATCCACCGCTTTATTTCATCCTGTCGCACGTCTGGTTTAATCTGTTCACTCCTGGCGGCGCTTACGTGTCTGAATGGGTGGCGCGATCGCTGCCTGCTCTGATTGGGGTGCTGACGATTCCGGCAACCTTTGGCTTAGCATGGGTCGCGTTTCGCTCGCTTGCGGTGGCTCATCTATCAGCCGCTTTGATGGCGGTTTCCCCCTTTGGCGTTTACCTGGCTCAAGAAGCAAGACACTACACGCTGCCGATTTTATGGATCCTGGCTTCGCTGACTTGCCTGGTGGCTGCCCTGCAATATGTTTATCAACGGAGATCGCTGCCGCTCTGGCTCACCTTTTTATGGGTCGGGATCAACGGCTTGGGCATGGCGACGCATTACTTTTTTGGCTTAACGCTTTTTGCTGAAGGTGTAGCTTTGTTGGTCGTGTGGTTTTGGCAAACACGCTTACCAGACGAATCGATCAAACTCTTGCGGGTTTCAACGCAGCGCTTCACCTTTGTGGCGATGGGTACGCTTGCCGGAGGGGCCGTCTGGATTCCGTTTTGGCGCAAGGGCTACAACACTGAGTTAACCCGCTGGGTCTTTCAACCTCAAGAAACAGTCAGTCGCCTCATTGCTGCCTGTCAATCTCCGCCAGCTCTGCTACCAGCCCCCGTCAATGATTTTTTTGAGCCATTTGGCAACTTGTTGGCTGTGATTGCGACTGTTTTCACACTCTTGCCAGTGCAAGAGGTGCCTCGACTGATTCGTGTACCCGCCGCGATCGCGATGTTTGCATTCACGATCTGGCTGCTCGTTGTGGTTACTCGACGCCTACTGGCTCAACGCTCAGTCCACTACCGCTGGATGGTGATGACGTTTGTGGGCTTTTTGATTGGGGCGATCGCGGCTCTTTTGCTAATCGAGTATGTCATTGGCGCTAATCTCACCCGTGGCTTGCGATACGGCTTCTTCTATTTTCCGGCGCTGATTGTCTTGGTTGCAGCCGGGCTTGCCTTGTTCAACCCAACTCAGCCTAATTCAACCGCTTTGATACAGCGTCGTAAGGCATTTATCGCTTTGACTTTAATGATGGCGGTGACTGGCAGCGCGCTGGTGTCGGTCAATTTGGGTTATCAAAAGGTGCATCGACCGGATGTGGTGGTTCAGATGATGCAAAAATGGTCTGAGAATCCGTCCCTGGTGGCGATTTTGCATCGAACTCATGGACAGACTGGGCGGCTGATGGGTCTGGCCTGGGAGTTTCGTAAACAGCCTGATCAGGGGCAGGCGGTACATTACTATCTCGACCACCAAAACTGTAAACAAACCAGTTGCCGTTTACCCTCGCAGTCGTTGCAGGAAGCGATCGCTACCAGTCAAACCCCAACGGATCTATGGCTGGTCAACTATCGCAATATGACCACTCCAATTGAGATTCCGGGGTGCCAGTGGGTCAACCTCAAACCTGAAGAACGCTGTCCTAAACCGCTCAGTATCGACGGTTACGAGTATCAGCTTTACCGCTGTCAGGGCAAAACCTCGATCGCCAATGGTCTAGATGCGACAAATCCATTCAATTGAGTTACCCACTGCCTGCGTTGGAGAAAGCTGGAGGGCAAGTTGAGCGGGCGATCGCGGTTAGGTTTTGGCATTTGAGGCTACATTACGTAGAGTAATGGTTTGATAGGTGCAAGAAATCTGCGATCGCGATGCTCAGTCTTAGAGAATGCTTTAAATAGATTTTGACTAAGCTGAAACCATTGCTATTGTTGATCCCCTTAGCTCCCTTAAAAGGGAAACTGAGCCAAAGGTCTGAAGTTCTGCTTACTAAAGGGGCATTTAGGGGATCTCAACATTGATTTCAGCAATTCTCATTTTGAAACATTTGTACTGTAGCCAGAGTGTCTAAAGACTTGTGCACTCAATGTTATAAACGGCAGAATGCGGGTTTCAGCCATTCATAAACGTTAAAACCGGACGTTTTTATGAGAATCAT
>DVDV01000386.1 GCA_015296075.1 Leptolyngbyaceae cyanobacterium M33_DOE_097 | reverse complement strand
GCTCGAGTAGGTGCTGTTGGCGTTCGCTTAACTGGATAGCGAGGGCGTAAGGGGTCGGCATGGTACAAGAACTGCTGGATTTTAGACATCAGTTCTATTCTAGCTGTCTAACTACTCTTGCCTTCATGCACTAGTGAGTTTTTTCTCGACCCCAATATTAAAACCATGCTTGGATATAGTGAAGCGGAATTATCTAACGATATAGATGTCTGGCTAAGCTATTTTCACCCAGAAGATCGGCAAGCCGTGCTTGAAATGACAGATGCTTATGTTAACGGTGAGAGAGCAGATTGGGCGATTGAGCATCGGGTCTTCCATAAAGATGGTTCAATCCGCTGGTTAATGGCTCGTGGAACAGCTATACAAGATCAGGAAGAAACTTTTCTTCGCCTGATTGGGACTACGACTGATATTACGGAATTGAAGTTGACTGAGCAAGCATTGCGGCGAAGCAATGCGATGTTAAAGGTGCAACAAGATGCTGCGATCGATGGGATTTTGATCACTGATGAAAATCAAAAAATAGTGTCTTACAATCAACGCTTTTATCACATTTGGCGTATTCCAGAAAACATCATCTCAAATACCTATGATGATTATCAACTGCGACAAACAGTTCTTGATCAATTGAAAGAGCCAGAGAATTTTCTTAAGAAGATTGATTACTTAAATCAACACCCTGAAATGATTTCTCAAGATGAGATCCTTTGTAAGGATGGGCGTATCTTTGATCGCTATTCTGCCGCTATCAAGTCATTTGAAGGCGATAATTTTGGGCGCATCTGGTATTTTCGTGATATTACTGAGATCAAGCAAGCAGAAGCGGCACTGCGCCAAAATGAGCAGAAGTTTCTCCAATTAACTGAAAATATCCGAGATGTTTTCTTCATTATGGCTCCCGACTGTAGCCAGGTGTTTTACATTAGTCCGGCCTACGAAGTCATTTGGGGGCGATCGTGTGTAAGTCTTTACGAATCTCCTAAATCTTGGATTGAAGCGATTCATCCTGATGATCAGTTAAACTTGTTGCCAGCCCTAAAAGCTTTATTGAAGCCAGAAGAGCAGAGTCTAGAGTATCGAATTGTCCAATTAACTGGAGAAATTCGCTGGGTATTAACACGAACTTTTCCAATTTTTGATGATATGGGGCGCGTTCACCGAATTGCAGGTATTGTGCGCGATATTACAGAACTAAAGCAGATTGAAGCGGAATTAAAGCAGTATCAAGATCAGCTTGAAGCATTAGTCATTGAACGGACGAAAGAGTTAAATGCAATCAATCAACAGTTACAGCAGGAACTCAGGCAAAGAGAGCAGACAGAAGCCACTCTACGGGAATCTGAACGGCGCTGGCGAACTTTAATGGATGATGTGCGATTACTAGTCGTTGGTTTAGACACTCAAATGACGATTACTTATGCCAACCCTTTCTTAACAGAAGTAACAGGTTACAGCCAAGCTGAGTTAGTCGGTAAGAACTGGTTAGATGTATTTTCGCCATCCCAATCTGGGCAAGCCCCGCACCAGTCTGATTTCTTGGTCAAATCCTTTCGAGTGCATCATCAAGAGGCATTACTGACAAAAGTCGGTGAAATTCGCGAAATCGCCTGGAACTGTACGTTACTGCGTAGTGCCAATGGGGATATCATCGGCTTTCTTAGTATTGGGGAAGATATAACCGAACGAGCGCTTATTGAACGCATGAAAGATGAATTTATTTCGGTCGTGAGTCATGAGTTTCGAACGCCGTTGACAGCGATTCACGGTGCGGTCGATCTTATCTCTGATGGTTTGGTCGATCTCCAGTCAGATCGGGCCCGCCAACTGCTTGAAATTGCCTCTGAGGGAACTGAGCGTCTAGTCTATCTAGTTGATAATATTCTTGATCTAGAGCGATTAGAATCTGGCAAGGTAGAACTGGTCAAAAGATCTTGTGATATTGGTGAGCTAATGCTAAGAGCTGTTGATTTGATGCAGTTCTCAGCAGAGCATAGCAACGTTGAACTGTTAACCTTTCCTATTTCGTTAAACCTACAAATTGATGGTGATCTCATCCTTCAAGTGCTTACCAATTTACTTAGCAACGCAATTAAGTTTTCATCACCAGGAAGTACAGTCTGGTTAAATGCTGAGCTGCGAGGAGCAGAGTCTTTGAAGAGTGAACAGGGAAGCAGTTTATCTAGCTATTTATCTGCTTGTCCGTCACATACTGTTTATGTTCTTTTATCCATTAAAGATCAAGGACGTGGTATTCCTTTTGATAAAATTGAAACTATTTTTGAGCGTTTTCAACAGGTTGATGTTTCTGACTCTCGTCAGAAAGGTGGCACTGGGTTAGGGTTGGCAATTTGCCGCAATATTGTACAGCAACATGGTGGTCATATTTGGGTAGAAAGTATGTTGGGCGCAGGCAGTTGTTTTTATGTGTTATTGCCAGCTTCAGAATAATCGTTCTTTGAGAATGATCTCTACTTCTAATACTTTGCAGCAAACCTTAAAGAGCTTTTCTCAAACACAGAAGAGAAGCTATTCATTATTAGTGCTATTGCTGATGTGATTCCTAGATTGATCGATAGAAACAGTATGTAGTTTGGTTCAATGTATATCCTATCAAATAAGTGTTTATCTAATGACTAAACGAATATTAGTAATTGACGATGAAGGTGGTGTTCGTACAATTATCCAGATCAGTCTAGAAGCAGCAGCTGGATGGGAAGTTGTTACAGCTGCTTCTGGGACAGAAGGGTTACTCAAAGCACAACAAGAAAAGTTTGATGCGATTTTATTAGACGTAATGATGCCAGGGCTAGACGGACTTGCCACATTCGAACAGTTGAAAACGAATAAAATGTCTGAATGTACTCCAATGATTTTGCTGACGGCTAAAACAAGCCAGTATGAACATCAGCAGTTTATCGAACGCGGAATTATGGGAGTTATCACAAAACCCTTTAAAGCCCGCTTGTTAGTTGCTCAAATTCGAACAATTTTAAATTGGAATGATTGATTTAGACCGCTAGATTCTTGGTTTTGCTTAATATGATTGAGTATTTTTCCCCGGCTAAGATATGAAATTAATTAGCTGCAGAGCTTGATTACTAAGTTTTAGTCTAATCTAATCACACTCCGCTACGTAGTTCATAACCAACTATAGTTCCATCAAGAAATATTAGGAATCTGACTTGCTAGAAAGGGATAGAATAAAGACGAATCAAAACAGTCCGTTGTAGAAGCCGCTGAGTTTGTTGAGTAGTTTTGAGTCGAACTCAATTGAAGTGAACACTGCTGAAACTATATCAGTATTTAAATAGACTTCTTTTTTGGAGGAACGAAAGTCAATTTAATTTATGTTTGAATAGGTTCTGTAGATCTGTTAACAGATGCGAAATCAAACCAGCGAATACAGGAAACCATACACCCATAGAATAGATAAGGGATTCGCAAACAAATAAAACCCCAGTGCCAGAGCTTTCTGTGCTAGGGATTTGGCACGCCAAACCCCTACGATAGGATGATATTTACCTGCAAATCTCTAAGTCTCTAAGAAAAACTGTAAGGGCTACCGGATTTAAGGTTTTACTCCAGAAAAAATTAACTCCTGATTCTTTTGTCACGGGGCTACTGAAACTCTAAAAACTCTTGCAGAAATAAAAGCTTGTAAACACATTATGGTGCTAGATTGCGCACGATCGCTAACCGAAATGGCTTTGTCCCAAGCAGGTCAAGGTTAGGTTGAGTCAAAAAAGCTTCAGCATCTGACTGGAGCAGCAAGTGGCGATTAAAAAAGCTGAGGCTAACCGCCTTTAAATAGGGTCTTGCCTTTTGTGGGTCAGGCCCTAGCAAACTACTCGGCAAAGGAAGCGCCCCTTCCTCGAGGCTACCCTCTACAAAGGAAAAGTGAGTCACGTTTTCTGCCACAACTAAGTATCGGTAATCGGTTTTTAACCAGCGGTAAGGCTCAATTTGTTCTGGAATAGCAGGCACGATTGTGTCAGCCGTTGCCGCAACAAACAACGTGGGAATTGTAATCTGCCCTAACCCAGCTTCGCCAAAAAATAAACTGGTGAGTGGGTTAATTGCCATTACCGCTCGAATGCGCTCGTCTCGCAACTTAAATGGGGCACCAGCAAACAGATCTAGCAGGTCGCACTGGACTAATAAAGAAGGGTTGAGTGATGGGCGATCGCGATTTTCTAGGGGACAATTTTTCTGTAATTTCTCAAAGTTAAACTCTGCTCCTGCCGCCGCTAACACCGTAAAACCACCCAACGAATGCCCGATTAAACCAACATTATTTAGATCCAATTTGGCATAGTCTTGGCGGGTCTTGGCTTGCCGCTCTAGCTCATCAAGTGCCAGAGAAATATCGCGTGGGCGGCTGACTAAAGTAATCGGATTAGGGGGGCGATCAACACCAGCTAAAAACTGCTCATACTTGCGGCTGTCATCATCATGTTGGGGAACAACAACCGCATAGCCATGCGAGGCAAGATGCTTTGCCAGATAAGCAAACGTATTACGACTAGAAGCAACCCCATGAGAAAGCACAACAATTGGAATTTTTGCTTCTGATGATCCGGTCTGAGGCAGATACACATCAAACGGAATATCGCCTGAACGCAGTGGATTTTGTAAAGTGAGCGTCTCTTGCTGCCATTGTAAGTTTCCTGGCTCGCTTGGGTTCGCTCTAACTGCTGGGAAGAACTGAGCAGCTTCGCGATCGCCAGTTGCCCGCAACTCGGCCACAATTTGATCCCGCCCTACAAAGAAACGGCGATTTTCAAGGATCAGTTGCCGCATCAGCACAAAGTCAAGCTGGATCGTTTTTAGAGGAAAGTTTTGCAGCACTTCGAGCGGTGTAACCCCGTTTCCATCTTGAGCTGAGAAAATAAGAGCCGCACGCAAAGCACGGGAGCCATTAAGAAATCCATCCGTCTGAATGACTTGCCCCATCCGATCAAGAAAGCGCTCACCCACCTGCCAGTAAGTCGTCTGGCTCATAGTAATCAGGTCAACATCCAGATTGAGATTCAAAAATTCTCGCAATTCTTGAAGCTGCTCCGGGCTAAGATTTTGGGCAAAGAGGCGAAACCGATCAGTCACAGTGCCATCTTTAGCAAAAGCCTCTAAGTCGTTGACCCAAATCGTTGGCTGAAAGGGGCCAACAAAGAATTGAATCCGCTCAGCTGCAACCGTTGCTGGCATGATCACCAGTGTGAAAATAGTACTTAAACTCAGTGCATGTCCCCATATTCTTCGAAATCGGCGTTGTAGTTGTTGCTGTCTCACAATTATCCTTTGCTCTGCCTAATAGATGGGAAGACTCTTTTCTTAAGGCTATCTATTTTCTGTTGTTTAGATGTCCTTATATTCGTTTACTGAGAAGCTCGACAATTTATGCTAAAGCCGTGCAGGAAAAAGTAAAGAGAGAAACTGGTGTCGCTAGAATGAGACTGTTCAATAAACAATTGTTACTCGTGGTTGGAGAAACTCCGACCTCCAGCTACACATATTGCTAATTTACTTATGAAGAAATCAAAAAGGACATAGGGATTGTGTATCTAGTTAGAGGATTCTTCCTTGCACTTCGTTCATATCTGTAAAGCGGTAGCTTATCTATTGATAAGATTAGATAATTGCCTCTTGCATGTCCCTAAACAAACGTTGGCAATATTCTAGCTAAAAGATTGGAAGGAAGACTATCAAAAGTTAGGCATGTCATTCATACAATGATGATAGGAGTCGGCCTTGACATTTCCTGTACCGCTTACAAACTAGCGATTATCTTATTTGTCCTTCATTTTTTGCGGCACAACCCTTCAGTCAGCATTTATCCTCCTGGAAAAGCGGCTCTGCAACCCCTTTTATCTTACAAAGCTGTTGAGTTAGCTTCACTCGATATTGCAATACGTACTAATATACGCTAGTTACTCTGTATTTTTAGCTTGGGGCAGCTAACGTCCATCATTTATATCAAAATCTGCTGCTCGCTCTTTCAGATGGAAAAACTCTCATTAAGGTTGCTTGTAAATCGCATTTATGACAGTTCTAGAAATAATTCATCAACTATTGAATACTTCTCTGGTAGATGCGGGAAGTGAAAAAATAACACTCCTTTGGATTTTCAAGCTAATTCTCGCATTAATCCTAGTTTTAGGCATGACAACCTTATGTAAGAAGTTGCTCCGAGGCTATGTGTTAGTTCAGTTGAAGTTCGGCCAGGGTAGCCGTGAAGCCATTTCAACACTGATTAGCTATTGCTTCGGAACCCTTGGATTTCTATTTGTGCTTTCTGTCAATGGATTAAATATTGCTTCTTTGGCGGTTGTTTTAGGGGGGTTAGGTGTTGGTGTTGGGTTTGGGTTGCAAGAAATTACCCGAAACCTGGTCAGTGGATTGGCATTATTAGTTGAAGGCAAGCTACAAGTTGGGGACTATGTGGAATTTGGTGGGTTATCTGGTTATATCAAAGAGATCGCGATGCGCTCCACCATTATCCAAACCTTTGATGGGGGAGATATTGTTGTTCCAAATAGCCGCTTAGTTGGCAATGAAGTCCTCAATTGGAGTTACAAAAATTACACTGGCAAAATTCATCTCCAGATAGGAGTGGCTTATGGTAGTGATCCTATTTTAGTGGCTGAGACGTTGCTCAATTCAGCGTATATGGAACCGAGAGTTTTATATGAACCTCCGCCTAGAGTAATCTTTAAAGGATTTGGAGATAGTTCATTGGAATTTGAGTTATGGGTTTGGGTCAACCGGATTGATGAAGGAATTTCTGTTAGAAGTTCGTTGAACTACATCATTGAACATAACTTTCGCCAACTCGGAATTCAAATTCCCTTTCCCCAGCGGGAACTGTGGGTACGTAATTCGGATGGGAGATTGCCCAAAATACTAACAGACGAGGCAGATGAAGCAACGCTTTCGACGGCTCAAATCCCTTCATCTCAACCGATTTCTATTCGTCATCTGCTCAAGCAAATCCCTTATTTTCGTTACGCCTCAGATCTGCATCTACGGGAAGTGATCGAAGCAGGATACCGGAAGTTATTGTCTGATACAGAGATTCTATTTAAAGAAGGAGAGCTTGCTAAAGCCGTGTATATCGTCCTTTCAGGGGGGATCGAAGTTAACGCGGCTGATCTTGCGCAATGTATGAGAACATATCGCTCGGGTGATTTTTTTGGCGAAACTCCCATTTTGTTGGATGTAACGTATCTGGCAACTGCACAGGCGATCGGTGAAACCAGTTTATTTGTCATTCCCAAACGCAATTTTGAGAAGCTTCTTAAGACATGCCCAAAATTAGCAGAAACATTTACGCGAGAGTTATCAAAAGGTCAGGAAGAGTATACTCGTCTGCGTCAACACCTCCAAAATTTAGGCTTGTTAAAGATGGTTGAGCAGCAGCATAGCTTTGTTAGATGGGTTCAGTCTCGACTTGAACAACTCTTTAAATACACGGGATATGGAAATTCCTAAAATTTTAGAGGATGATATTCTCTATCCTTTATTTGATCAAACTACCTGAAAAGATACTCAACCAATTAAAAATTGAGCTAGTTGGTAAACACCTTGTTTGATTTGAGTGTCATTCAGTTCAGCATATCCAATGATAAATTGCCCTTGGCGAGAACTTTGTATGTAGTAAGGAGCCGCTGAAGTCAAACCAATGCCTGCTTGATATGCTTTGCTAATCACTTCTGCATCATTGAGTGAAAGATTTAGTTGAATCATTAAATGCATTCCAGCGTTCTCGCCCATAATATTAATGTGTTTATCAAAATGATATAATAAAGCTTTTACAAGAACTTGTCGCCGCTGATCATACAGATGTCGCATCCGTCTAATGTGGCGTTCTAAATGACCTTCTGCAATGAAGTCTGCTAAAACATATTGCTCAAGTAGAGGTGATTGGCGATCTACTAGCCATTTTGCATGGCAAAACACTTGCACTAAATTGGGTGGTAAAACTAAATAGCCAATTCGCAAAGCAGGAAATAGAACTTTAGAAAAGGTGCCCATATATAGAACAGCATTATTTTTGTCTAACTCCTTCAGGGCTGGAATAGGATGCTCTCCATAACGATATTCACTGTCATAGTCATCTTCAATCATGAAAGCACCCGTTGATTGTGCCCATGTCAGTAGTTCCAGGCGTCTTGATAATGACATGACAGCACCTGTTGGAAACTGATGAGAAGGTGTGACATAGAGCAACTTGATTGGAGTGGGTGCTAACTTCGATAATTCTTCAACAACAATGCCAGATTCATCCACTGAGATGGGGCAAAGCTCTGCCCCTTGAGCGACAAAAGCTTGTCTTGCCCCTAAATAACCAGGGTCTTCGATCGCCACTGCATCACCCCGGTTAATCAAAATTCGCGCAGCCAGGTCGATCGCCTGCTGCGACCCACTGACAATCACAATTTGGTCAGGGTTACAGTTGACTTGTCGCGATCGCGCTAAGTAATCGGCAATTGCCTCACGTAGAGGTCGATGTCCCAACAGGTCGGGATTGTAGTCGAGAATATCTGAATTGTCTCGGCAGTGGCGTGACAACAATTGTCGCCAAATGCTCAACGGGAATTCGTCTAATGCTGGCCTTCCATAGCGAAAGCTAATCGGCGCGGTTGGGTCAGGTGGCAGAAAGGGATCGAAATCGATCAGGCTCTCGCCGTAAATTGACAGCGATCGATGCAACTGTTTTGGAGTTGACTTAGGCTGAGAAGTCGTTGAAAGATCATCTGGAATCTGCCGACAAACGAAAGTGCCTGACCCGACGATCGCCTGAAAATATCCCTCACTCAGAAGTTGAGCGTAGCTTTGAGCCACTGTATTACGCGAAACACCGAGTTGTTGCGATAACGTCCGCGTTGAAGGAACCCGTTGTCCCGGAGCAAGCTTGCCTGCCAAAATTTTGCGACGTAGCCCTTCATAGATCTGACGATACATGGGTGAAGGAGCATTCGGATTTAGGGGAATTGCAAAATCCATAGGATGTTACGGTGCAAACGAGAGCCATTTTTAGTCTGAGAGGTGTTGATGAACTTCGTCAACTGAGATCTTGCACCAGTTTCAACAAGGGGTTGCCAAAGAAGGAAAAATCTGAAAGAAAGGGCGTAATCAAAATTTAACTGAACGGTTATGGAAACCATTGTTCAACACGCCCAAGGATTAGTGTATAGCCTGCT
>DVDV01000338.1 GCA_015296075.1 Leptolyngbyaceae cyanobacterium M33_DOE_097 | reverse complement strand
TGAGAATGATTCTCATAAAAACGTCCGGTTTTAACGTTTATGAATGGCTGAAACCCGCATTCTGCCGTTTATAACATTGAGTGCACAAGTCTTTAGACACTCTGGCTACAGTACAAATGTTTCAAAATGAGAATTGCTGCCAAAAAGGTGACTGTCACATGTTTTAAGCTGATCGATAAAATTGAAAACTTTGTCTTTTATTTTTGTCTTCAGATAAATTCACCAGCTAATCGGCTTGGTTAAAACAGGTTGAATGCAACAACGAACCTGGCCCTATGATATTCAAACCAGTGGTAGGGATGTGTTATGCAGGGCAAGCTGATTGTGTTTGAAGGGGGAGAAGGAAGCGGCAAAACGACGCAGATTCGGCAGATTCGCGCGTGGCTTGAGAGCAGTGGTTGGTTTGAAAAGCTGAAGTCACAGGGGCATTTGCATCAGCTTGTCATCACTCGTGAACCGGGTGGGACGGAGCTAAGCCAGTCGATTCGTCAGTTGTTGTTGGGTTACACCGGCGAAGAACCAATGCAAGCCCGCACGGAATTGTTGCTCTATGCCGCCGATCGCGCCCAGCATGTTGAGTACTATTTGCGCCCTTTGTTAGAACAGGGGGCATTGATTCTCTGCGATCGCTACACTGACTCCACCGTTGCCTACCAAGGCTATGGCAGAGGGTTAGAACAGGCACTCATTGCCCAACTGAATCAGATTGCGACAAATGGCTTGGTGAGTGATCTAACCCTCTGGTTAGACGTACCCGTTGAGGTTGGCTTACACCGCACTCAGCAGCGTGGCACAGTGGATCGGATTGAGCAGGCCGACATCAGCTTTCACCAGCGAGTCAGGGAAGGGTTTATGCAACTTGCTCAAGAACATCCCGAACGGATTGTGTGGGTGGATGCGAGTCCGAGTGAGGCGGAGGTAACGCTAGCCGTGCAGCAGGCGATCGCCCTGAAGTTTCAGGAGTGGTACGGGGAGATTAGATAGTTTCGCGAAACGCCTCTACTCCCAGTAAATTTGCGATCGCTCGTGTAAGACGCGTCCATATACGGCTTCGGTTTGTTGAGCCAGTTTGTCCCACCGGAAGCGAATATCCAAGTCGGCGTAGGCGTTTCCGATTAATTGGGTGGCTAAGACCGGGTCGTTTAGAACTTCTAAAATGCCTTTAGCGAGTGAATGAAAGTCGTTAGTGCGCGTGACAATTCCAGTTTTGCCGTGGCGCACAACTTCGGGTAAACCGCCTGTGTCAGACACAACAACGGGCACGCGAGCGGCGAAGCTTTCGAGGGCAACAATGCCAAACGGCTCGTAGAGGCTGGGGAAAACGGCACAGTCGGCGATCGTTTGAAACTTATCGAGATCTGCATCGGACATAAACCCGGTGAAGTAGCACTTATGCCAGATGCCAGAGTCCCAGGCTTGGCGCTTAAAGGCATCGGTGTTGCCGCCACCAATCAAAATAAACTTTGTGTTGCCATCCGTTTCCCAAATGACTTTAGGGGCCGCACTCAAAAGCACGGATAGACCTTTTTCGTAGGTCATGCGCCCAACGTAGTAAACAATTTTTTCGTCGTCTTCAGCAAAACAACGGCGAAAGCCTTGAGCGTCAAAATCAGTCGGGAGTAGTTTTTTCTCAGGCCGGATGCCGTTGTAAACCACATCGATTTTGTCCCAAGAGGCATGTAGCGCACGCTCAACCTCTAAGCGCATATAGTTGGTGCAAACAATGATACGCCAAGCCTCGGCGGCAAGGCTGCACTCTTTCCCATGAATAAACCGTTGAGCGTCAGAGTGAACCCCATTGCAACGCCCAAACTCGGTAGCGTGGATGGTGGCAACGAGGGGAATGCGAAAGGTATTTTTAAGCGCGATCGCGGCATCTGCCACTAACCAATCATGAGCGTGGATCAGGTCGAAGGGGCCTTCTTCAAGAATGAGTTTGCCGCCATGCCGCCCCATGCTTTCGTTCATGTTGCCGACCCAGTGAAAGAAGTCATGGCTATGACCAACATGCACGCGATGCACGCGAATGCCATCGACCACTTCATAGTGGGGAGCATGGCCAAATTCAACCGTAATCAGGTGAATCTCATGCCCAAGCTGTGTTAGCTCTGGATATAGCTCAGCCACATGCCGGGAGATACCACCGACAATTCGGGGCGGAAATTCCCAACTAAGCACGAGAATTTTCATCAAGAGAGCACGACGAAGGTAATGATTTCAATTTACTAGGGGTAGCGAAGGATCGACCAGAACTATGTAAATTTCTATAAGAAGAAATCAAATTATGTTCAGGTGTAACGCTTTTTATCAGCTTATGAAAGCATCAGCTAGATTGATAGTAACCGCTTCGATCGCCTGACTATAGTGCAGATGACCTATTCAGCTTTATCTCTTCCGCTTTTAGTGGCAACCGATGGTTCGCCATCGGCGCGGCTTGCTCAACAATTGGCAATGACCTTCGCAGGGGCGATCGCACCGCCCACCACTGAGTCATCTGCTCTAGTTGTGTTGAGTGTACAACCGAAACAAGCCAATCGACGCCTGCGTTTTAGTTTGGCACGAAACGGTGGGGCAACCAAAACGGCGATCGCTGAGCCAACGGTTGATTCGCCTCAGTGCGGCTCAGAACTCTTGCAAGAGTTAGCGACTGCCTTCCCAACAGATTTATCGGTTGATTACCAAGTCAGACAGGGACGACCCACAACTGAGATTCTGAACTATGCCCGCAGCATCAAAGCTGGAATGATTGCCGTGGGTAGTGGCAAAGATAAAAATGGTGTGCGTGACCTGCTGCTGGGGGATGTATCGTCGGTAGTGGCTCGGTATGCTCCATGTAGTGTCCTAGTCGGACGCAGCACCCCCGAGCGCCCCCTCACCTCGCTCAAAAAGGTGGTGTTGCTGATTGATGGCGGTGCAACCAAACGGGCGATCGGGCTGTTGCAGCAACTGCTGCCTATTGGGATTGAGCAAGTCATTTTGCTCTGCGTCCAACATCCGGTGAATGCAGGGTATTTGTTTGGGCCTTTTACTGCGCCTAACCCAAGTTGGCAGCTAAACCAATCGCTGCAAGCCGCTCAAAAAGACCAGGCAGATCACCAGTTGAGCCAAGCAAAAGCGGCTCTCAGTGCCCATGCACCCAACCTGCTGATTGAAACCCACGTTGAAATGGGCGATGCAGGGCTTGTGCTATGTAAGGTGGCTGAACACGAGCAAGTTGACCTGATCCTGTTAGCTAGTGAAGGATTACGACAACCCCTACTAAAGCCTCTGCAAGATTTACGTCACACTCAAAACCAGCGTCCCCTAAGAAATACGCGACTCAATGCAACTGAAGACTACGCGATTCATCATGCGCCTTGCTCAGTTTTGCTCTATCGACCAACCATCTAGAGTCAGTTTACGGGCTTGAGAGAGTCTCACCCTATTTCTGGTGAATCTAAATGAACGAGAACCGTAAGTCTCCCCCTCTACATTGAGAAGAAGGGCTATGCTGGTATGGGCCGGGAAAACATAGAGGAAGCGGTTGACTCAATCGATCCACCGCACAGCACGTTTTAGGTGTCAATCAGTGATAGGTTGATTAAATCTAAATGCACGGTAAAAGTGAGAAAAATCCGTTTTTTTCTGCTTCTACATTACAAATTCGAGTCTGACTTCAGTCTACTGTCCGTTTTGCTTCATTTTTGCTTTGCTTACGCGAGTCGGGTGCTGAGTTTACGTCACCACTTTTTTCAGTAGTTGCGAGGGTTTTGGTTTAGATTGATTTGACTAACTTTTACTATGAGTTTTGTTTCCTATTTGCGTTTATAGTCTTCTGTTTAAGTTCTAATGTCAGACGATAGTTTTAATCACGCGACTACCGATCAGCAAGATTCGCCGCCTGTTTTGCAATTGCTGTTGTTTGTGAACCACTACCCTAGTTCTCAAGAGCAAGCAAAACAAGTGATTGCTTGCCTGAATGAGTTGGGTCAAGGTTGCGCGTTTAACCTTGATATTGTGGATGTTAAAGAGGCTCCTTATCTGGCAGAGCATTATCGAGTCGTTGGGACACCTGCGCTGATCAAGACATTTCCGGGTGAACCGCGAACGTTGATGGGCAACAACTTAATCGAGGAGTTACGCCATTGGTGGGATCTGTGGCAACAATCAGCCAATCGATACAATTCCGACGCCACAGCCGCCGAAACCTTTAGAGATGTTTTAGACGAATCTGGCAGCTTTTCAAAGCTTGATGCTTTATCACAAACCGATGATGAGAGTGTTTCTCACCCAACAGACACCGACAACATAAAGCTGCCACCTAAAATTCGGCTCAACACGAATTTCCCTCAATCGTCGCTGCATGGGTCGGCTGAGATCATTCAACTGCGCGATCGCATTTTTGAGATAGAGAAAGAAAAAGAAGCGTTAGAGAAACAACTCAAGTCTAGAGAACAGGTGATTGCCGTTCTTGCCCACGATTTGCGTAACCCAATTACGGCACTGTCGCTAGCAATTCAAACCTTAGAAATTGGGTATGACCCCCAAATCGGTTGGAATAATCGCCTCGACTTTAGACGCATTGGTGAGTTGTTAACCCACGCACACACGCAGATTGACAAGATTGAGAACCTGATCACCAACATTCTGTCGGGGATGCAGGTTCAACCCGAACGGCTTGACTTGCGGCGACTCTGTCTTGAGGTGGCCGATAGCATGGGCGATCGCTGCAAACATAAGTCTTTAGAGTTTAAGCGTGATATTCCCTCTGATTTGCCCTATGTTATGGCAGACCCCGAAAAAATTCGGCAGGTGCTGATTAACTTGCTCGATAACGCTATTAAATACACCCCCGACGGTGGCCGAATTACGCTTTCCGCCTTACATCGTACGACTCAAGAAGTGGAAGTTCGGATTTCGGATACAGGACCAGGCATCCCAGAAACCGATCAACGTCGCATTTTTGAAGACCGAGTTCGCCTTGATCGCGATTCTCACCAGGATGGTTATGGGATTGGGTTAGCACTCTGTCGCCGCATTATTGAAGCCCACCGCAGCAGAATTGGGGTTGACTCAACCTTAGAGCAAGGCAGCAGCTTTTACTTTAATCTGCATGTGGTGAAGCCATAGGTCGGCTAGCGTCAGAACAGGGAATCTTAGAGCAAATGGTGTATCTATCGTCAAGGTTGTGACGTTAATAATCCAGGTTCCTCGCATGGCTGAAATTTTGACTGAGCAGCAACTAATGGCAGAGGCGCTGCAACTTGCCCGCTATATGACGCAGGCAGATGCCTCAACCAAGCCAGAGCGATTGCAAAAACGGCAGCAGCGTCTACGTGATATTCGCCAAGCTTTGCAAGCTGTGACGCACCCGATTTGTCGAGAGTCGCTCGCGATCGCACAGATTCCGATTGCCGTTCGCCAAGCATTTGTGCAGTCGGTGGTGTTGCTGTCGCGCTATCAGATGTTGGGGGGCGATCGCTGGTCGGGCACCTTAGCTTCACCCACTCTGAGCCAGTATGAGGCCCGTCAAGCGTTGATGAAGTGGCAAACGCTCGAACAGATAACAGCGCTGTGTCAGGCGTTTGAGTTGGATGCTCAAGTGCCAACACAGTTGCACAGCGAACTGGTTGAGATTGATCACCGCATCGCCCGACAACGGCAAATCATGCAAATTGTGTTAGCAGAGCTTCAGCCTGATTACGCGCCAACCAAATTGCAAGCCCTGTTTCAAGTCTTGTTTGGGGTGTCGTTTCCGGCGGCGGCGATCGCCTGTCTCCACACCGAGAGCCAGCTCTACTTCTGCCTGGATGTAGAGGGTGACGCTCTCCGCGATCGCGCCCTTTGGGATGCACTATCTCCTGGTGAGCAAGCGGCAATCCACACTTTTTTGAAGCAACAAGGTGCCTTTAGCTTTGAAAAATTTGGCCGTTTTCCGGTGTTTGGGGGTTGCGACCCGGCAGAAATTGATCGGGAGTGGAGCGAGGCGATCGCGACGCAGGCGCAGGCCAGTGTGTCGGATGTGTTGAAAACGTTAAGTTGCTCGGTCAGCATTGTGCCCACTCAAAAAGCTGAAGCCTTTTTAGTTCACGATATTTGGGGGCACCACTGGCAATGGTTATTGACCCAGTTTGAGAGTGACTACGCCATTTTGACCACCTGCGATGAACCGCTGCGAATGGCAGAGACGGCGTATTTACGTGACGGGCCGCTGACCTGTGGTGAATTGTTTCAAGTCGTGGGCGATCGCGTTCATCTGGATGCCACCAAAGCCCGTCTCTTTTTTCATGGTGAGGTGCAACAACGGCTGGGACTGATGTTCACCCATTTACTCGGTGAAATGATCGCGGATGTTGCGGAATTTAAGTTCATTTGGGATCATCCCCTCGCGGCGGATCTGCTGCCCAGTTCCTCTATCTTTAAAGCATCCCCGACGAAGCTCGATTTAAGTTTGGCGGATATCGATTTCTTGTTTCTAAAAGTGCTGCGCCCTCTACTGGAGCTAAACCTGTCGGTGTTGCATGACTCGGCTCTAGAAACCGAACTCCTGTCAGCCTGGGCACAGGCAGGGGTCACAATTGACTCACTAGAGCTGCGAACGAGTTTAAAGGGCGCGATCGCCCAGCTTTACCAACTCTGGCTTGAGGAATACAACTCGCTTTATCTACCGACTCTGAGCGGAAAACCGGGCATCTTCACTGAAATTGTGAGAAATCTGCTGCAACTTCACAATGTGGTTGATCAGCTCTACACGGATGCAACGCTGGCAAGCGATCAACAGGTGCCGTTTCAGGATTTGCTCTTGCTCTTTATTGCTACCTACTGTTCGAGCGACTGCTACGCCGAGTTTTGGACGGTTGATAATGCTCTAGCTGACTACTTTTTGCCTTGCTGGTATCAGCTAACGCTGTTGTAGGCTGCGACCTCAAACCCCAAGTGACTCTAGTAAGCGGTGTTTAGCGGCTTGGGCGGCTGCCAGGTCATAAGGAAACGGACGCTTTAAAGGCTGGTAGTCCCGCTCGTAGGGATCTCCGTGACGCAAGACGGCATTGACTAAAACACAGGGTTCGCGATCGAGGTTAATTGCCCCATGGGGAACTCCAGGAGGAATTCGCACAATTTTAGGTTGTGACTCACTCATTGGGATGTAGTCATACTGGCGGTTCTGGAGTACTACCAACACAAAACTACCACGCACTACTAACAACTGATCGGTTTGAAAGTGGTGACAAAATAAGTCATCGACAGTGCTGCCAGGAATCTGCACCAGCATGGTTTCATTGCTGACTTGAGGTGTGTAAAACTGAGCCATACCACCTTTCACAGACTCAAGCGGAAAGACTTCAACTCGATTGCGCAGTCCCATAACAAGAATCTCCAGTTTTACTACGCGACGTTGTTGGATTTAGCAAACACAACCCGCAACCTATAAACATGCGATCGCCTTTTGATTGAAGCGCGATTATTAGAAAGATTGCATGTTGTCCTACACATTACTGTAGCCAAACTTAATTTTTGCAACAACAATATTTACACTCGTCGCGAGTTGTGCATCCAATATTTTCCTCAAGTGGGTTTCCTCTAAAAGCAGGGACTTTCCACGCTTTAGCAGAGGCATGAGAACTGCCAGCGGCAGGAGGCTTTGAGCGATCGCCTGGAGTGGGGCGCGAGCAAATCATCAATAAAAAAGTGCATCCAACCAACGCTGAATGCACCTAACTAATCACACTGGCCTTAGATCGCGCAGGTTAGATCTCCCGCACGTTGGGTAAAGCGGAGGTTTTCGGAGTAGTCAACCGGACAGTCGATCACCGCTGGTACATCCTGTGCCAACGCTTCTTTGAGAATCGGAACAAGGTCAAGGCACGACTGCACGCGGTAGCCCTTCAAGCCCATACTTTCGGCGTATTTGACAAAATCAGGGTTGGTAAATTTGATGAAAGCTGACTCACCAAACTGGTTGTGTTGTTTCCACTCAATAAGGCCGTAACCGCCATCATTAAAGATGATTGTGACAAACGGAGTGCCGACCCGCAGAGCGGTTTCCAGTTCCTGCGAGTTCATCATGAAGCCGCCATCACCCGTAACTGCAACGACTTTGCGCTCAGGATGCACCAGTTTGGCCGCGATCGCCCCTGGAATTGCAATTCCCATAGCGGCGAAACCGTTGGAGATGATGCAGGTGTTGGGTCGTTCACAATGGTAGTGACGCGCCATCCACATCTTATGCGCCCCCACGTCGGAGATCACGATATCCTCTGGCCCCATGACCTGCCGTAGGTCGTAAATCAACTTTTGGGGCTTGATTGGGAAGCCTTCATCTTTAGCGTATTGCAAGTAATCGTTGAGAATGTCGGCGCGGAGTTCAGCAGCGTAGGGTGTGGGTTTGCCTGCGCGATCTGCACGGCGCAAAATCTCAACCAGTGAATCAGAGATGTCACCAATCACTTCAACAACAGGAATGTAGCTGCTGTCCACCTCTGCCGGGGTCATGTTGATATGCACGATGGGAATCTTACCTTCAGGATTCCACTTTTTGGGCGAGTATTCGATCAGGTCGTAGCCCACACAAATCACCAGATCGGCGCGGTCAAAACCGCAGCTAATGTAGTCACGTTGCTGTAGACCCACAGCTAACAGCGCCAGAGGATGACTGTAAGGAATCACACCCTTGCCCATAAAGGTATTCGCCACCGGAATATTGAGCTTGGTAGCGAGATCCGTTAATGCGTCGCTGGCATGCCCCCGAATCGCGCCATTCCCCACCAAAATCAAAGGATGCTCGGCTTTAGAAATAGCTTCTGCAGCTTTCTCGATGCTGTGAAAAGAAGCAAAGGTTTTTTCTTGAGCATCGATGCGCAGAGGCGCACCGGGAGCAGGCATCGCCGCAATATTTTCGGGGAGGTCGATGTGAACGGCTCCAGGCTTCTCGGTTTGGGAAATCTTAAACGCTTTACGAACAATTTCAGGGGTGTTAGTCGGACGCACGATTTGCGCGTTCCACTTGGTGACGGGCGCAAACATAGCAACCAGATCCAAATACTGGTGCGACTCAATGTGCATCCGATCCGTCCCCACCTGCCCGGTGATCGCTACCAGGGGAGCGCGATCGAGATTGGCATCGGCAACACCTGTCATCAAGTTAGTAGCGCCAGGCCCCAATGTCGAAAGGCAGACTCCGGGTTTGCCCGTCAACCGACCGTAAACATCTGCCATGAAGGCAGCGCCCTGCTCGTGGCGAGTTGTAATGAACTGAATCGAAGATTGCTTTAAGGCTTCAAGAACGTGGAGGTTTTCTTCACCGGGTAAGCCAAAGACGTACTGTACGCCTTCGTTTTCGAGACAACGGATCAGCAACTCGGCAGTATTCATTTCGCCCATAGTTTTACCTGTGATAAAGTCTGAAATTCTGAATGTTTGCAGTTTGAATCTGTAAGAAGTGTGACCTGCAATGGAATTAGCCTTTCAGACGAGCCATGTAGCGTCTAGCCGACTGGATAGGGATTGGCAGAATTGCGGCTTTCCATTCACTCCACACTTAAAAAGACTCATCACCTGAACGATCGCGCGGATGATGTGGCTCTGGTTGCAAGATTTCTTTGAACCTCCCTCCCCTTTCTTAGCACGTTGCTCCTTGCCAAGCTCGGAGATTTGATATTTTTGATACAACGTTTTGTTGAGAAATATTTCGCTTCACTGACAATGGAACCTATTTCAGGGTTGCCGAACGACGCGATCGCCCCTGTGAAAGGATTTGCTGAAGAACGTAAATTGCTCCTGATAAACGTTAGTTAACCCAAATTGTTTTGATATTCACAAACTCCAAAATTCCGTGGCGACTTAGTTCGCGACCAAACCCAGAGCGCTTGGTGCCACCAAAGGGTAAGCGCGGGTCTGACTTGACCATGCTGTTGATGAAGACGGAGCCTGCTTCAATCTCATCCATTAAGCGGTTTTGTTCACTCGGATCTGTTGTCCAGGCGCTGGCTCCCAAACCAAAGGGAATATTATTGGCCAGGGCGATCGCGGCTTCTAAATTGCTGACGCGAAACAGCATCGCGACCGGACCAAAAAACTCTTCCTTAGCGATGGGCTGATCGATCGGGATATTTGTCAACAGCGTTGGCTGGAAGAAGTTTCCAGCTCCGGCGATCGCGGCTCCACCAACTACAACCTTGGCACCTTGAGCAACGGCGCGTGCGACTTGCTCTTTCATGTCATTTAGAATCGCGGGAGTTGCCAGAGGCCCAATATCGGTGTCAGGCTGCATTGGGTCACCCAGCTTCAACGCCTTAAACTTTTCAACCAGTTTTTGCTCAAAGGCATCGGCAATATCACCCACCACAATGAACCGTTTTGCCGCAATGCATGACTGACCATTGTTCAGCATACGAGCGGTCAATGCTGTGGTGGCAGCAGTTTCCAGGTCAGCACTGGGAAACACAATAAACGGATCGCTACCCCCCAGCTCTAGCACCACTTTTTTAATGTTTTTGCCAGCAGCCACAGCGAGACTTGCCCCGGCTGGCTCACTTCCGGTGAGAGTGGCGGCTTTGATGCGGTCGTCATCCATTAAGGGGGCGACCCGACTGGCCTCAATCAGTAAGGTCTGGAAGACGCCCGCCGGAAAACCCGCTAACGCAAAGATCTCCTCAATTGCCAGCGCGCACTGAGGCACGTTGGACGCATGTTTGAGTAGCCCGACATTGCCAGCCATGAGCGCGGGTGCGGCAAAGCGAAAGACTTGCCAAAACGGAAAATTCCAGGGCATGACAGCTAGCACGATGCCAAGCGGTTGATGACGCACAAAACTGCGGCTAGCATCGGTTTGAATTACTTCATCAGCCAAAAAGTCAGCCGCATTGTCGGCATAGAAGCGACAGACCCAGGCGCATTTTTCGACTTCTGCGATCGCGGCTTTGAGGGGTTTGCCCATTTCAAGCGTCATCAGCTTGCCAAACTCGGTTTTGCGACTTTCTAAAATCTCGGCAGCTTTATGAAGCCACTGCGATCGCTCAGCGAAACTGGTTTGACGAAACTTGAGAAAAGCTTGCTGAGCTTGCGTTAGCTTGGTTTCTAAAGCGGTATCGGTCAACGGTTCAAAGGTTTTTAACGTCTCTCCGGTGGCAGGGTTAATTGTTGCGATTCCCATGACCCATCCTCCAAGTACCTGAGAAGTCCATTCTAGACACCACACCTCAAAACCAAAGAGAACTAAAGCATTTCGTTAGGAAAGAGAAAAAATCCTCCAAAAATTAATTCACTCCGACCTACTTGCTCATCTCTGCTTTTGGTTGGTTACATTTCCCTGACGAACCTTTATCTTAAAAATGAACGCTTGAGAGAACTTGGTTATGACTACATGGCGCGATCGCTTTAATCGATTAGGCGGCAAAACTCGGTATGTTGTCTGTCGCATTTTTCTGCACCTGACAGGCGACGAAGTGGCTCCTTTGCTGGGCGTACTCAACCAGGCAGCGCAGGCGGCGATCGACTCGGATGGCGACTTGGCGACTTTGGGCGAAGGGCTGACAGAGATTTGCGAGAGCCTGTTGCGCTATGACCTCTACTGGCAATCGGCAGCGAATGAAGGCGATGTCTTTTGGCAGGAAGAAGATGCGGCGGATGCGGTTGACCAGCTATTTACCGATTCGGCGCAGCGTTACCGGGGCATCAGCGAGTTAGCTCAAGCGGCTGACGATGACGAGTTATCCATTCCGATTACGCAGAATGTGTTGGTCATGCTCACAGTGGCTTACACAGGCGAAGTGCCGGAGTTAGAAACCAACCTGGCGGATATATCGGCGATGAAAGCAGGCTTGACAGCTTTGGCGAGTTTGCAGCACTCCGGTGCGATCAAAGCGATTCAAGTTCACTACTGTCCGGCGCAACTCGGTGATGAGCTGACGGCTGACCAAATTTTGTCGAATTTTCCAGAGTTGGTTCCTTTGTAAGCGGTTTTGCTTGTCTGTCAGGCAGGCGGATTGAATCTGAAAAGCTTATGTTCTAAGCGACAAGTATTTGCATCAGGTTATACATTTGGAGTAAGGGACTGCGGAAAGGCGTTTGCTTTTTGCAACAGCCCCTATTTGTGCCCCAGGGATTATCGATTTATGTGGATTTCAATGCGAAAACGATTTATCACACTTGGTCTTGCCCTTTTATTGAGCGTTCTCACGCTGGTTTCGCTCGGCGTGCCCCCGGTTCAGGCCGCTACCGCTACGGCGCCAGAGGCGATCGCCAAACCGTCACCTGTCAAACTAACAGATGGCGAATATGCGGTGCAGCAAGCAACCTACGACGACGCAGATGGTGAATATCGTCTGGCCTTACTCAACACAAAGCCTGGAGAACCGTCGATTTTGCAAATTGCAAATCTGCCGATGGCTCGCCTCACCGATGAAGAGATCCAGGCGGGTAAAAAAAGCTATTTAAAAGTTGAGAATAATCAGCCCGCGCTCTATCTCACCGAAGATTTCAAAATTGAATACGTCCACAACGTGACGGAAGTTCGCGAAAATCCCCAAACTGGCCAAACCGAAACCGTGGTTGTGCGGCGAGAGTCTAACTTCTGGACGCCGTTTGCAGGCGCGTTGGCTGGTCAAGCCTTGGGTAATCTCTTGTTTCGCCCCTACTACTACATGCCACCTGTCTACGTTCCTGGGCGAGTCATGACGGGGTACGGTGGTTATGGCAACAGCTACGATCGCGCCGTTTCAAGCTATCAAAAACGTTATAAAGCGGCTCCCCCAGCGGTCAAAAATCGCCAAACGTTTCGCACCACTGGCAAACTGAAGTCGCCAACAGCGGCTAGAAGACCGGGTCTCAATCCGCTCCAGCGAGCCAACCCAGGTGCGAGCCGCTCAACGGGTTCAGGCTATGGCACCAGCACCCTGCGACGCCCAACGACTGCACCTAAAACCAGCACTTTCAAGCGTCCGCCTGCAAGTAGCTTTGGCAGTGCCCGTCCCAAGAGCAGTTTTGGTAGCAGTCGGGGTTTTGGCAGCGCCCGTCCCCGCAGTTTTAGTGGAGCCCGTCGCCGCTAGAGGATAGAGGCGTTGCTAATCGGGTGTATGAATTCTGCATGGGCGTTTTGCAAAGCGCCCATCCGATGAGCAAATTTTAGAAGCAGCCTTTCCCGATTGGGAAAGGCTTTTTGCTGATATCGTGGGGCGATCGCGACGATCCTGAACCTCTTTCGGCTTTGCTGGTCGGATGCATAAATTCTGTAGGGGCGTTTCGCGAAACGCCCCTACAAATATCGGGTGGTTAATTCTCGATAAATTGGGTATTTTGCCGTTGCAAAGGGCGATCGCGCAGATCCCAAACTCCATTCAAAAGGGGGTTGGGGCTGATTAGCTGTGGCTGACCCGCGACAGCATCCAATCGCGAATCAAATGATTGACCTGATCTGGCACTTCATCGTGAGGGCAGTGCCCCGCCCGTAAAAAGAACTCGGTCAGATCCTCATAATGCTCATGAAATTTTGCGCTGCGCTCTCTGGAGTTCATCCAGGGGTCTGCTTCACCCCAAAGCAGCAATAATGGGCATTTCATTCGCTGCAGTAGGGCATCAACGCGTTCTCCCTGAGGGGTGCGAAAGACAGACGAGAAGACTTTAAGTGCCCCCTCATCACACGAAGGACGATAGATGTCTTCAATCAACTGGTCGGTGATGGCGCTGTGGTCGAGGTAAACCCGCTCTAGCGTTTTGCGAATTACTGATTTTTGTCGAACGTACTGAAACACGAAAAAACTAACCAAGTCTTGCTGAAATAGGTCTTGAGTGACCTTACCGAGCATTTCTCGCCAGGCGGGGGACTTCATCACAGGTTGAGCGTCACTAAATGGCCCAGCGCTATTGATTAACACCAAGCCAGCAGCCGACTCTGGATGGTCTGCAGCGGCACATAAACTGGTGTAGCCACCTAAGGAGTTACCAGCAAGCACGGCTGGGCGACCGATTACATCACGAATAAAGTGATGCAGTTGGTCTCTCCAGAGCAGCCCACTATATTGAAGTTCTGGTTTTGCCGATCGCCCAAACCCTAGCAGGTCAACGGCCCAAACCTCAAAATCAGTCTTTAAGCCTTGAATGTTCTTACGCCAATGATCGGTTGAAGCGCCAAAGCCATGTACGAGAAGCAAAGGGGGATGTTGAGTATTGGATTTACCAGCTTTAATGAAGTGGATCCGGTGTCCTTGCCATTCCCAATAGTCACCAATATCCGACGGAGAAAGCGAAACTGCCTGAGCCATATCTCTCGAAAGATCACATTGTTAAATATTGTATCTTGCCGTTAAGGAAGGTGTTTGAATCGATGTTCGTACTTCTACGTTCCATCTGCAACTTTATCAATTAGCGACAACCATTCGTTAAGACAAGTGTTATCGTCAGAAATCATGGCTCAAACGGGTAAGGTCTTTCTCATCGGTTCTGGGTTAGGGGGCGAACGCTACCTAACCATTCAGGCGCGCGAAGTTTTAGCGACGGCTGAGGTATTGCTCTATGATGCGCTGACAGATGGCGAATTGCAGACATTAACCCCTGAAGGCTGTCTGCAGTTGAATGTGGGTAAGCGGGGTGGGCAACCCAGCATGACCCAAAAAGAAATTAACCGCCTCTTAGTGAAGCACTGTCAGGCTGGAAAGCAGGTGGTGCGGCTCAAGAGTGGTGACCCATTTATCTTTGGGCGGGGGCAGGCTGAGATTCGAGCGCTGCAAGAGGCTGGCTGTGCATTTGAAGTGGTGCCAGGGCTTTCTTCTGCTTTGACAGCACCGCTTTTGGCCAATATTCCCTTGACCGACCCAACGATGAGCCGCAGCTTTGCGGTGGTCACAGCGCACGAACCCGATGGAATTAATTGGCGATCGCTCGCAGAGTTAGAAACCCTGGTAATTTTGATGGGGGCGCGCACGCTTCCCGAAATTGTGCGACGGTTACAGGGACATGGGCGATCAGGCCAAACGCCAGTTGCGGTGATTCGGTGGGCGGGGCGGCCTGACCAGCGAATTTGGGAGGGTACTCTGTCAACAATTGTTGAGCAAACGCAAGGCGAATTGCTCTCACCCTGTGTCATTGTAATTGGGGATGTTGTGCGTCTCCGGCAATATCTCACTTATGTCCCACCACCGCCAGAGTTAACTCCCGATCCTGCCCCTGATCAAGTGGCGATCGGAGTGTCTGAGCCTGAGCCTGCCGCTCAATCTGAGACTGACGATGCACTGTTAGCTTCTAAATCTGATTCGCCGATGATTGCTACTACTGAACGGTCTGAACTAACCGGAAAAACCATCCTTGTGACGCGTGCAGCCACGCAAGCCAGCCAATTTATGGATCGGTTGGCAGAACTGGGAGCGATCGCCATTGAAATGCCAGCCCTTGAGATTGTGCCCCCCACGAGTTGGGTTGCACTCGACCGAGAGATTGCCCGTCTGCCTCAGTACGACTGGCTTGTGCTGACCTCTGCTAATGCGGTTGAGTATTTCTTTGAGCGACTTCAGACGTTGCGCGGTAGCACTCGCTTACCCTCTCGATTGCAGCTAGCAGTCGTAGGCGACAAGACAGCAGCGGCCTTGAGAAAAGAAGGCTTTGACCCCGATTTTGTACCACCCGAATTTGTGGCTGATTCCTTAGCGGCTTATTTCCCCGGTGGGGTAGATGGCCTGCGGGTGTTGTTTCCTCGGGTTGAGAGCGGTGGTCGAGATGTGTTGGTTCGCGATCTCACCTCAAAAGGGGCAGAGGTAGTTGAGGTCGCCGTTTATCAGTCTCGCTGTCCAGAAGCAGTTGCCCCTGATGCGCTAGCGGCTTTACAAAATCGGCGGGTTGATGCGGTCACGTTTGCCAGTTCTAAAACGGTGAAACACTTTTGTCAAATGCTGGAGCGATCGCAGCCCGATAGCTCTTGGCAGAACTGGTTAGATGATGTTTGCATTGCATCGATTGGGCCGCAAACAAGTAAAGCGTGTGAAGACTTTTTAGGACGGGTCGATGCCGAAGCGCGCGAGTATACCCTGGAAGGCTTAATTCAATCTCTAGAAGTTTGGTTTGCGAGTCGCACCCCTCGCCGCGAGGCCTCTGTGCTGGAGTTAGAGGTCGTTAAGCTCGATGAACCCGAAACAGTTGAGTTTACCGAACTCGCTTCTAAGACAACGGTCGAAGCTGATGGCTCAGTCACGGAAACCATTGTTGAAGCGACAGAGTTAATTATTGCGCCTGAAACAGTTGAGTTGATTGAGCCAGTTGAAGCGGTTGAAGCACCCGCTACTAGCCCAGAAATTATTAGCAAGATGTCTGCATTAAAAGGGCGCGACTTGCTCAGCATGGCAGATTTAAGCTCAGAAGAATTAGAAGATCTGCTACAACTGGCCGCTGATTTAAAGGCAGGCAAGATTGCTCCCAAATCGTCCAAGATTTTGGGGTTATTGTTCTACAAAGCCTCAACTCGCACCCGTGTCAGCTTCTCAGCCGCCATGTATCGTTTGGGTGGGCAAGTGCTCGACCTCAACCCAACAGTGACTCAGGTGAGTCGGGGTGAGCCTTTACAAGATACGGCGCGCGTCCTTGATCGCTATCTCGATATCCTGGCAATTCGCACCTTTGACCAAAAGGATCTTGAAACCTTTTCTGAGTATTGCAAAGTGCCAGTCATTAATGCCCTGACTGACTTTGAGCATCCCTGTCAGGTGTTAGCCGACCTGCAGACAGCGAAAGAAGTGTTTGGTGGTTTGGCGGGTCTGACTCTGGCTTATATCGGTGATGGCAACAACATGGCCCACTCTTTGCTGCTCGGCTGTGCTTTGTCAGGTGTGAACGTACGCATTGCGGCTCCCGAAGGTTATCAGCCCTATGCCAACGTAATTGAGAAAGCACGAGAAATCGCGGGCGATCGCTCAGAGGTGACGATTACCACCGACCCAGGTGCGGCAGCTGATGGGGCTCAGGTGCTCTATACCGATGTGTGGGCCAGCATGGGGCAAGAAGGTGAGGCTGAAAACCGGATGCAAGTGTTCCAGCCGTACCAGGTAAATCAAGAGTTGGTGTCACGAGCCGATAGTCAGGCGATCGTGCTGCACTGTTTACCGGCTCACCGGGGCGAAGAGATTACTGAGGATGTGTTGGAAGGCGAACACTCTCGCGTTTGGGATCAAGCTGAAAACCGGATGCATGCCCAACAAGCTTTAATGGCAAGTCTTCTAGGTTTGGTCTAGTCTTCCTTAGCTTCAGCCATATTTGCCTTCTCTCGAAAGTAACTGGGGCTGCGCTCCCAGCCGGGGGTTCCACCCCTGCACCCCGTTCTCATCTAGATGACTACCGCTATAGTTCAAATCGCTTCTGCCAGGGCGATGACCTTATAACCTCCGCCTCACCTCACCCGTAATCTCTGTCAGCGATCGAAGTGTCAAACTTTTAACCTGTACCGTTTGACTAGCTAACCATTCAACCCTCACCGGCACAACCTTGCGGGGGTCGTAGGGGAGTGAGTCCCCTACACAGCGGGGGCGCGGGGGGAAGTCCCCCGATCTGGCGGCTCCGCCGCCCCCAAATCTCCGCTAGAACTCCAATCAAAAAGGCTTCCTCTTGAATTAATTCCTTTCTCGCTTATCAAGCATGCATAGTAGCTGCACAAAAACTCAGAATGCAATCATTCTCAACACTTGTGCTGAGAATTCGAGACAACTGGTTACAAACTGATTAACGAATGTGCGATTTTTGCGGAGAAAAGAGATGAAGAAATATTTAGATTGTTTCTAAATATCAGCAATTGAATCATAAGTTCATGTAACTACATTAAAAAACATAATTCTAAAGCCCATAGCCCAAAAAGCTTCTGAGCGATCGCGCTCAACCTAAAGAAATTATTGATTTGCAAAACTTCAAATTCGAAAACCTTGAAATAGCTTCTAGAAGCCTTCAAATCTCTTGCTTTCACAAGAAAAACCTTGTTTTTTGGCTGGTAAACTTTAGTAAAAAATCGTCGTTCTGTTCAGCACAAAAATTAACAGAAAACCCTGGAAAAATAAGAACGAATGTAAATAGGATTAAGTGCATGTAGAGGCAACTCTACTGAATTCATTATTTTGTCGTTTTTGCATTCATACAACCATGACTACAACGATTCAACGTCGCGAAAGCGGTAATACGTGGGATCGGTTCTGTGAGTGGGTAACTAGCACCAACAACCGCCTCTATGTAGGCTGGTTTGGTGTCATCATGATCCCCACCCTCTTAACCGCCACAATCTGCTTCATCATTGCTTTCATCGCTGCTCCTCCTGTGGACATCGATGGTATCCGTGAACCGGTTGCAGGTTCCTTAATGTATGGCAACAACATCATCTCTGGTGCGGTTGTGCCTTCTTCCAACGCCATTGGTCTGCACCTCTACCCCATCTGGGAAGCGGCTTCTCTGGATGAGTGGCTGTACAACGGTGGTCCTTACCAGTTGGTTGTGCTGCACTTCCTGATTGGCATCTTCGCTTACATGGGTCGTCAGTGGGAACTCTCCTACCGCCTGGGTATGCGTCCTTGGATCTGCGTTGCTTACTCTGCACCTTTGGCTGCTGCAACGTCTGTATTCTTGATCTACCCCATCGGTCAGGGTTCCTTCTCTGATGGTATGCCTCTCGGCATTGCCGGTACGTTCAACTTCATGTTCGTGTTCCAAGCAGAGCACAACATTCTGATGCACCCCTTCCACATGTTAGGTGTGGCGGGTGTATTCGGCGGTAGCTTGTTCTCCGCAATGCACGGTTCGTTGGTGACCTCCTCCTTGGTGCGTGAGACCAGCGAAGTCGAGTCTCAGAACTATGGCTACAAGTTTGGTCAAG
>DVDV01000238.1 GCA_015296075.1 Leptolyngbyaceae cyanobacterium M33_DOE_097 | reverse complement strand
CTCCCCCACTCCCCCACTCCCATCTCCTTCCCTCTATTCCCTCCCCCTTGTCTTCCCTATCCTTCCACCCCTACCAGCATTCGCACCTTGCCCGATAATGAATAAACCGGAATCGAAAGCACTGTGTTGCAAACGTGCTGGCAGACCCTCCTGAGCTGCAAACGGCTAATTCTGCATTGAGAGAGTAGAAACACACGATGTCTGAAAATTTGAGAAGTCAGGTTGTAACCCAGGGCGTACAGCGATCGCCCAACCGAGCCATGTTACGGGCGGTTGGCTTTCAGGATGAAGACTTTAAGAAACCAATTGTCGGGGTAGCCAGTGCCCATAGCACCATTACCCCTTGCAACATGGGCATTGCACCGCTCGCGATCCAAGCAGAAAATGGCATTCGAGCTGGGGGCGGTATGCCGCAAGTCTTTGGCACCATCACAGTGAGCGATGGCATCTCAATGGGCACCGAGGGCATGAAGTACTCCCTTGTTTCCCGTGATGTGATTGCCGACTCGATCGAAACAGCCTGTAACGCACAAAGCATGGATGGCATCCTGGCGATCGGGGGCTGTGACAAAAATATGCCCGGTGCGATGATCGCAATGGCTCGGATGAACATTCCCGCCCTATTTGTTTATGGCGGCACCATCAAACCTGGTCACCTTGAGGGCGAAGACCTGACCGTTGTGAGTGCCTTTGAAGCAGTAGGTCAGTACAGTGCCGGTCGCATTGATGAAGTTCGCCTCACGTCTGTAGAGCGCAATGCGTGTCCTGGTGCGGGTTCCTGCGGGGGCATGTACACTGCTAACACCATGTCGTCAGCTTTTGAGGCGATGGGCATGAGCTTGATGTACTCGTCTACGATGGCCGCCGAAGACCCTGAAAAAGCAGAAAACACCGCGATCGCGGGTAAGGTACTGGTTGAGGCCATTCGCAACAATCTCCGCCCCTCTGACATCATCACCCGCAAGTCAATTGAGAACGCGATCTCAGTGATCATGGCAGTGGGTGGCTCGACCAATGCGGTGCTGCACTTTTTGGCGATCGCGCACTCAATTGGCGTGCCCCTCACTCTGGATGATTTTGAGACGATTCGGGCGCGGGTGCCAGTGCTATGCGACCTCAAGCCATCTGGACGCTACGTCGCGACTGACTTACACAAGGCGGGTGGCATTCCTCAAGTGATGAAAATGTTGCTCGTCAATGGCTTGCTACACGGCGACTGCATCACCATCACTGGCCAGACCGTTGAAGAACTTTTACGCGATATTCCCGCTGAGCCTCGCCCCGACCAGGATGTGATTCGTCCCTGGGGCAACCCTATGTACACCAGTGGGCACCTGGCTATCCTGAAGGGAAATCTGGCTAGTGAAGGAGCCGTTGCCAAAATCTCAGGCGTGAAAAACCCACAAATTACTGGGCCTGCCAGAGTTTTTAACTCCGAAGAAGAATGTTTGGATGCGATCTTGGCTGGCAAAATCAACGCGGGTGATGTCATCGTCATTCGCTACGAAGGTCCCAAGGGTGGCCCCGGCATGCGCGAAATGCTGGCCCCAACGTCTGCCATTATTGGGGCAGGTCTGGGTGATTCAGTGGGCTTAATTACAGATGGGCGTTTCTCAGGTGGCACGTATGGCATGGTGGTCGGTCACGTTGCCCCTGAAGCTTATGTCGGTGGCGCGATCGCCCTTGTCGAAGAAGGCGACTCCATCACCATTGATGCACCTGCTCGACTCCTACAACTCAATGTCTCCGAAACAGAACTAGAACAACGACGGGCCAAGTGGCAACCACCCAAGCCCCGCTATACATCCGGCGTATTAGCCAAATATGCCAGTCTTGTTGCCTCTAGCAGTTTAGGCGCTGTCACAGACTTAAACCTGAAGCTGTAAGGCACTCTCTTAAAAAGAATGGGCGTTGCTGATTGGGCGTATGAATTCTGTAAGGGCGTTTCGCGAAACGCCCCTAGCATAGGGATGCTTATCCAAAAATCATATATACATTCAGCAACGCCAAAAAATGCTGGTCAGAAACTCTCAAGGATGTTTCTGACCAGCAGACAAAGTTAAGCTCAGACCTCAACAGCTTGAGTTGAACCGGCTACTTTGCGTAGCTTGGGTCAGGTTGAATGCTACCAACCCGCTCAGGTGGCCAAAACCGCACAACGGCGCGGCCAATAATATTCTCACGTGGCACAAAGCCCCAGTAATGGCTGTCATAGCTGTTGTTGCGGTTGTCGCCCAAGACCAGGTAAGAGTTTTCAGGGACGATCACAGGCCCATACTGGTAAGCAGGCTTATCTTCGACGTAGATCTCTTTTAGAGCCTGGTCATTGACATAAACCTTGCCACCCTTAACCTCGACTTTTTCACCGGGCAAGCCGATTACTCGCTTGATAAATGCGTCTTTGTAGTTTTGCTCTTGCAATTTATCAGTTGGCGAAAACACAACAATATCGCCCCGCCCCGGATTACTAAACCGATAGCCAACCTTATCGACAATCAGGCGATCGTTGACTTGCAGCGTTGGCAACATCGACCCAGAGGGAATATAACGTGCTTCTGCAACAAACGTGCGGATGCCAAATGCGAGTACAGCACTTAAAGCAATCGTTTTAATCCCCTCGACCCAAGGATTCTCATGAACTGGGCGGTTGGAAGTTTCATCAGAGCGGTCAGAATGATTGCTATCTAAGCGAGTCATAGGCTAATAACAGTAAATTGCAGAGAAACGGTTTAACGACTGACCAAACAAAGCTGTATCTAAAATACTCTAGGTACCGGGTTCTATCATGACAAAGTTTTTTCAATCGTGTGTTTTTCGACCTTAGATCTTTACCAGAGGTTCCTGGACGGTCAAATTCTCAACCTGAGAACTGAGCCTCATTTTTAGAATCACATCCCGATTACAACTTTTCTAAATAGCTGAGTAAGTCTGCCATTTCTTGAGTCGAAGGCTGAAACTGAGGCATTGGCGGCGTTTGCCCACTGATAACTTGCTGAATGATAGCCACTCTTGATTTGCGGTCAGACAACCCATGCAAACTGGGACCTACGCGTCCGTCTGCGGCTTCGCCATGACACCCAGCACAATTCATCAAAAAGATCGCTTTTCCTTGCACCGCATTCCCCTGCAATGCCAAAACATCTTTGACATAAGGGTTGGCCGGATGTGACCGATAAAACCCAAAAACAAGGATAAGGATGACGAATGCGATCGCAAACAAAAGTGTTGTCACCGCCTTAACAGCCTGACCCGTGTTTTCTTTGGTCGTAGCAATTTGATTATTCAACTGCTTAATCTTTAAGTCTTTTAAATTTGCGGCATTGATTCTTTACTAATTTATAGCCAGTTTAGATAACTTTGCAATTTCTCACATTTACTAAAGAAACGGCAAAATCAGCAGTTCTTTGGGGATCCAATCAACTTGCAACGTTTTCTGGCTTGGTTGAGGGCTGCTTTTACCTTAAGATAAGGGTTGTACCAATTGGGATGGATGAACCGAAGCTGTTCTGTCCCCTTCTGAGTTGCAAGTTGCGTTTATCACAAGTTTGCGAGCAGCGGGGCTAGCAATGACAGTTTGGCTGGGTTTTTCAGCCCCATTTTTAAGACCTGCGGTTATAAAAGGAGACTAACGTTGATCGAGCCAATTTTGCTGGGCATCGTGCTAGGGCTAATCCCCATTACTCTGGCTGGTTTGTTTGTAGCAGCTTACTTGCAGTACCGTCGGGGCGACCAACTAGGGCTGTAGGATTAAATTATTGTTCAACTTTTATTAAGCCTGACGGTACAGATGTCAGGCTTATTTTGTTCTTTCGCCTAAAAATACTGGGTCGCAATTTCAACCTCGATCGCCCAAGTCTTCATCAAGTCACAAGTTTCGTGGTCGCTCACGTTTGTATCGCTTAACTCAAGGTTATAAAAATCGACCCACTCTGCCTCGAAGTAGGGGCCAGCATGCCAGGTGCCAAGGTGGAGCTTCACGAAGCAGTTGCCTGGAATGTGAAAAACCTGTAGCGTATCCAGATCAGGAACAGACTGTTGATGATTGGGTGCAGCGACTCCTAAAAACCAAGCTTTGCCCCCTAAAGATCCCAAACACTGAGTACATTGAACATGGCGAGTAATTCGATGAAACCTCAAGGGCCTTTGGTTGAGGCGCATGATGTAAAACCGAGGAGTTCCCCGGTCTAAGACAAGTTGCGCATCCGTTTGATCAAATAATTTATGATCTTCGCAGGCAAAAATGACCTGCCCATAGGGACAAAATGCATCCTGGCTGATTGGTTGAGCTGATAAATGTTTGATCTGAGGGGTGTGCATGGAACGAAACTCAAATCATTAGTTCGTAGAAAAGCATGAAATTTCCGTGCGATCGCAGATTCAGCGGATACACTTTAATTTAAGTGTTAACGATTTTTTTAAGAGTCTATTATTTTATTCTGCTTTACAGAATGCAGCGTGCGGCAGTGGCTTTCCAGTTATTCTGTCTACGTAACTGGCTATAACGTGTGAGCAGAAGAATTGCTCCACTGAAGCTGCATTCAGCCGAAAAAGTCGTTGTGTTCTTTGACAGCCTGGGAACAATAGTCAACAAGCCGCCAACAACAGATTCAGTCAGAGGTTGGCTCTTTGGAACTGCGTCATGAATCATCAGGGCAATCAATGGCAAAAAGGTACTAACTCGTCTCGGTCTGCTGAGCAGATTTTGCAGACAGTCTCAAACGAGTTGCAAAATCTCCACGACGGCTTGATTGCTCAGCTTTCAGAGGAGGTGCTTTGGCTGCGAACTGAGAAAGCTCGGTTGCAGACCGAAGTTGAGGCGTTGCGTCAGCAGCAACATGCCCTTCAAACTCAACGGTTTGAAGCACTCTCGCATCAACAGATGGCGCAACAACAAATTTGGGCTAAGCAGCTAGCCCAGGTGATTGCTAATCATCTGCAAGCGTTGATCGTCGAGCGCTTAAGTGAAATGGCTAGCGCAAGTACGGCTAAGCGAGCGATCAGTATCAGTGGCAATGGCACAGATGAGACGGCCCAGCGCCTACTTTCTAGCTTTGATGCTAGCTTTACCAATACCTTCAAAACCCTTCAGCGAGAACTTGATAGCTACGAGAGTTCTCTGTCGCAGCAGCTCAACCGGATGCATACTTTAGAGCAGCAAGGCGCGACAATTCTAGAAGCGCTGATTGAGCGGCTCCGAGAGCAACTCCAGGTGGAAGTCGCAACGGCGCGATCGCCAATAGGATCGCCCATCCCCAGTAATGGGCATCCCACTTCTGACACTGCTTATGAGGCTGCACCTCCAGTCTCACCCCAAGAGTTTCGCGATTCTTTCATTCAACCATCGGAAGATCCCGCAACCTCGACCTCCTCTACTGCTCAATCAAACCCTCTGCCCCTCCAGTTTCCGGCAACACCTGTCGCACCGCCTCCCCCCGTCAAGCGCGAGTTATCTCAGTTTCAAGTGGGCTTGCTGTTGGTGCTGCTCTCGACTCTGGCACTGTCGTTTCACAATGTGGTCGTCAAGATTGTTGGCACCCCTAGTGTCATTTTTGGCTGGTTGGGTGGTGGCTATGAGATGGGTGGCTTTATCAAGCTTGGCCTCGGCAATGCCCTATTAATTCTTTGGTTACGCATGTTAATTGTGTTGCCGTTGATGGTGCCCGTTGCCATGTTTTTGTACCCCCCTGTGTGGCGTGATATCAGGAGGTTTACGACTTCAGACGATCGCCGCCCGTTAATTAATGTCTTTATCAGCGGTGTTTCGCTGTTTTTATCGCAAATCTTGATCTACATTGCGATCGGTCGCATTGGGCCTGGGGTGGCGGTCACGCTGTTGTTTATGTACCCGATTGTGACGGTGCCCTTAGCGTGGCTGCTGTTCCGCGATCGCCCGACCCGGTTGCGGTGGGTAGTTATGGGCATTATTTTGCTGGGCGTTTTCTTTACCGCCTTGCCCCGCATCAGTTGGGGCGCGATCGTTACAGGTGGCGCAACGGGTGTGATCGTTGCCGCTCTTTCGGGGGTTGCATTTGCCTTCTACCTGCTGTTTATGCAGCTGGGATTTAAAAAATTACATCCGGTGCCAGTCAGCTTGATTCAGTTTGCGACGATTTTCGTCCTCTCTAGTATCGTTTTGCTGATGCCACTCGACCTAGGTGTCAAAGTTGGTGATTCTTCTGGTTTGTTCGTGGGTGGCTTAGTGCTTGGCATTTTGACGCTCGTTGGTTATTTAGCCAACAACTTTGGGGTGCGGCTCATGGGTGCTTCGTTAGCTTCAATCATTGCCTCTAGCGGCCCAGCCGTTACTGCTTTGTTGGGGCTACTTGTAATTAACGACAAGCTTCAGTTTATTCAGTTTTTAGGAATCTTTTTAGTGACCTTTGGCGTTGGCCTGCTCAGTTGGGAGCGCACCAAACAACAAGCGAGTGCAAAACCAGCCAATACCCCCGCTAAGTAACGACTACAGGTTTCTGTCTAACATCTTTAACTTAAACTACAGTTGCGAATTATCAATCGTGCGTAATCCTGATTACAAAAATGTAGTTAGAAAATAACGTTTATAGTGCATTGAACGCTGTTCAAGGATCTTTAGTCAAAGTTCTAAATCAACTGAGACGATCGCGTACCTTGCGCTTGTGTTTCTAAGGCGATCGCGCCTGGGTTTGTTCCTTCCTGCGTCACTTGTGTAGCTCGTTAACTGTGAAAAAGCGAATTTTTTTGGGGTGCTTAAGTACCCTACTCGTTTTCCTCTGGCACTATGGACTGAGTAGTTCGATGTTGGCTGCCATGACCCAAGAGCCTTTGAAATATCCTAAAACCCCAACCGTTGATCAAGTTGACACGTATCACGGTGTCAAGGTAGCCGATCCCTACCGTTGGCTTGAAAACCCTGACTCTACTGAAACTCAAGCCTGGATTACGGCTCAAAATCAACTCACCGAAAAGTTTCTTGACGGTGTTGGCGTTCGGCAAAAGATTAATCAACGGCTGACTGAGCTGTGGAACTTCGAGAAGTATGGTGTTCCCTTTAAGGAAGGGGAGCCTGAAACCAGCGCCAAAGGTCAAGCCGATACGCAACGTTACTTCTATTTCAAAAACGATGGTTTACAAAACCAGAGCGTTCTCTACACGTTGAAAAAGTTGGATGACACGCCAAAGGTTTTGTTAGACCCCAACACATTGTCAGAAGATGGCACCGTTGCCCTGTCTGGCATTGCAGTTAGCGATAACAGCAACCTGCTCGCCTATGGTTTATCAACCGCTGGGTCTGACTGGCAAGAATGGAAAGTGCGCGATATTGAAACGGGCGAAGATCTGCCGGATCTCGTCCGCTGGGTTAAGTTTTCAGGAGCCGCTTGGACACCTGATAACCAGGGGTTTTTTTACTCGCGCTATGACGAACCCAATGAGAAAACCCAGCTAGAAGATGTCAATTACTTTCAAAAGCTTTACTATCACCGTTTAGGCACCCCCCAGTCAGAAGATGTGTTGATTTACGAACGTCCAGATCATAAAGATTGGGGCTTTAGTGGTGGGGTTAGCGAAGATGGACATTATCTGATCATTTCGGTTTGGTTGGGGACAGACTCACGCAATCTTGTGTTTTACAAAGACCTGACTCAGCCAGATGCTCCCGTTGTTGAACTCATTCGTGAATTTGAGGCTGAGTACAGCTTTATTGAAAATGAGGGAACCCGCTTTTGGTTTCGTACCGACTTGGATGCTCCGCGCGGAAAGTTGATCGCGATCGATATTGCCAAGCCCGATCGCGAGAACTGGCAAGAGATTATTCCTGAAGCCGAGGAAACTCTGCAAAGTGTGGGCCTCCTCAACAATCAATTTGTCGCGTCCTACCTGAAAGATGCCTACGACCAGATCAAGATCTTTGACCTGAACGGGCAGTTTGTGAAGGAGGTTGAGTTGCCAGGGATTGGTTCAGTGGGTGGTTTTGGGGGCGATCGCGGCGATACCGAGACGTTCTACAGCTTCACCAGCTTTACAACACCTGCCACGATCTACCGCTACAACATGGTGACGGGTGAAAGTAGCGTTTTCCGGCAGCCAGAGGTGGCATTTGAGCCTGACGACTACGAAACCAAGCAAGTCTTCTACACCAGCAAAGACGGCACGCGCATTCCCATGTTCATTACCCACAAGAAAGGGGTTCAGCTGGATGGCAATAATCCCACCATTCTTTATGGGTATGGCGGTTTCAACGTGTCGCTGACGCCGAGCTTCTCGATCAGCAATCTAGTTTGGATGGAGATGGGTGGGGTTTACGCCATGCCTAACCTGCGCGGAGGTGGTGAATATGGCGAAGACTGGCACCAGGCCGGCATGAAGTTAAAAAAGCAGAACGTGTTTGATGACTTTATCGCCGCTGCCGAATGGCTGATTGATAACCGTTATACAACGCCGAAAAAGCTGGCTATCTCTGGTGGCAGCAATGGCGGCTTGCTGGTCGGGGCTTGCATGACCCAACGCCCGGAACTGTTTGGGGCTGCGTTACCCGCTGTGGGTGTGATGGATATGTTGCGGTTCCACCAATTTACAATTGGCTGGGCTTGGACTTCAGAGTATGGCTCTCCCGAAAATCCCGAAGAGTTCAAAGTGCTCTATGCCTACTCGCCGCTGCATAATCTCAAACCTGGCGTGGCTTACCCCGCAACGCTGATTACTACTGCTGATCACGACGATCGCGTTGTGCCTGCCCATAGCTTTAAGTTTGCGGCTGCCTTACAAGCAGCGCATCGGGGCAACGCTCCCGTCTTAATTCGGATTGAAACCAAAGCGGGGCATGGAGCTGGAAAACCAACCGCCAAAATCATCGAAGAAATCAGCGATCGCTGGGCTTTTCTGGTTAGAGTCCTGGAAATTCCCTATGAATAATCGTTGGCTTTCCGCAACGATTTGCGAATCTTGATGATTTATCTCAGGCAGAGCAACCGCTAAGAGAACCAGATTCTAGAATAGAGATTGTGGTTTTTAGGCGCTTGCCATGTCTGTTCAGTCGTCAGAAATAGTTTCCCTGCCGTTATTAGGTCGGTCAAAAACCGAGCTGACTGAATGGGTGCAGCAGCAAGGGCAGCCGGCCTATCGCGGCAAACAACTGCACGAGTGGATCTATGACAAAGGCGTGCGATCGCTGGCTGAGATCTCCGTTTTTCCGAAGCAATGGCGAGCAGCACTCGAAACTATCGACTTAGGGCGATCGCAACTGCACTATCGCTCAGTTTCTCGTGATGGCACTGTCAAATATTTGCTTCGTCTAAGCGATGGCCAGATTATTGAAACGGTTGGCATCCCGACCGAGAAGCGGTTGACGGTGTGTGTGTCATCCCAGGTTGGCTGCCCGATGGCCTGCAACTTTTGCGCAACAGGTAAAGGTGGACTGCTGCGAAATTTGCACACCCATGAAATTGTTGATCAGGTATTAACAGTGCAGTCTGATTTTGGACAGCGGGTCAGCAATATCGTCTTTATGGGCATGGGTGAACCCTTGCTGAACGACGAAAATGTTTTGAAAGCGGTGCGATCGCTCAACCAAGATGTTGGTATTGGGCAACGCTCAATCACCATTTCCACCGTTGGTATTCCCGGACGGATTCGCCGGTGGGCAGACCACCACTTGCAAGCAACCCTGGCTGTGAGCCTGCACGCCTCTAATCAGGAAGTTCGCGAAAAACTAATCCCCAGCGCCAAACAATACCCCCTTAAGGCATTGCTTGAAGAATGCCAGGAGTATGTTGAAATCACAGGTCGGCGTGTAACGTTCGAATATATTTTGTTGTCAGAGCTGAATGATTTGCCACAGCATGCGATCGAGCTAGCCAATCATGTGCGCGGATTTCAGAGCCACGTTAACCTAATTCCCTATAACCCCATCAAAGAAGTGGACTACAAACGCCCTAGCCCTAAACGAGTCCAAGATTTTGTCACCGTATTAAAGCAAGAGGGTGTTGCTGTTAGTGTGCGTCAAACACGCGGTTTAGAAGCCGATGCGGCCTGTGGTCAACTGCGAGCTTCAACCCTCCGCTAATTACACTAGCGAACCTTATTTATTTGCGTACAGCCCTGGGGCGTAAGCCTCAATGACTCGATTCGTCTTGTCGCAAGTAATCATCAAATAATCACAGGCGTGACACTGAGTACGAATCAAACCATCTTCTTCAAGGTGGTGACGCTCAGCGTGGCTACCGCAATTGGGACAAAAAATTTGTGTAATATTCATCGGCTTAAAAGTGAAGGGCGTGGTTGGCTGCATGGTGGCTAGTGTTTAAATTTTAGAAAATCAAACTTAGTATCAAAGGGAACAAGTATTAGTTGCGCCAAAAAGTGAATTGGTAACACTTACCCTTCACAAAACGTAAAAGCAAGTATTACCTCATATATAAAGTATGAGGGTATTCATGCTCATTGCCAATTGAACTTAAGCAAGAATTCGCAATTTCTTCATGACTTCCTATTGGGGATCAAGAAAATTAGAAATCGCCCTGCAGCCCTTTTGCGTTTCAGCCAAATTTTGTATCGATAGCTACTTGGTGAAATCTTAATTTTTAATTAATCTTTAAAGTCTTGCGAATCTACCTTAATGTACTTTTCGATACATTTTTAACTTCAGCGGATATATCTAAAGGCAGACCTGTCAGTGAGGTCTGTTCACAACTTAAGTCTCTTGCTCCACATTTCAAAAATGATTTCAGAAGCTAAATGTTAACGATTAAAACTATTTTTTTTGAGAGCCATCTTTTGCTGATTTCTAGTTTCTTGAATAGCGAAGCAAACGCTAGGAATTCATTTCAAACTATTCAAAAATCCTTTGATTCAAAACTAAGAAATTCAACCTGAAAAAATCCAAAGCACCCCTGCAAATCTTCCATCACAATCCCGGTTTTACTTTCTTCAGCCAATAAGTAGAAATCGAAGTTGCCCAACCTCGATTGAGCAGAATTTCAAATTACCCAGGCTACCTTTCACTTCCTCCCTGCTCTCCTCCACGCCCTCTATTCCCTGCTTCCAACCGTGACCTAACTCTCCTCAACAATCCACTCGGAAGCGCGATCGCCCAAATCGATTGGAATCGCAACAGCCTTGCCAAGTCGAGGGCGCTCTTTAGTTTCAGAGACAAACTGCTGCACCTGCTCAACGCTACCCCACGCCTCTAAATAACTGGCGATCGCGTTGAGATGCTCAATGTACTCCGCCTCTGATAAGGGAAATGAACGTTGCTCTAAATAGCGCCACATAATCAGCATGAAGATCTTGCCCTGCGTGCGTCGCAACTGGACATCGAAGGAATAGCCCCATTTAGTTTGAATTAGCTGACGTAACTCCGTTCCTGTCATATTTGAAGTTTTCGAATCGGGATTAGAAGGTCGAACCACATCACAGAACGCTTAACATTTCGTATTAATCCAACCGGATAGCTGCGCTGCTTACGTCAAGAAATGTGTAATGATTTTAATGGACTGCCTGTGACACGGGGAAATCTTCTCAACGTCCAAAGCGTAACGTTTTGCGTTCGTCGTTTGCTAGTGACTCCGTTAAGAGGGTGTGGTTTCCCAGTGGGTACCTGAACCGCCAGCGGGCGCGTTGGTCCATAACATACTTAATTTTTATCCTGAGTGAGTTGAACGAGAGTCATGACACAAGTTTCTGGAGCCTCGGATGTACCAAATCTTAGCCGTCGTCAGTTTATGAATTTGCTGACGTTTGGCTCAGTGACGGGGGTTGCTTTAGGAGCCCTTTACCCAGTTGTAAAGTACTTTATTCCTCCCTCCGCTGGCGGATCGGGTGGCGGCGTAACGGCGAAAGATGCTTTGGGTAACGACATTTCAGTAAGCAACTTCATCGCGACTCATGCCCCTGGCGACCACGTTTTGTCTCAAGGTCTGAAGGGCGACCCAACCTACATCATCGTTAAAGAAGATAAGTCTCTGGCTGACTTTGGCTTAAACGCAGTTTGCACTCACTTAGGTTGCGTTGTGCCTTGGAACCCCAACGAGAACAAGTTTATGTGCCCCTGCCACGGTTCTCAGTACAACAGCGAAGGGAAGGTTGTGCGGGGACCCGCTCCACTGTCTCTAGCACTGGTACACGCAACGGTTGAAGAAGACAAACTCACCTTTACTCAGTGGACTGAAACTGACTTCCGTACTGGCGATGATCCCTGGTGGGCGTAACTCCCACAATCTGCTGGGCTAGCGATCGCCGATAGCCTTAAGTGAATTCTTGAAACAAACTCTGTAGAACTCTTTGCCAAACATAGACTGATGAGAACCCATCCTTTAGAGAGCATTAAGAGCCGTTTTTTGACGGCGATCGCCCTGGTGACGATTATCTTAGCCGGTAGCTTGAGCATGCCCCGTGCCGCTGCGGCATACCCGATCTTCGCTCAACAAGCTTACGAAAACCCTCGTGAGGCAACCGGACGAATTGTCTGCGCGAATTGCCATCTCGCTCAAAAACCCACGGAAGTCGAAGTACCCCAATCCGTTTTACCTGACACCGTATTTGAAGCGGTTGTCAAACTACCTTATGACCTGAAAGCTCAGCAAGTTTTGGGTGATGGCAGTAAAGGGCCTTTGAATGTGGGCGCAGTTTTGATGCTGCCTGAAGGTTTTAAGCTGGCTCCTGAAGAGCGGATGACAGAAGAGCAAAAAGAGATGGCAGAAAGTCTCTACATCCAGCCCTACAGCGAAGATAAACAAAACATTTTGGTGGTCGGGCCTTTACCTGGTGAGCAATATCAAGAAATTGCATTCCCGATTCTGTCGCCTGATCCTAAGGCCGATAAGTCGCTCCGCTTTGGTAAGTACCCTGTTCACGTTGGTGGTAACCGTGGACGTGGTCAGGTTTATCCCACAGGTGAAAAGAGCAACAACACCGCTTATAACGCTTCTGCGGCTGGCACCATTACCTCTATCACCAAGCCTGAAGATGGCGGCTATGTTGTGACCATCCAAAAAGAAGACGGTAGCACTGTAACTGACACGATTCCTGCTGGGCCTGTATTGTTGGTCGCAGAGGGTGAAACGGTTGCCGATGGTGCCGCCTTGACTGAAAACCCCAACGTGGGTGGCTTTGGTCAAGTTGACACTGAGATTGTGCTGCAAGATCCAAACCGGATTGTTGGTTTACTCGGCTTCTTCGCACTGGTTATCTTGGCTCAAATCTTCTTGGTCTTGAAGAAGAAGCAAGTCGAGCGCGTTCAAGCAGCCGAAATGGAATTCTAGTTTCCAGTTCAAACTCACATTCAAGGGTAGGCATTTGCCTACCCTTTTTTCTAGGGTTGTTGCTGGTGACGCAATGATCGCCAGCATCCTGTGGGTTAGGATCGGACGCGCCCTTGATCCACCCTCATCACGCAACGCATCAGTCAATTCTTTGAAATTTCGGCTTTCTGGATTTGCCCCAGTGTCCCTGAGCTCCTATGAGAAAGGATCTGAACGGAGCCAGAAGCAGGAGACTGGAAGAGCTATCGGTTGCCTATCAAAGTGAAATGGCACGAGGCTATCTCCACGATCGCCTGGGTTAAGTTATCAGTCTCAGCACGATCTCAGTTGGTCTAAGAGGGTGAGGTTTCACCTGCATCAGCAATGCGGATCAAACCGTCTTCGTAGATTTGGAGGTTACGTCCACGCCAGGTCACGCGATCGCCCCAGGCCCCTTTGAGCCACACCCAAAAACTCAACGCATCCCGCCAGGGCAAGAGCCAGAGCCAGCCGACCAAGCCATCACACTGCAGGTTGCGAACTGCAATGAAGGCTTGTAAGTAACGTAAAACAAACGTGAAAAGGGTAAGCGCGATCGTCCATTTAGCCAACCCTGAAACCAACAGAAGCAGCACGCTCCAAACTGTACCAAAGCAAAAGGCTTGCCCGTAATAAATATTGCCCCGGTTAAAGCGAATCGTTCTAGCCCAACGCAACTCCCGTCGCACCAGTTCGCCAACGGTTTCGTTACCCGTGTCTGACTCTAGCAAATAGCGAGACAACTCTACCCGATAGCCCGCTTCAGCCGTTCGTTTGCCTAAGTTATAGTCAGACCCAATTCGACTGGTATGTAACCCACCAGCCTGCTCTAAAGCAGACTTTCGCATCGCCATGGTGGCACCCACCGCAAAACGCAAGCCCCCATCCATCGCACGCGCAATTAGCGCACTGGGCACAAAGTCACAGCAGCGACCAAGCGATGCCAGTGCCGCGCCTAAATATTTAGGATGGCGTCCCACAAAGGCACAGGTCACCATACCAACCTGCGGATCGACCAGAGGCGCCGTCACAGTGCGGAGATAGTCGCGACTCACCTGAATATCGCTATCCACAAAGACGATGATCTCATGCTGCATCGCTTCGAGCAGATAGGTGAGACTACTATCCTTATGATTAATGCCGCGTGGCGCTAACCCGGTAAAGAGGCGCACCTTATCAGGGTAAGTCTGCTCAAGCTTTTGCAGGAGAGGAATCGCCGGATCATCGGTATCGACCAGACCAAACAAAACCTCATAGGTGGGGTAGTCTTGCTGACACAAGGAAACCCAGTTCTCCCAAGCATCCGGATCTAAGCCTTTGACAGGCACCAGGATCGAGATTCCCGGCAAGATTTCAGCTTCGGGTAGAGATGGCGCAGGGCTACGAAAGAAACGGAGCGTAAAGAAGGCACAGGCAGCATAAAACAGGAGCGACCCCACGATCGCCCCTGTCAGCAACAGTTGAAGCAACAGCAACATGACCGATTAGTTGCCTACACCCAGTAAAGCACCGAGCGATCGGCCAAAGTTGGTTGGTTCCATCGCATCCATTGCGGCAGTCGGCTCATAACCACAATGCACCATGCAATCTTGACAGCTGGGATTACCGCTCTTACGCCCGTACTGATTCCAGTCGGTGTTTTCGAGCAACTCGCGATAGGTCTTGTAGTGCCCTTCATTTAAGAGATAGCAAGGCTTCTGCCAACCCAACACGCTGTAGCTCGGCATGCCCCAAGGCGTGCATTCGTAGTTTTTCTCACCAATGAGAAAGTCTAAGAATAGAGGATTGTGGTTAAAGTTCCAGTTGTTCTTTTTACCCGCTTTGTAAGGTGCCAAAATTTCGCGGAAGAGGCTATGGGTCTGTTCGCGCTTGAGAAAATGGTCTTGATCGGGTGCCCACTCGTAGCTGTAGCCGGGAGAAATCATCATTCCATCCACGTTCAGCTCAGCCAAAAAGTCAAAGAAGGCTTGCATTTCTTTTGGGTCAGTGCCTTCAAAGACTGTGGTGTTGGTCGTCACGCGGAAGCCACGCGCCTTGGCCGCTTTAATTGCCTTAACCGCCGTCTCAAATACCCCTTTACGGTCAACACACTTGTCATGGTGTTCTTGCAGACCATCCAGATGTACGCTAAAGCTGAAATAAGGAGACGGAGTGAACTTGTCTAAGCTTTTTTCGAGCAGCAAACCATTGGTACAGAGGTAAACAAATTTCTTGCGCTCTACCAGTCCCCGCACAATCTCATCGATTTGAGGGTGCAGCAATGGCTCCCCACCTGGAATGGCCACAACTGGCGCACCGCACTCTTCGACCGCTGCAAAGCATTGCTCTGGGGTCAAGTTTTGTACCAGAATATCAGCCGGATGCTGAATTTTGCCACAACCAGTACACGCCAAATTACAGCGGAACAGCGGTTCTAGCATCAGCGTCAGAGGAAATTGCTTTCGCCCTTTCAGCCTTTGAGCGACGAGATACTTACCGATCTCTAATGCTTGCAACCAATGAATTGCCATAGCTTCTCAACCACTCCTCTCAAGCAGATAATGGGTCGGTCACGATCCCGACTCAATGAATACGACTACTATACCGATCCCACTCTCTTACTGACTACTGGCGATCGGTTCAGTTCAATAGAAAAGTGATACCGGGAAACGCGGAATCTTTCCTGAGAATGACACGCTGAGCTTCGTCAATTGGGCACAAAACTGACTTGTCTAGTGATTATCTCGGTATTGTTAGGCTTTTAAACGTAATGGGAAGACTAAAAAAGTTGGTTTTACGGAGAACTCATTTTTAGGAGATTGAACTGGAGCCACTCCGTTTCAGGCGATCGCGGCTTTAGCTCAGGTCACGCCTAGAGCGGAGATTATGAAAGGTTCTCCTGATAAAAAATCTAGTGATTCTGCATAAAGCATCGATTCCTCTGAACTGGGAAAGTGGTTGTAAAAAGTTTTCTTCAACAGCATTTTCACAGTTCAGCAAGTTGACGCTAGTTCAATCGGACGATAGCCAAATCATTGAAGTAGACATATTAAGGTAAATCACTGAAGCAATGACAAAAGCTTGCCAAACTCACGCCTTACGCTATGTACTGAAGTATTTGTCAACCTTCAATTTAAAGTCTTTCTAAAGACACTAAGTGTTAACCCTTAGTAGGAATTAAAGGTGATATTGTCAAAACATAAATTTGAGCGATTCCGCTTAAGAAGACTCTAAAAGTAAAATTCAAACTTAATTTTTATGATTTCATCCTAAAAGTTAGGTATCTATTCATTAATTTCTTAGTCAATCTATCAAGGGTGTCGTGGTAAGGTTCAGAGATGTTATTTAACTCATTTGAGTTCATTTTCCTGTTTTTTCCGCTTGCCTTCATCGGTTTTCTTTTAATTAGTCATTCAAGTTGGGCAATGCGCTATCAGCTACCATTAGGCTGGTTGGTGCTTGCCTCGCTAATTTTTTATGGTTGGTCAAATCCTGCCAATCTAAAAATTCTTATCTTTTCGATTGTTTTTAATTACGCTATTGGACGAGGGTTAAGCTCAGAGCAACTTAAGCAACCTACTAAAAAGTTGCTACTTACCTTTGGCATTTTTATTAACTTAGCCGCACTGGCTTATTTTAAATACGCAAACTTCATTGCTGAAAATGCAAGTTTATTGCTGAAAACAGACTTCAATGTTGGCAAGATCGCTCTACCTTTAGGGATTTCGTTTTTTACTTTTCAGCAGATCGCTTATTTAGTTGATACCTATCAAGGCAAAACAAAAGAGGATGACCCAATTAAATACTCTTTATTCGCCAGCTTTTTTCCTAACTTATTAGCGGGGCCAATTGTTCGCCATAAAGAGGTCATACCTCAATACGAAAACCGCGAAATTTATCGCTTTAGTTCGCAGCAGTTAGCGGTTGGTTTGACGATCTTCTTTATGGGGATGTTCAAGAAGGTCATTTTCGCTGATGGCGTATCTGCTTATGTCAGTCCAGTTTTTAACGAAGCGCTAGCCGGAGAGATCATATCCTTCACCGATGCTTGGGGGGGCGCGATTGCCTACACGCTGCAACTTTACTTCGATTTCTCAGGTTACTCAGACATGGCGATCGGGATTGCCTACCTCTTTGGCATTCGGCTACCGCTTAACTTCAATTCGCCTTACAAATCCATCAGCATCACAGACTTTTGGCGACGTTGGCATATTACTCTGTCGAACTTCTTGCGCGACTATCTCTACATCCCGATGGGTGGCAGTCGGCGCGGTGAATTTCGCCGTTGTCTTAACCTGTTGCTGACCATGTTATTGGGAGGATTGTGGCACGGGGCTGGCTGGACATTTGTGCTTTGGGGTGGGTTGCACGGAGCTTATCTCGTGACTAATCACCAATGGCGACGGTTTCGCCAGCATTTAGGGCATGACTTGAAGCAAGATCGCTGGTTGTTGCGGGGGTTGGGCTGGGGACTGACATTTGTAGCGGTTGTCGTGAGTTGGGTTTTCTTTCGAGCGGGGTCAATGCAAGCTGCACTCTCAGTTTTGCAAGGCATGGCGGGACTGACACTCGGTGCTGACCCCTCTAACATTTTGGAGCTAGAGCTGACTGATCTTGTGTGGTTGGCGCTATTACTCGCGATTATTTGGTTTGCCCCTAACGTGCAAGAGTGGATGGGCACTTACAGTCCGGCTTTGCACTTTGAGCCAAAACCCTCTGACAAGTGGAGCGATCGCCTTCTGAAAAAGCTGCAATGGCAACCATCACCGACTTGGGCGTTAGCTGCCGCTGTTATTACAGTGTTTGCCTTTCTCGGTTTAGCTAGAGTCAGTGAGTTCCTCTACTTTGAGTTTTAGCCTCATCTAGCAAGAAATTGTGTCACTTATTTCAATGGGTTTTATAGGTGCGCTATGAAGTCTTACTTGAGACTGTATTTTGTTCTCATCCCTGTTTTGATGTTTTTTGTTGGAATTGTTAATTGGCTGATCGACCCCCTTTGGTATGGGTCTGGTAACCGCATCAACAAAAAGAATTTTGCTTTTAATGAGCGTGTTTCAAAAACAAACTTATTTATGCAGAATTCGGCAAGTGAATATGACTGCTACCTATTTGGCAATTCAAAAGTAACTTTGATCAAAGCATCCGACTTTAAATCATCGAAATGCTTTAATTACTCTTTTAGTCTCGCTTTAGTTCCTGAAATTGTTAATTACGGCAAATATGTCAAACAACGCGGAGGTGATCCAAAAGTTATTTATATTGGGTTTGATGGTCCCCTATTGGGGGCAGAAGACCAAGCAGAGGCTCCGCCGATTGCGCTCAAGCCAATTTACCAGGCTTATTTGTTCTCTTTAGACGTTTTAGGTTTTTCTTATCGAACACTGCGTGACCAGTCACCGTTACCGCGCTATTACGATGAAGACTTTGAAGTGAAAGTAATTTCGAATGCGCCTAAATATAGGCCCAGATTTCTTGAAACTAAGTCAGAGCGTACGTGTAATAAATCAAGTTTGGCTCACTTTAAAGAGCTGAGAGAAACATTTCCAAATGCAAAGATTATTGGCTATGTGCCGCCTCTTTCACCCTGGTTAGTAGTGAGTGAATATTACAATCGCAATATGGATTGCTATCTTTCATTTATGAAAGATACAACAGCGATTTTTGATGTTGTGTATGACTTTTCAATTCCATCAAAGGTGACTGAAGATGTTGCAAACACCTACGACGGAATTCACTACTATCCTCAAGTCAACGAGAAGATCACTCAGTTTTTGCAGGGGGCACCATTAGAATTTGGCATTCAAGTCACTCCTGAAAACTTTGAAGCCTATCAGCAAGCCTATCAATCAGCCACTCGCGGCTTCTTAGCAAGACAGAATACCAGAGCGGCGCAGTCATTGGAGAATCGCTGATTTTTGAATTTGTCGATTGAGCTGAAAGAGAATCGCGATCGCCCCCAACAGACTGCCTGCCATGATCAACCAAAATTGGTGAGCAAACGCTGCTGTCTGATCCATGGCCCAACCACCGAGGGGTGGTGCAATAAAACTACCTACCGCCCAACACTGTGAGTTGATCGACAGGTACACACCCCGCATCGAAGTCGGTGCCAGTTGCACAACCAGCGCTGAGGCAGAGGGCAGATAGCTGACAACCGCCAGCGTTAAAACAGCCAGCGCCGCGATCGCCCAGAACAACGGTAAAATTGGCGTCACGCCGGTAAACCAAATACCCACAAATCCCAGTGCCCACAGCAGACTGGACAGCATTCACGTGCGAACTTGCCCAAACCGATTTAGTAACCGGGCAACAGGTAACTGACACACCACCGATAGACACAGGTGCCAGGTGAACAGGCTACTAATCATTCCGGGGCTGAAGCCGCGACTCGTTTCGGTCTGGTTCACAAAGTTGCTGAAATAGAGTGGCAACGTACTCGTTAACAGCACGATGTAAGCCGTAAACAAAATGTTGACGAGTGAATAGGTTTGCAAACGGCGATCGCGCAACGCTACACTCCACCCTTTCCCCTGCGGTAAAGGGGCTTCAACCCGTTCTGGTTCCTGAATAAAGCGCAGTAGTAGACCCAGCAACAGCAAAAACGAAATGCCATCAATCACAAACAGCGCCCGGTAATTGCCCGTTGCATTGACCCAAGCGCCTCCCATCGCAACCCCTAACCCCAAACCCAGGTTGTCACATAAGCGGGTGACTGCAAACGCTTCATTGCGGGTCTCTGGAGTCGTCAGGTCGGCAACCAGTGCTTCGTTCGCAGGCCAGTACAGGCCAATTCCCATGCCCATGAGTAGATTCGCCAGCACAAAGACCGTGAAGTTGTTGGCGATCGCCAAAACGAGAGACGAACCCGCCGAAATCAGGGCGGCGATCATCAGTGTCCACCTGCGCCCAAACTTGCCATCTGACAGCGAACCGCCCAAGGCGCGTCCAATCACACCGGATATTGCCGCACTGCCCAAGCCAACCCCAACCTGCGTGGCAGATAAACCCAACTGATTGACAAAGAAAATCGGAGCGAGAAACGCCGTAAACCCTGAACCTGTTTGTGAGAGCAGGCGACCAGCAGCAAGTAACCAAACCGCGAGGCTAAGCTGAGGTGCCCAGTTCAAGAACTTTTTATACCAAACGGTCACAACTCTCTCCCAGTATGAATAGCAAGCATTATTCCTGCGTTGGAAATGCTCGTGCGTTCTAGCCCCTAATTCTAAGAAAAATTGCCGGAATTCCCCTCAATCGGGATAACAGGCGCCAACGGCCTGACTCTAGCTTTTTTTCAACAACTGATTTGAAGGTTTTGGCTCTTTGCTTGAGTGAGATGCAGAAGATGTCAAACCTCAGTAAACTGTTGAGCAAAGGTCGCGAGTGAGTGAATTACCTGTGCAGCCATTCTTATTAATTACTGATTTGGATAACACGCTGGTTGGCTTAGATACCGCTCTTGATGAACTCAACCAGAAGTTAGATCAGCATCGTCAAAAATATGGGACGCGGTTAATTTATTCAACCGGACGATCGCCCACACTCTATCGCGAGTTAGAAGAAGAAAAGGGGTTGTTAAAGCCGGATGTGCTGATTCTCTCAGTCGGTACCGAAATTTACTATCAGGGTCAGGATGCGATCGACACAGGCTGGGCTGAGCGGCTCAGTCAGGGCTGGAATCAAGCAGAAGTCCGGGCTGTTGGCTCCCATTTTGCTGATCTTGTGCCCCAACCTGAAACTGAGCAACGCCCCTATAAGGTGAGCTACTTTCTATCCGAAGCAGCTGCGAAAGAAGTGATTCCCCGGTTTGATAAAGCACTGCGCGATCGCGGCATTGATGCGCAACTTATCTACAGTGGGGGGCAAGATCTGGATATTTTGCCGCGCCATGCCAATAAGGGGAATGCAATGGGTTTTATCCGTGAGCAGTTGGGGATCGGTTCTGAACACACGATCGCCTGTGGTGATTCGGGTAACGACCTATCAATGTTTCAAGCGCGAGATGAACGGGGCATCATTGTTGGCAATGCTCGTCCAGAGTTATTGGAGTGGCATTATCTCAACCCCAATCCCAACCGCTACCTTGCCAAAAACCACTGCGCGGCTGGTATCTTAGAAGGCTTGCAGCACTTTGGTTTTTTATAAATGATTGGTTTTCTCAAGGGCGCGATCGCTGGCATTCAAAAACAGGGAAATCGCGTGATTTTGACGCTGGATGTCAACCAGGTCGGGTATGACGTTCAAATTGTGCCGCGCCTGCTCCAGCAAATTCCTGAGATGGGCGAGTTGCTGCAACTCTTTACTCACCTGCAACTGCGAGAAGATCAGTTCACCCTGTTTGGCTTCGGTTCTGTGGCCGAGCGGGATTTGTTTCGCCAACTGATTAGCGTTAGCGGGGTTGGCCCTCAACTGGCGATGGCGCTGCTCGATACTCTGGGTATGGCTGATCTGGTACAGGCGATCGTTGTGGGCAATACTCGCCTTCTCTCGAAAACGCCGGGAGTGGGCAGCAAAACCGCCGAACGGATTGCCCTGGAACTTAGAACCAAGTTAGCCGAATGGCGCGAACAATCTGGTATGGTAACGCTGCCAGCCGCAGGCCCCGCCGGTACAGTCCAGGAAGATGTCGAAATGACTTTGCTGGCGCTTGGCTACTCAAACAGCGAAATTACCAAAGCTCTGAAAGCTGTGGGACAAACCGCTGCCCTGGCTAAAAGTGCTGACGCTGAAGCCTGGATTCGGGAAGCGATCGCCTGGCTCAGCAAATAACTCAAGCGGTTGCTTCAGCAGGATACACCCAGACTGGAACCCGCTTAAACCCCGGTGTGCCACAGCGTGGATCAACTTTGGCTTTAAAGATCGCATTCACTTCGGGGTAGAACATAAACCCCGAACCGGGTCGGATGTTGCCGCCCACAATTTCTACTTGCTCTAACTGCCCTGCATCGCCTCGCACGGTAATGCGCTGATGCTCTTTCAATCCCGCTGCTTCGATGTCAACCGGGTTCATCATGATGCAATTGCGATGGGGCATACCGCGATACTTATCGCCTTCACGATAGACCACTGTGTTGTGTTGCGAGTAGCTCCGTCCGGTAATCAAGGTCAGTGGTATGCCTTGAACTGCCAGAGTTAAACCCAACTCTGTTGCCGATGCCGTGCTTAACTCTGGTAGAGGTGTCACAAACATCTTGGCTTTACCTGACGGGGTCGAAAACTTCGGTTGGTGAAAAATGCGACCAGAAATCGTAAATTCCTCACGGGTTTCGTCAATTTGCCCAATCTTTTCGTAACCTGGAATCGTTTTAGCAATCAGTTGCCGCACATACTTTGTGTCCTGCAATTTACGCCAATTTACCGGGCGATCGCCATGTAAGCGCTGAGCCAACTCCGAGAGAAAAGCCACTTCTGTCTTCAAATCAGCACCTTGCAGATGGCTCGTCCCCGGTTCGTTCAGCCGCACAAAGTTGTTACCCGACTCAACCGTAGTGCGATGGGGGGACTCAAAGCGGTTAAACACAGGCAACACCAGCGTATTGTGCTTTGCCAAGCCGTGAAAATGTCCCAGGTTCGGCTTTGTTGCTAGATAAATAATCGTCTCAATATTGCCCAGTGCCCGTTTTGCCTGGGTTAAATCCGGGTTGGCCGCGTAGAGATTGCCCCCCAGACACAGCAGCGAGTCAATCTTTCCGGCGTCGGCTGCATCGATTAAAGCGCGGGTGTCATAGCCAGGATTTCGATTTAACGGTTTGTCGAGCAACACCTCTAACGCCTGACGAATTTCTTCTTTGAGGTGAGCCGTGACCCCCATCGAACCAAAGCCTTGAACGTTAGAGTGCCCCCGAATGGGCATTGTGCCTGCACCGGATTTACCTGCATTCCCGGTTAATAGAGCGGTGTTGGCGATGCTGAAAACGTTGTCTACGCCATTGGTGTGCTGCGTAATTCCCATGGCCCAGGCAAACACCACAGCAGAAGAGGTGCCGATCAGCTGAGCAGCGAAGTCAATTTCGGCTTTAGCAAGGCCGCAAGTCTGAGTAATTGTTTCCCAGTCAGTTTTTCTGGCATAATCCGCGACCGCCTGCCAGTTTTCGGTGTGGGCTTGCAAAAACTCCCACTGCACCAGGTCTTGCTCTAACAGAGACTTTTGGATGCCGACGAAGAGAGCCGTGTCACTCCCCGGAATCAGTTGCAGGTAAAGCGACGAAATATCAGAACCGCCCGCCAGCATTGACTTGATCGGATAAGCAGGGGATGCAAATTTGACCAACCCGACTTCCACAATGGGATTAATCACAATCACTTTGCCACCGCGATCGCGCAGGTCAATCAACTCATTCATCAGACGGGGATGGTTGGCTGGCGCGTTGGAGCCGATCAGCACGACACAATCGGCTTGACGCAAACCTTCCAGGCTGACCATTGACGTGGCCGAGCCAAACATTTGATTGAGGCCAACGGTCGAAGGAGCATGACATAGATCAGAACAGTCAGCCAGGTTGTTTGAACCCAGCGCCCGTAACACCAGTTGTAGCAAGTAAGCTGCTTCGTTAGAGCCACGTCCCGAACTGTAGGAAGCAACCCGGTCTGGGGCTTTGCGTAAGGCTGTCTCAGCGATCGCCAATGCGTCTTCCCAACTGATCCGCTCGTAGTGGTTGCTGCCAGCCCGATGCATCATCGGGAAACTCAAACGCCCCAATTGATCAGCTTCCATCGAAGAGAGTTGCTGCAACTCGGCTAGCCTGCGATTCGCAAAAATTTTGGGGGCGATCGCGGGCATCAGTTCCGCCGAGATGGCCTCCACACTTTTCATGCAGCGTTGAATGCCTTCCCCCAACTCATTCACAAAGCCACCTTTTTGCCCACCAGTGCCCCAAGCACAGGAAAGGCACGCGCTCTTGTGAAATAACTTTTCCCAGATTTGCGGCCCTTGGGGCGAGAGCGTTTTTTCAGCCCAATACTGAATCACGGGCAAACCACCCCCGACTTCAGGGGCATTCTGTCCACTACTCGGTTGAGCGATCGCCTCATTCGTGTCTGCGTCCATTCCCATGCCTCAAGGAGCGTGATACTCATCATCCTAAAAGGCAAAGGGCGGCGATCGCAGTCTATCTTTTGGCAGGATCCGCCAATTTTTACTAAAGATTCAGGCTAAAACAGTTCGCTTACTTCAGCTTTTGCTTGATAAATGCCAAAATCTGAGCCATTTGCTTCTTCATGCCGTCAATTTCGGCTTGCATCTTGACGATTTTTTCGTTGAGTGCCTGTACGTCTGCGGAGCCGCCACCCCCTGCTGCTGGAGCCGCTGCTGCAACCACAGGACGACGCTTCGCTTTCGCCATTGCCGCCTTGATCGCCTCGATCAATTCCTTTTGGTCGAACGGCTTTTGTACGAACTCAAAATATTCAAACGGCTCTTGCAGCTTTTCTGTGACTTCTTCCCTGCGGCCTGACATCAACACTAGGGGAGTGCTGCATAGCTCAGGACTTTCTTGAATTCTTTGAAAGACTTCATACCCACTCATTTTGGGTAGCAGGAAGTCAAGCATGATTAGCGTGGGACGCTCCTGGTGGATAAGGTTTAGTCCTTGTAAGCCATCTTTGGCTTCTAGAACGTCGAAGTTGCCTTTGGGCAACATATCCCGCACCATATTTCGGATAACGTTACTATCGTCAATAACCAGGATTTTGTGAGTTGCCACGACTTAGCTCCTCTGAGGATGAACTCGAACGGTAGATGGCTTAATAACACTTGAGACGACCTGCGGCACAATCTGGAGAACAAGAAAGGGGGTCAGGCACATCACAACTGTAAAAGCTACATTAGTTTTAACCTAGACTGCTGTATTTGGCTGCAACCAAACACATCTTTTTGATTGTAGGAGTTCCTTTGGCTTTTGTAGCAATCTCCTACAATGAAAGAGAAATCAAGGCTGAGTGACTTTCCCTCAGTTTTCCCAAAACCGTGATGTTCTATACACGTGTTTTCAAATAATGACTTCTTCGACCCAACGACCTGATTGGCAAACTCTACCTGATTGGCTGCGACGTCCGATTGGGCGAGCAAGTGAAATCTCCCAAGTCCAGCAAATTGTTAAGCAACGGCAGATTCATACAATTTGTGAAGAAGGACGGTGCCCAAACCGAGGTGAATGTTACGCCCAGGGAACAGCCAGCTTTTTGTTGATGGGGCCGACTTGCACACGATCGTGTGCCTTTTGCCAGGTTGATAAGGGGCACGCCCCGATGCCGCTTGACCCGCAAGAACCCGAAAAAGTGGCCGAGGCCGTTCGCTTGCTGGGTTTGCACTATGTTGTCTTAACATCCGTCGCGCGCGATGACTTGCCCGACCAGGGAGCCGGATGGTTTGTGCAAACGATCGCCGCGGTTCGCACGACAAACCCAACCACTCAAATTGAGGTGCTGACCCCTGACTTTTGGGGCGGACAGGTAGAAGACTTGACTCCAGAAGACTTGCAAGCTCAACGCATCGCAACTGTCGTAGCGGCTCAACCCGCGTGTTACAACCACAACGTTGAAACGGTGCGTCGTTTGCAAGGGCAAGTGCGCCGAGGAGCTAAGTATGAGCGATCGCTCCAGGTTTTGCGCCATGTGAAACAGCTTGACCCATCTATCCCAACTAAATCGGGTCTGATGCTGGGGCATGGCGAAAGCGAGGCAGAAATTATCGAAACCCTGCATGACTTGCGAGCGGTTGGCTGCGATCGCCTGACGTTAGGGCAATACATGCGCCCTTCTTTAGACCACTTACCCGTGCAAAAATACTGGACTCCTGCCGAGTTTGAGCAGTTAGGGGCGATCGCGCGAGAAATGGGGTTTTCCCATGTGCGATCGGGGCCACTTGTCCGCAGTTCTTATCATGCGGGGGAAGAAAGCTAAAATTCCTAGTCGTTCATTCAAAGAATTTTGTAGGGGCGATAATGACTGAGTCATTCGGCATTCGCGAATAACCAGTGACCAGTAACAAACAGAAATGGCATGCGAATTTGCGTCTCAGTGTACCAGGCATCTTAGTTAGGACAGGGTGCAGGAACTTCGACTGCGTCTTAACCCTACACTCCTCCACTTCCAATCTCCTGAGTCATCTACCGATCGCTATAGTTTGCAAGTCGTTAATTTTCATCGAGAAATACTGCAAAGTGTGCACCTTCTCTGGTATTTCTAAGGACGATTCATTGAATTGATTGGAGTAAACTGCATGGCTTCCCAAGCTAACAAACCCGGTGCAAAGCCCCCGTACACTTTTCGTGCGTTCTGGGCAATTTTATTGCTGGCTGTAAACATTTTTGTTGGCGCACTCTACTCTGGCTACGTCAAGATCTAGTCAATCAAAGCAAAAGTTTTAGAAACATAAGAGAAAAACTTTCTTTAGCAAGAAAGCGCAATTAACCCCTCTGAACAAATTTCAAAGAGGATAAGTGCATACTCCCTAAAGCTTTTGCATATTTCTTTGCTCTAGAATCTTTAACTCTTGCTGTGCCCTCTTTTTCGCTATGAAGCAGAGGGCTTTTTCAGTGGGGTTGTGGCTTGTTTCTAATCGAGAGCTTGATCGGCCGGTGACGCTTTACTGTTCCACCTACAAGGCTCTCAGAGTCACTCTTTGATGCGTCACGTTTAAGCCGTCATCACACTGGCAGAATCAAGCTGTGCCTGGTAGATGGCTAAATTTTCGGGGCGATAGTCGGCGCGACCTTGCCAACGTTGCGCAACCGATTGGTGTAAGGCTTCAAAACCGTTATTAACATCCCTTTGAATCACGGGCGCGAGGTTAAACGGAAAGCGGGGTTGGTTATCAAAATCCACTGTAGGATCGATCGCTAAATCGAGTTCCTCAAATTCGAGCTTGAGTCCTAAATCGGCGATCGCGGTGACTATCCACTTCAGCGCCGCATTTGACAGAGGCATGTGGGCTGGAGTGCCACCCCCGACACAACCATGCTCGCCCGGAAACCAAACTTGCTGAACGACCTGAGTGGCAGCTCTGGGGTTCTGACTCCGGTTCATCGGCGTCACGTTAAACGACTTGCGAATCTCATCAACCGCCACCGCGTGCAGCGCATTTTGAATGATGGCACTCAGCTCTGTGTCATGAAACTGATAGCGCTCGTTAGACTTGCGAATGAAGGGCAAAAAGGGCACTACGTCGGGAATCCCCAGCGCACCGACTGTATCCCAACAGCCCAGCACCGTAATTGGCACCCGTTCGCCATTGGCCTGCCGAAACTGCTCAGCGATCGGATTGCCCGGTTTGATCGTTCTTGAGCGATAAATCTTGTAGGCTTCTTGCACTTTATCGAGCTTGTCAGGTCTGACTAGCCCAGAACAGTAGATAAACCCTGCCAAACTACGAACGGTGTAAGCTCCTCGGCTAAAGCCAAACAGGTAAATTTCATCGCCTGCCTCGTAATTAACCGCGAGAAACGCGTAAGCCTGTTGAATATTTTCGTCAATGCCCCAACCAAAAGCGCCTCCTGTCCACTTGTTTAGCCATTCGGTGCCAACCCCTTCGTCATAGTAAACAAGCTGGTCAATGCCATCACTGGCAACCGATTTTACAGCTCTGGCAATTTTGACAACATTGGTAGGGCAAGGCATGTTAGCCGTGTTCCAAGTGCCATCACAGCAGACAATCAGACGTTTCATGGGCGATCGCGCTCTTAAGACGTTTGTTCATTAGTAAGCCCAAAAAACTGCACAAATCAGCAGGGGATTCTCATTTCTAACCAACCCCAAGCCCCTAACAAATCAGATGCAGCTTAACTGCTTACAAAGGGAATTTTCCCTCTTTTACCTCAGTACAGTACGTCTGGATCGCCTGCGTCACAATTCCTTGCAAGTCAGCGTAACGTTTTGAAAAAGGGGGTTGGCGTTCTGACAAGCCCAGCAGATCAGCCGTGACCAACACCTGCCCGTCACAGTAGGGGCCAGCGCCAATGCCGATGGTTGGAATCGTCAGCTTTTGGGTGATTTGCAGGGCAAGATCGGCTGGAATATGCTCTAAAACAATGCTGAAAGCACCTGCTGCTTCTAGCGCGATCGCCTCTTGCACGAGACGCTCTGCTGCCTCTGGCGTCTTGCCCTGTTGCCGGTAGCCCAAGCGATGCACCGACTGCGGCGTTAAGCCAATATGCGCCATGACTGGAATGCCCGCTTGCACGAGGTGAGCCACCGTTTCAACCGCTGCGGGGTGCCCCCCTTCTAACTTGACCGCTTGCACATTGGTTTCTTTTAAGACCCTACCTGCTGTGTGCAATGCCTGTTGAATACTTTCCTGATAAGACATAAACGGCAAGTCACAGACCAACAGCGATCGCTCAACTCCCCGGCAGACGGCTTTCGCGTGGTGAATCATCTCATCCAGGGTGATAGGCAAGGTTGTGCGGTGCCCCAATGCCACCATCGCCAGAGAATCACCAATCAAAATCAGATCAACTCCAGCGGCATCAATGAGACGGGCGATCGCATAATCCCACGCAGTGAGGACAGTGATCGTCCGTCCCTGTTGTTTCATTTGGCGGAGTTGTTGCAGAGTCATCGGGTGTTGCAGATGGAGTTTTCTCCACCCTACACCGAAGTTTGAGCAATTGACCGGAGTTTAATCGGCGAAGGCAGGCAGCAGAAAAAAGACGCTAGTGATACCCAGCTTGAATCCAAGTCATCTGCCGACATGCCCAAAGGACTAAAACCGAACTTCTATTTGCGATCGCGGCTGAAGGTTCTGACAACGCCCGTGCGAAAGGTGGTTTGGCTGACCCAGGCAAGTCCTTCGCTGGTGCCGACCCACAGTTTGCCGCCTGCGTCAGGAGCGATCGAGTAGATGCGACGCGAGGGCAGATTGGCCGCCACTTCACCAATTACCTCGCCAGTAAAAGGATTGAGCCGCAGTAAGCCTTCGACAGTGCCAATCCAGAGGCTTCCAGCTTTATCGAAGCGTAGGGTGGTGATGCTGCGGCCTTGCATTGCGGGGGGGGTTTGCAAAACCTGTCCAGTATCAGGATCCATTTCGTACAAGCCTGTCGGAGTTCCAACCCAGAGAGTCGGCTTGGGGATGCCTAGCCACGAAGAATGCGTTGGACTCAGGGCGATCGCCTGCACGATGCCACCTGGCACATTGGTAACTTGCTGGAGCGGAAGGGCACTGGCAGTGTCGATTTGCACTAACCCTTCTAAGGTGCCGACCCAAAGATTTCCTTGAAAATCAAGCGTCAAGGCATTTGCACTGACTCCAGGGAGATTTTTAAACGTGGCTTTGACGGCTCCATTTTGTGTATTGATCAGGGCTAAGCCACTGTCATTGCCAACCCAGAGGTAACCGCGCCGATCCACTTGCAAGGCCAAAACACGGTTCGATGGCAGTAAAAAATTTTGAGCCGTCACCTGGCTTGTTTTGGGATTGATGCGCGACAAACCATCGTAGGTGCCAACCCAGATAGAACCTCGACGATCCAGCGCTAATGCTCCAACCGTCGGACTAGACAATTTCAACTGCGATCGCAGTTGTCCCGTTTTTGCATCAATTTGTGCGAGGCCACGCCACGACCCAACCCAAAGGTTTCCCTGTGGATCAGCCTGCAAGGCACTGACCCGGTAATCATCATCAGGTAACGGCTCCGATGTCGAACCGGGTGGCGCATTGGGTGGATAGGCAGGCGCTTGATTGCCGACCGCGAGTGGCGTAGCTATCCCTAGCAGGCTCACCGTCACCAGACTTACGCACAATAATGAGACTCGCCAATTCATTCTCATGACTCTCTTTGGCAGAAAGCAATACATTCTTCGCCTCATGATAGTGGCGCACCACAGGGATGCACGAAAATTTGACTGGACTCTATCGCTTCCATTGAATCTAGCTGTCACACTCACTCTAGGTTTGTGGCTATACTTCGGATGGCGATCGCCATATCCTCTTCCATCTGTTCGTCAATCTTCATCTAGTTTTGCTCATCCACCCTCAGACTCTCCTATGCAAAAAACTGCCAGTAAAGGCTGGCAAGCTGCCACTCCGTGGCTTGTCTGGTCAGGAGGTTTAGCAGCATTCAGCTTGATCGGGGCGCTGATCTACTTGTTCTTACTGAATCGGCCAACAGCGGCGGTGCCCGTCACCCTTGTTCAGCCTGAGCAGGGGGATATTGAAAATACCATCAATCAAAGCGGAACGGTTGAACTACGTGGACAAGTGACCCTCAAGTCTCCGACAGAGGGGGCAGTCGAGCGGGTGCTTGTCAGTCCGGGCGATCGTACTCGACAGGGACAAACGCTGCTGACCTTGCGCTACCCAGAACGACAGACCGCCCTGGCTAACCAGGAGTTGCAAATTCAACGGCAGATAGTCACCCTTGAACGCGAACGAGTGCGGATTCAGGAAGCCAAAGAAAGCCTCGGCGTTGAAATTCAAAAGCGTGAAGATATGCTGTCACTCGTAAGGGAGGGGGCGATCGAAAAACAACGCTTTCTTGATCAAGAAAGCCGCATTCGAGATGCACGGGCCACGCTCCGCGACGCTGAAGCAGCCGTTAATGCTGGTGTGATCGAGCTAGAACGCCTCAAGCTAGAAAAACAACGGATCCAGCAACAAATTCAAAACAGCATTGTGAACTCGCCCATTGATGGCGTTGTGCTGGATGTCAAAGTGCGGGATGGCGATGGGGTTGAGCTACGCACCGATTTGTTGACTTTAGGAGATCCTCGCCAAGAGTTTATTGAAATGCAGCTTTCAACTTTAGACGCGGCTCGCATCAAAGTGAACCAACTTGCCCGTGTGAGTATCATTGGTCCCAATGCCAAAATCTACAATGGACGTGTCCAAGCACTTTATCCCCAAGCGCTGCAACCGGAGGCAAGTGACAGCAACAATCGCCAATCCAAACAAGCCTACGTTCCCGCTGTCGTCAAGCTTAATCGCCCCAGCGGTACACTCATTCCGGGTGCCCAGGTCAACGTCGAAATCGTGCTTGAACAGCGCCGTAACGTCTTAGTGCTTAATAGTGAGGCCGTTCAACGGGCTGAAGGCCAACCGTTCGTTTGGGTGCGCGATCGCGACAACAAAGCCCAAAAGCAAGAAGTTGACTTAGGCATCGAAGGCTTACTCACCGTCGAGATTACCTCTGGTTTAGACCTCACCCAAGAAGTCATTATTCCTCCGGTCGAGCCACCCCTCAAACCCGGTCTTCCCATCACTGTCAAAAACAAATAGCTCCTTCTCCTCCCAATCTCCCCCCCCCTCCCCCCTCCCAATCTCCCCCTTCCCCAATCTCCCCCCCTCCTGCCCTCCCATGGCTCTCCACCCGATCGCCCTCTTCTCCCTCACCTGCCAGGCACTCAAAACCAACCTCCTCCGCTCTGCCCTGACCACCCTGGGAATGTTTATGGGCGTCGCTGCCGTCACTTCGACTTTGCATGTCAAAAGCATTAGCCAAGCCGTGATTGCTGCTGAGCTAGCCGAACGTGATGGGCCACAAGTGGGCATTGGAGTAGCCTGGTTGCCGCGCCGCGATCGCATTCCCTTTCGAGCAGAAGATATAGAATTTTTGCGGCCGCGCCTGCCAAAACTGCGCTCGATCGCCGCTGTAAACTGGGCTGGCACGGCATCCGTCGTCTATCAGGGGCAGGAAGCCGATCCAGTCATGCTGGCTGTTTCCAAAGATTTTTTGAAGAATGAGGGATATCCCCTCGCAGCCGGACGTTTCTTTACTGATGCGGACTACACCGAGTTTCGACCCGTCGCGGTGATTGACGAATTTTTAGCTAAGCGTCTGTTTGAGGGCAAAAATCCATTAGGCGAACGGATTTATGCGGACGGCCAGCCCTTCGTCGTAGTTGGAATTTTACCGACTAAAAAAAGTGACGAAGAACCGCGCGGTTTAATTCAAATTCCGTTAGCGATCTATAGCGCGATCAATGGCGACCAAACCATTGACTCGATTCAGGTTGCGCCTGCAGACATCCGTGATTTAGAAGAACTCGGCAAACAAGCCAGAAGCTTGCTGCAACAGGTACGCCCGGATCGCCGCCTGTGGGACTTTAACAACTCAGAAGATATTTTGGCGAAACAGCGAACGCTTGATATGGCGGGACAGGCGTTAACAGCCGTTGCGATCATCTCACTGCTGATCGGAGGTGTGGGGATCGCCAATGTGATGATCGCTTCTGTCACCGAGCGGACTCCCGAAATTGGCCTGCGACGAGCGATTGGTGCAACAAAGCGGGATGTCATGCTGCAATTTATTCTAGAAGCCGCAACCCTGAGTCTGATCGGTGGTACTGGCGCTCTTGTGAGCGTACATGGGTTAACGCTAGTAGTGGCCGAACAGTTTGATTTGCCTTACCAATTTGAGTTTGATACGGGCGCGATCGCCCTGGGGTCTGCCCTCTTCGTGGGAATTGCGGCTGGAATTCCACCTGCTTATCGTGCCGCCCAGCTTGACCCGATCAAAGCCTTAAAAGCTGAGTAACCTGCCATAACCCACCTTAAAGGATAAGAATCTTAAAGCTTTAGTCGAAAGCGTCGGAAGTAGCAGAAACGACGAGCCAGACGGGATTTGTTAGAAAAATGTGGCGATCGCATCCGAATGAGCGTTCCTACCTAGCCGTTTTCCTGATTCGTCAGAATACCTTCTCTGCCTGGTTTCTAACTTTTCTGAAAAACCCTCCCGCGAATTCTGAGATTACGTTAAGATTAGTTAACACGATAAAATAAGAAAAACTCCGCACTCAGATAGCTAGGAGGAAAACGCCGGTGAATAAGCGGTGGAGAAATGTTGGATTATATGCGCTGTTGGCAATTGTTGCCCTTTCATTGGCAACAGCGTTGATTGATGGTAAGCCAACGGCTCGTGAAGAGCTGACTTACTCAGAATTTCTTGAAAGAGTCGAAAGCGGCAAAATCGAGAAAGTTCAGATGAACGCCTCTCGCACCGAGATTCGCGTGCCAGAGGCAGGCAAGATGATAACAGTGAACGTCTTACCTAGCGACACTGAGCTGATCAACATCTTGACCCGCAAAGGAGTTGATATTTCTGTCTCTCCTCAAACAGATGATGGCGCTTGGGTGCGTGCATTTAGCGGGTTGCTATTTCCCGTCCTGCTGTTAGTCGGGTTGTTCTTCCTCCTAAGACGAGCGCAGAGTGGTCCTGGTAGTCAGGCAATGAACTTTGGCAAGTCGCGGGCACGGGTACAAATGGAGCCTCAAACCCAAGTTACGTTCGGCGATGTCGCTGGTATTGAGCAGGCAAAGCTGGAGTTAGCTGAGGTGGTTGACTTCCTGAAGAATGCGGATCGCTTTACTGCGGTTGGAGCCAAAATTCCCAAGGGTGTTTTGCTGGTTGGCCCTCCGGGGACTGGTAAAACTCTGTTGGCACGGGCTGTGGCAGGTGAAGCAGGCGTTCCTTTCTTCTCGATCTCTGGTTCTGAGTTTGTCGAAATGTTTGTTGGGGTCGGTGCTTCTCGCGTCCGTGACCTATTTGAACAAGCAAAGGCAAACGCACCTTGTATCGTCTTTATCGATGAAATTGACGCCGTTGGCCGTCAGCGTGGTGCCGGACTGGGTGGCGGTAATGATGAGCGTGAGCAAACCCTCAACCAGTTACTCACCGAAATGGACGGGTTTGAAGGCAACACTGGCATCATCATCATTGCGGCAACGAACCGTCCTGATGTACTAGATGCGGCATTGCTGCGTCCCGGTCGTTTTGACCGTCAAGTGGTTGTCGATCGCCCTGACTTTAGCGGTCGTTTAGAGATTCTGAATGTCCACGCGCGTGGCAAAACCTTGTCGCAAGATGTGGATCTTGAGAAAATCGCCCGTCGGACTCCCGGTTTCACCGGAGCAGACCTGTCAAACTTGTTGAACGAAGCAGCAATTTTGGCGGCTCGTCGTAACTTGACTGAAATCTCGATGGATGAAGTCAATGACGCAATTGATCGCGTGTTGGCAGGGCCTGAGAAGAAAGATCGGGTGATGAGCGAAAAGCGGAAAGAACTCGTGGCTTACCACGAAGCCGGACACGCGCTTGTCGGTGCTTTGATGCCTGACTATGACCCCGTTCAAAAGATCAGCATCATTCCTCGTGGACGGGCTGGTGGTTTGACCTGGTTTACTCCAAGTGAAGACCGGATGGATTCGGGCCTGTATTCGCGCTCTTACCTGCAAAACCAGATGGCGGTTGCCCTCGGTGGTCGAATTGCTGAAGAAATTATCTTTGGTGATGAAGAAGTGACTACAGGTGCTTCTAACGACTTGCAGCAAGTTGCACGGGTTGCGCGTCAGATGGTGACTCGCTTTGGTATGAGCGACCGCCTCGGCCCTGTTGCGTTAGGTCGTCAGCAAGGCAACATGTTCTTAGGTCGTGACATCGCTTCTGAGCGTGACTTCTCTGAAGAAACGGCTTCGGCAATTGATGACGAAGTTCGCAATCTGGTTGAGCAAGCCTACCGTCGTGCTAAGGCGGTGCTGACTGAAAACCGCGCTATCTTAGATCGCTTGGCTGAAATGCTGATCGAGAAAGAGACAGTAGATGCTGACGAGCTGCAAGAGCTACTCGCAAATAGTGATGTCAAGATTGCGGCAATTGCCTAAGCCCTGAGATTGACTCAAAATTGATGGGGCGCTAGACGAGCGCCCTATTTTTTTGTCTTTAAATCGGAGCAAACCGATGTCTCCTGAAACCTGGCTTTCTTTACTTCGACAACACCGAGCGATCGCAGTGATTCGCGCTGATGACATTGCCCTCGGTTATCACATGGCCCACGCGATCGCCCAGGCTGGCATGCCGTTAATTGAAATTACCTGGAATAGCGATCGCCCAGCCGACCTGATCTCAAAATTGCGGTCAGAGCTGCCTCACTGCGTGATTGGAGCAGGCACGTTGCTAACCATCGAACAACTCGAAGCTGCGATCGCTGCCGGGGCACAGTACCTATTTACACCGCACACCTCATCCAAATTGATTCAAAAGGCTGTGACAGCAGAGACGCCCATCGTAGCGGGGGCCCTCACTCCCAGCGAAATTGTGGCAGCCTGGCAAGCTGGGGCTACTTGTGTCAAAATCTTTCCGGCTCAAGCGGTGGGAGGGGCGGCCTATATTCGCAGTCTCCAAGGCCCACTCGGACAAATTCCCCTCATCCCTACAGGAGGTGTGACGCTGGCCAATGCAAGTGACTTCTTAAAGGCAGGCGCGATCGCGGTTGGTCTTGCCGGAGAACTCTTTCCAAAGGCGGCACTGGCTAGTGGTAACTGGGATGCGATCACTCAACAAGCTATCCGCTTGCAACAGCACTTGCAGCCATTTCTTGGCAAGGTGGGCGATCGGGCAAACTCATAGTAAGGCGTTACTACGAAACGCTACTAAAGGGATAACTCCCGTTGCCCTGACGGGCTATCCATCAAAATCCCCCTGACTCTGCATATTTTAGGCATTTGCCACTTTGCAAGACATCAGGGGGATTAAGGGAGAGTCAAACAGAAATAAGCCATTCGCTTGAACGGGCATTACTTTGTGTCAGGGCGATAGTGGTGGATCCAAAAATCAAGCCGTTGCCGAACCGCTTCCCGCTCAGGACCAGGGTTAGTGTAGTAAAGCTGGTGTCGTAACTCGCGGATGATGGTTTCTCGTTTACTTGTCATTGTCTTTCTTCCTAAAGGCTCAATATGGTTTCTACCTCTATTTTCAGACAATTAAAAATAAACTGTAGTTTTTGTTACAAATTTAATCTTTGTCAGGGATTTTCTACATCAACCTTACTCATTTGGACTTTAGACTAAACGCGATTTTCCACTATATGTAAGGGCGAACAGCTGTTCGCCCCTCCTAAATATGGTGTATTTTTTGAATTAGTCCAAACTCCAGTTACTCATGTTCCCCTTGCCAAGAAAATTTGAATTCTCATCATCCACGTTCTTTAGCTTGGGCACCTGCTTACATCCCTAGTGGTCTGCCAAGCCAACTTTGCCAAGTAGAGAAAACGAATGACCAACAGCTCAGCCATTTCAACCCTGCAACGTTCTTTGGGTGAACTACTAGTCTTTGCCAGTCTGCGCTGAGGGATGATGACCTGCTGCAACATTTAAGGATTGGGTTAGGGTATACCACTCATGTTCAGCGACCAAACCTGCTTCAAAGGCTGCCCTTAGCCAGTTTTTAAGAGCAACACATGCTTCAAATAATGCAATTACTTCGATTGCGGCTTGATGCGCTTGTGGAGCTTGACTGTACAAAATTACGCTATTGAGACTGGTTCCATTTGAAGAAGTGCATTGGTAGCGGTAAGAATCGGGCTGACCCGCTTTTACTTCAATCATCCAGCCGTGATAAAAATCCACAAGTAAGCTGCTCGACAATGAACACTGGCGCTTAATCCTATCCATGGCAGAAGCTCCACGCTGGCTATTATTTCTCCACCTTAGAAAATAGAGGGGAGTTTCAAGATTCGCGAGGTGACCGAATCTTCTCAGCCATTTGTCCTAATTCATCTAAAGCCTTGCTAAATAGCTCTTTTCCAGCTACTCACAGCTACTCGGTACAGATGTAGACTTTCAAAGCGGGCACCGGGAATCGAACCCGGATCAATAGCTTGGAAGGCTAAACACAACTCAATCAGGGAAGGGGTTTTAGAGAATAGAGAGATTTTCTACACCCAAATTACACCCAAAATCTTTTGCTTCATCTCCTCTTCATATAAGAAGAGATAGAGATGTTCATCCAATTTACGATCAATAGCTACATTGAAAACTGCCCAAAAGAGATAGCAGCCTAAAGCCCTCTTTATGTGTAACGTCCCTTTGGTTGAAGCTCAGGGCATAACAGCTTACTCTTTTCATTGGCATTTTGGAACCACTCAACATCTAACTTGTCGTCTGGGATACCAGTACGCACAAAATATTCAGCAGCAACCGAGCTTGCATCATTTGACGCTTGACGGTGAGTTTTTCCTTGCGCTCTTGCTTCACAGTAAGAGTCTGCATAGGCAGTTCCAACAAGTTCGAGAGCTTTTTTAAGCTCCTTTTCACTTAGCTGTGGTTTTTGAGGCTGTTGAATAGAAGGTTGCACAGCCACTTTTCGTTCACAAAGCTTTGTAAGGTTTATAACCCTACCGTTTGCCCTTTGAATAAAACAGATGTAATTAATTTCTTGAGCAGATACAGGCGCAAAGCCTAAGAGCAGAATTGGAGCGAGGCTAATTCTAATAAGTTTTACCCACATGGCTTTTCGGTTTACACAGTTGTTAATGTATCGATAGCCACCCTTTGAATATTTTTCTAGAGAATTTTGTATTTTCCGGTTACTTCAGAGAATTATCTTCTGCACACCTTTTTTAAGGTCACTACTCTACTTAGCACAGTAATCAAAATGGTGCTAGTAAACGGACTTGAGTTTTTAATAACTTGGGTATGCTAAGGCGATCGGTATATTTCTTTACTGTGAGTTCTCGTGATTCTGACTCTGTTGCTTTTCATAGTTTCGATAGGCATTAGTAAGTAGAACAGCCGCCAGATTTGAAAGGCTTCTCTGCTCTTTCTTCGCCCATTCTTCAAGACCCTTCTTTACCTCAGGATCTACGTAGGCAGTGATTCGTTCAAGGTCTGTTGTCACGTCAGAATAATGTTTAACACTCGTCAGCATCTTATAAATTTCTGTATGTAACTGGGTAACGCAGAGTGTAACACTCAGTCACACCATGTTACTCTTGCAGTAGAAAACTAAAACCCTGTCCAGAAGTTCTCAGGCTCACAGGACAGGGTCAACCCCGATATGGAGTTAAAGACATAATGACAGAAAACATAAGTTGTCAAACAACTATTCCTTCGGAGCAGCTTCTAATCGACTTACGCGATCGCCCTGCTCCTGATATGCTGCGAGTCATTGCGATCGGCAGTCCTCAAGTAGTGCAGTTCTTTGTGATGACCCTGTTTCACTACGGATACGCTAGACCAGATGAATGGTCTAGACAGCTTCCTACAGTCAATCCTGGTGAAGTTATGCGGATTCTTACAAAGCATGTAAGTTTGGTTTAGTAGCTCATTAGATAAGGTGAATTCATCAAATACCCGGTTAACACTACCGGGTATTTGATAATGGAGTAGACGCTCCACAAGACATAATTAGAAGTCTTAAGTTTAGTCCAAGAAAAATCTGTCACAGTGTAGAAGACAGAGGTGGCATAATATTCTGCGTCAGATTGCAGACCAAGCTATTAAGCAAACCCAAAAACTTGCTAAAACAGCTCTAAAGGAGCGTATGTTTCCTGAAGCTGATGATAGGGCTATAGAAAGTATAGTTGAGCGTATTTCCACTAGAAATTTCTATTATTCGCATGGTTCATTCATTGATTACAAAGAGGCTCAGAAACTGAGCTTAAAAGCTTCATTTAGAGCCAAATGATAAACTTTGGGAAAGATTTTGGCTTTTAAGATGTGTGTGTGAGCATGATTGCAATCAGAATAATCTTTTCAAAATATTTGAAGGAAAGAAAATTAGCAGCAGTCTTTCAGTTCAGTAAGTAAACCTAAATAAATCTGCAGAGTAATAAGACATTTTTCAAACTATTGCACTAAAATACTGACTTGCACCTTTAGTTTCATCATTTTCAATGATTTTGATTTTCAGAATTCTCTCCTCTCCTTCAGTCTGTATTTCATTAGAAACGATCTGAATTAGCCCTTTCTCTTGCAAAATAGAAATAATCCTTTCTTGTTCTTGTTTATCTAAATGGGCTCTTCTAGCGAAGTTATTGAAGTTGATTTCTTCAGTAAAATCGCCGTTAACCCAGCTACACAATCCTCCTAAAATAGCTAACTCTGGACTCCCATAAAATGCAATATCTAGACTTGAAGATTGAAGGGATTTTGCTAATAAGTGTAATGCTGAGATTAAGCCCCATAGTGCTTGAGGGCCCTCGAACGCATGACTAATTTGGGGGATAGAAAACATATTTTGTCTCCAGACAAACAGACCCTTATCTATAATGAGAATTCCATCTACATATTTTTCTTCTATTCCTTCAAGTTCAAATCCCTCTTCAATTTTTCCCTTAAGGGTATTCATAGTAGACCAGCCCGTATAGCCTACCGCAATAACTGGTATAAAAGGCGGAGGCAAACCCATTGAGCCTCCAAATCTACGTTTTAATCTCTTGATTTTTTGAGCTGCTTTCTTAACATCTTCCCATTTCTCGGCAAGATTAGATTTAACCTCAAAGGCAGCGGCAACACCTTCTGCTAAGTAAAGTCTTGTTTCAAGCCCCGCACCTGGTAATTGGAGGCTTGGAAAGATTGAGTATTCAATTACAATGTCTACTTGTCCACTTAAGTTTCCACCAATATCTGTAATCTCACCTGAACCAAAACGAAACTGTCTTGGTAAAACATTGGAAAGAAAGAGATTTATGAAAGTTTCCCGCTCTTTACCCATTGTGTAAGTACTGGCTAAGTTATTAGATTCATATGCAGCCATCAGCATTTTCTGAATTCCTTGTAACCTTGAAAATATATGTTTATTACCCTGGTAGTCATTCATAAAAAGTAGATTTGCGATAGAGTTCTGTTTGGACTCAAGTTTATAACTATTCCTACCTGGTTGGCTGACAGAACTAAGAAGGTGGAATGCGG
>DVDV01000068.1 GCA_015296075.1 Leptolyngbyaceae cyanobacterium M33_DOE_097 | reverse complement strand
GATTATCTGGTTTCAGTTACTCAAACGCATCCAATCTCACGCTGATATTGCGGCTCATTTTGGGTTCGATATTGACCTCAAACCTCGCTTAGAATCGGCTTATTGAGAATGCTGCAAGATCTCAGTTTGCCCACAAAGTTGAACCATTCACTTGTCGAACTGCCTGAAACAGGTGATGGTGATTGTTCCAGTAAATACCAACATGCACGAAACTCAACACATAGCTTAGAAAGATTGGAATCAACGGGCGTAGTGCAGCTAAATCTGACTCATGAGGTATTTTTAACTCCAACACCATAATGGTGATAATAATAGCGATTACCCCATCACTGAATGCTTCTAACCTACCTTTAACCATTTTTGGATATGCTCCTTGTTTGCTTACCGCATTGTATAACTGCCATTTGCAAAAATGGTTGTCCGGTTATCCACTATCCATTCAGTACCTCTAAGTGGCAGCAGATCGCCTCAAACTTTATATCAAGGTCGCTAGTCCATCCGCGTCAGCAATTTGCAATTTGTTAGCCTTACACGGTTGGGGAACGCCCCAGGGCTACTCAATCCCAGTGTCCTAAATTGGCTGCTGCTTCATAGGTGCTTTGGAGAAAAGCAAGGAGCATTGCATCTGGATCGTCAGCTTGTCTCACAGCTTCATAGGGGAGAATAAACTCCTGCATCTCTGAGCTGTAAAAAGCTTCTGTGGGTTGGATCGGGTAATCTCGAAACCCTTCCGACGTAGGGTAAGCATAAGCGTAAAAAACAGGCTCCGCAATTGACCCACCCCCTGGCCAAAAGCCGCAGCTACTAACTTCATGTGAATAGGCTTCGCGCGTGACCTAATCTGCCATATTCAGAACCCCACCGGGATGTTCTGGCGCACTACGACCAGAGAAACGAGTCACAGCAAGATCAAAGCTGCCTCAAAAGAAATGTACAGGGCTGGATTTACCAACAAACTGTGAACGGAAGACGGTCATGATGCGATCGACTTGCACGAGAATTTGCCAAAACCGTTGTGCATACTCCGGATCGTAAGCTGCGTGTTGATAGTCCTGATCGAATGGGATTGGTTCTGACACTTCTTGCGGCATCGTCCAGATTTGGACTTCGATGCCAATGTCGCTCAACGTAGTTAGCACCATTTGGTAAAAATCTGCAACAGAGCGAGGAGTCAGTGCAATTCTTTTAGTAATGCCGTCGCTAGGGTCGATTTGTAGTTGATGGTCGAGAAAATCAAAGCTAATTTGAAAATTACGAGTTCCGCAGGGGATTGCAGCGGTTGTTAGTCCACGCGGTGTGACATAAAGAGTAGATTGCCACCAGCGATTGAGTTTAGGTGCCAGTGCCAACCGGATTTTACCGATGATTTGCGTCCATAGATGGAGAGTTGCATAGGTATCCTGCCAAGCTGCTAAGGGCAAACTGGGCCAAACGATGTCAATGGAAGTACTTTGATGAGAAACAGCCATAAAAATCACCCACAGGAGGAGAGCATGTTGAAGAAATAAGGAGGAAATCTAAATGAAATCAGAATCGCTATCAATAGTCTTTTCCCTGTTCATCTGTAAAACACCATAACCACTGCTCCCCCAATTCAGCCGAACTAACCACTGCATGATTGGTTGCTTCATAATGACGACGAGCGTGTTGATGCTTAGAAGAATCGCAACACAGCATTTTGCCACAGGTTTGGCAAATCCGCAGGTGTACCCAGCGGCTATTTACTTTAATGCACTCTTCACAACGAAATACGGGATAGGCTGCTTTAGAAATCAGGTTTTCCACAGTTAGATTGTTGAGATGTTCGCAAGTCATAGTTTTTTGGTATCGCTGGTAGAAGACAACGGTGAACAGAATGATTGTGGCTGATTGTTCAAGTGGATGCTTTAACATTCAGAACTTACGCATTGACTGCATTAGAGTAGTGTGAGTTGTGATGCTGAGACGAGTCGTTTGACGAGAACCCGGAAATGCAGTTCTCAATGCCACGGTCTGCGATTTTTGGCAAAGCTTATTCTTCGTCCCAGATACGTACACATTGAAAGCAATTGATGGTAAGACCCACCTTCGGCACACAATCAAACTCCGATCCGTTTAGCAATTACGAACGCCGTAAAGCTGGTCTAATTTTCTGTAAACTTTAGCACGATCTTGCCCCGCGTTCCTCCCTGCTCTAGACGCTGATGTGCCAGAACGACCTGATCCCAAGAAAATACTGAATCAATCACTGGAGCCAGAATACCTGTAAACGACTGAGCGAGTGTGTCATGAATTTCGCGTGCCATGCGGTTGCGCTCCTCTAGAATTGAGGCTTCTTCTGCTTGCTTCAGCGCCGTAATATCTCGCGTTAGCCAAATCACCTGATCGTGGTCGATTGGGGGCAATACGAGCCGAAAACCAGGCTTCTCGTCCACTTAGAAACGCACTGTACTCGACTGTGAGGATTTGTTGGGTTCTCAGCACCTGCTGAATATAACTTAGAAATTCATCGGCTTGTTCCTTTCCGAGCTGATGCATGGTTTTACCAATCATCTCTTCAATTGGTTGCCATAGTAGAGTTGGTTCCTGTACGATTACTTCAAGGAATCGCCCTTCAGCAGCCAGTACAAACAATGGATCGGGAATTGCCTTAATGAGAGTCCGTAGCTTTGACTCTGAGGCTTGTAGGGCTTCTTCTGCTTGCTTGCGATCGTCGATATCTGCATAAACTCCCAACGCTCGAATGGGTTCACCAGATTCATTCCAGGTGACAATTTTCCCAACAGAAAGAATCCATTTCCACTGACCATCCTGAGTACGCTGGCGATACTCTACTTGATAATTGGGGACTTCTCCAGTAATAAAACCATTGTAAATTGCAACCATTGATTCTCTGTCATCAGGAGTTTACCAAAATCTAGAAAATTAAGCTTCTGGGTAAATTTTTGCAGGTTTTCCAATCACTACATTTCCATAGCAGCGGAGGAGAAGGTTGCAGGGCGAGTATGACAACAATTCGATACCATTGGCGAATCGGGCCGATGGCAATAGCTGATAATCCATCAGATACACCATCAAACTCCGCAACCGGGAAGCATACTGGACTCGATTGGTCACACCCACCGGAAAGACTGCCTGATTGCGCTGCCCCCAACAGTTGCATTGTTTAACGGCAACTTGATGCTCTTTCACCCTCATCTCAAGCGGACCTACGTCATGTACTTGAGTCCATTGCCATTCCACGATCGACCTCTCCACCAACGATGCCCCACACCCCTGGCACACTTCAATCACCTGTTGCGCGATCGCATCGGGTTCATCCACCCATTCCAACGTGTTGCCAGGGTGTCCCGCTTATCCCCCGCTTTTCCGTCCACTTTTGCTTCGCAAACTTTGGGGTCGTTTCTTAAACCCATCTCCAGACGGAGGCTTGCTGCTGTTCTGACGATCCTTGCTTGCTTGGTCCTCTAATACTTTGATACGCGCTTCTAGTTTCTCGATTGCGTTTGCTTGGGCTTTGAGTAAATTCTCGACCAATGCAATCACCGCCTCTTCCCCCTGCCGATACGCGGCACGGATCACTTCCCGAAGTGGCTCTGATTGGTCAGATGGTTCCTTCATTGACACCGCTCGACTGCCCTAATTCCTGCTTCCCACAATAACCCAGTTATCTCCATTCCATTCAAAATCAGCAGATTTTGCCTGAGTAGTTACGATAAGTGAAAAGATAATCAGTATTCATTGGCTCACAGGAGTAAGCACTATGAATTCCACAATAAATCTACAAGGAAAAAGCTTTCCTTTGGGTGCGACAGTTTACCCTAATGGCGTTAATTTCAGCATTTTTTCTAAACATAGCACAGCCGTCGAGTTACTTTTCTTTGACCGAGTTGATGCCCCCCAGCCATCGCGTGTCGTTCCCCTCAATCCACGCATCAATAAGGTCTATCACTACTGGCATATTTTTGTACCTGGCATCACAGCTGGACAAATTTATGGCTACCGCGTCTACGGCCCCTTCAACCCAGAGAAAGGTCTACGATTTGACCCTGATAAGGTGTTGCTCGACCCTTACGGGAAATGTATTGCCCGCCCGTCAAGTTACAGCCGAGAGGCGACCAGCCAACCCGGTGATAACACTGCCACGGCGTTCAAAAGCGTCGTTACCGATCTCAGCACCTACGATTGGGAAGGTGATCTTCCACTACAGCGCCCGTTTATTAAAACGGTTGTTTACGAGATGCATGTTGGCGGGTTTACTCGGCATCCTAGCTCTGGAGTTACGCCAACTCGACGGGGAACTTACGCCGGGCTAATTGAAAAGATCCCCTACTTAAAAGACTTGGGCATCACAGCAGTTGAACTTTTGCCCGTCTTTGCCTTTGATGAACAAGATGGGCCAGTCGGCCTAGGTAACTACTGGGGATACAGCCCCATCTCGTTTTTTGCGCCGCATCCCGGCTATAGTTCTCGTCCCGATCCACTCGGTGCGATCGATGAGTTCCGCGATATGGTGAAAGCTCTGCACCAAGCTGGAATCGAAGTGCTGCTTGATGTCGTGTACAATCACACGGCAGAAGGGGGGGCGAGTGGGCCGACATTTTGCTTTAGAGGATTAGCCAATCGGTCGTACTACATCCTCGAAGAAAATCAAGCGTTTTATGCCAATTACACGGGCTGTGGCAACACGTTAAACGCAAATGAACCCATCTGCCGTCGGATGATTCTCGATAGCCTCCGCTATTGGGTGAGTGAGATGCATATTGATGGGTTTCGCTTTGATCTCGCATCTATTCTCGCTCGTGACGAGCAGGGGCATCCGCTCGCGTCACCGCCCATTCTCTGGGATATTGAGTCTGACCCAGTGCTGGCAAATATCAAGCTGATTGCAGAAGCCTGGGATGCCGCAGGACTTTACCAGGTTGGCAGTTTCATCGGTGATAGTTGGCAAGAGTGGAATGGGCGGTTTCGAGATGACGTTCGCGCTTTTGTGAAAGGGGATAAAGGGATGGTGCAATCTCTCGCCTATCGCCTGACTGGTAGCCCTGATATGTACCAACACGAAGAACGGGAAGCTGAACAAAGTGTCAATTTCATCACGTGTCACGATGGTTTTACCCTAAATGACCTGGTTTCTTATAATGCCAAACACAACGAGCCGAACAAGGAAGATAACCGAGATGGGGCAAACAACAACTTGAGCTGGAATTGTGGAGTAGAAGGCCCAAGCGAGGATCCCACGATTGAACGACTGCGCGATCGCCAGATCAAAAACTGCTTGACCCTGACCCTGTTAGCGATCGGAACACCGATGTTGCTGATGGGGGATGAAGTGCGTCGGACTCAATTAGGCAATAACAATGCTTATTGTCAAAACAATGATATTAGTTGGTTCGATTGGTCACGCTTGAGCCAGTACAGCCATATTCATCGGTTTACCAAACAACTGATTGCGCTGCGGCTCAACCAAGACTTGCCCATTGAGCGCTTAGATATGACCTTAAACGAGCTGCTACGCCAGCAACGGGTTCAATGGCATGGCATTCATTTAGATTCTCCAGATTGGAGTCATGATTCGCATACTTTGGCAGCGACTATTCATCTACTGGATGATCAGTTTATTCTACATTTAATGATTAATGCTTATTGGGAAGCTCTCACATTTGAAATTCCATCAATTAACAATGGATATGGTTCTTGGCGACGCTGCATCGACACATTTCTTGATTCACCTGATGATGTTTGTGAATGGGCAAAAGCACCGCTGATACATGACTCAAACTATCGAGTAGAAGCACGTTCAATCGTACTTTTATTTACGAAAGCGCTTTAAGCGCTACAAAGTAATCAAGCACCAACAAAACTCAATGTTGCTCCATAGCCAGCGAAACAAGGGCACAAAGCATTTTGAAGTAGAGTAACTTGATTTACAAAGGTTTCGCAGTTCAAGCATGTCGTAATTCTTATCAATGCCTTTCCTGTTTCCCCTTCGCAAGCTTTTGTCCTGTGGTGAGGCCTCAAACATGAAGATTGGTACAGGCAGACCTATTCAATATCCATGGCTTTCTACTCTTGCTTCAATTACTGCTCCTTTGTTTGGTGTTATGAACGCTGTCGATATTTTTTATGGAGGGTTACCACTAGAGCTGGCTTTAGCGTTTGTTACATCTTTAGTTACTAGTTTTTTCTTTTTCTTTTTCTTTGACAGGATATTGAGCGGAAACGGGTTCTTAAGAGGGATAGCCATTGTTCTTTTAGTCCTATTAGTAGCAACCTCTTCCAGTTTTCTACTTGATTCAGTGCCTTCAAGTTCTCAGGTTTTGCTCCCTCCTTTTCGATCTAGTGCTTATGAAGGAACTTCAACCTACGAAGGATCAGTTATTTACTTTGCATTGATCGGTTATTCCATCGGTCTTTTGACTGCTTTCGGTTTCAAGCAATGGCTCAGGGTTTTGATTGGCAAGAATATCAATCACTGGCTGAGACGCACAATTTCTTTAATGTCGAATCTTTTTATTTTATGTGCATCTATTACGAGTCTTTTACAGTTTTTCGATTTAACTTTGCTCTTAGTGATAGTTAGCTTGATTCTTCCATTGCTTTCGATGCTCAAGAGATAGTAGACGAAGTACCAAATCCCAAGCAGTTTCCATAGAAGTAAGCCCTGTTTTCGGTGTTTTAGAGGGTGCAGGGTTGTCGCTTTCAGTAAGGCGGCGATGCTATCACAATTCTAAAACTGCTAAGATTGAGCAGCAACCAAAAAAAAATCAAATTCTGACGCTTCGGTTGTTTTTCTTCGCTTCACAGGTGAATTCTAAATATGTCACTAAACCGAACCGTTCTTGTCATTGCTGACCCAAGTAATGGTGTTATTGATTACGGGCAGCAGTTACAACTCGATCGCAGTGTGACCTATCAAATTCTCTCAAAGCGATGTAACACGCTAGAGTTTCCCCTGCCTCAATCGCAGCAAATTGATGGCATTCTTTTGGAGCTTCATTCTCGCGCTAGCAGCAATCAGTTGCTCCGCCAACTAAGGGAACAAATGGGCGATCGCTGCCCGCCGATTGTGGTGATTGATGACGAAGATACAGAGAGTGCAGTTCAGGCTTTTAGAAATGGCGCAGCAGATTATTTGGTCAGGGAACGATTAACGTCTGACGATCTGTGTCGGGCAGTGGGGAACGCGATCGCAAACGCCCAACTCCGCCACAAGCAGCAGCAGTGTCAGGAGCAGACCATTGAGGCACTGCAACAGCTCAACCAGGAATTGACCCACAGGGTCGCTGAGCTACAAACCCTGGTGGATATTTTGCCGATGGGGGTGGCGATCGCAACCGATCCTACCTGTACTCAGATGCACAGTAATGCTTACCTGCGGCAGTTGCTGGGGGTTACTCCTAGCGACAATATCTCAAAGAGTGCGCCCGTCTCGGAGCAGCCGACCTATCGCACCTTTCGCGATGGAGCAGAACTTCTCCCCGAAGACCTGCCAATGCAACTTGCTGCCAGATTGGGTGAAGCGGTGCGCGATGTAGAGCTTGACATTCTGCTAGCCGACGGTACGCGGCGTCAGCTCCTCTGCTATGCAACGCCTCTGCGAGGAGAGCAAAATCAAATCCGGGGTGTTGTCGGTGCGTTTCTCGATATCACAGAACGTCATCAGGATGCGGTTGCCCTCAAGGCCAGCCAGCAGCGATACCGTGAATTAGCCGAAGCGATGCCCCAAATGATTTGGACTGCTGACGCCAATGGCGTTGTGACCTACCGCAATCAACGCTGGTACGACTACAGCGGCATGAGTGAGGCAGAGTCGATTGGGGTCGCGCGGGCCGATGCCGTTCATCTTGATGAGCGTGACCATGCGTTGCAACTGTGGCGCGATGCGATCGCAACGGGAGATCCTTTTGAGACAGAGTGCCGCTTTCGCCGCTGGGATGGTGAGTACCAGTGGTTTATCTGTCGGGCTATGCCTACGCGAGAAAGTCAGGGAACGATCACAGGTTGGATTGGCACGATTACCGATATTGATAACCAGAAGCGGCTAGAAGCTAATCTGTTAGATGAAGCAGTTAACCGTCAGCAAGTGGATACTGCCCTGCAGCAAAGCCAGAAACGCCTTGAAATGGCGATGGAAGCGGCTAAGCTAGGCAGTTGGGATTTAGATATCCAGACCGGAAAAGTTCACTGGTCTACCAGTCTAGAGCGCTTATTCGATATGGCTCCTGGTAGCTTTGATGGGCGATATGAAACCGCCAGAGCCATGATTCATCCTGAAGATTTGACCAGTGTTGAACAAGCCATTCATCGCGCTGTCTATGACCAGGAAGATTACAACATTGAGTTTCGTTTTATCAAGCCAAATGGAACGGTGCGCTGGGCACTGGGGTTAGGGCGAGTTTTCTATGACGCCAACGGCAATCCGGTCACTATGACTGGGGTTGACATGGACATTTCAGAACGCAAACAGATAGAAGCTAACCTGCGTACTAGCGAAGAGCGATTTCGTCAGATGGCAGACAACGCACCCATGAAAATTTGGGTGGCGGATACCACTGGATACTGCACCTATCTCAATCAGCGTTGGTACAAGTTCACTGGGCAAACGGAAGCAACCGCGTTGGGATTTGGCTGGTTGGAAGCTGTGCATCCCGACGATCGCGAAATTTCTAGAGCCGCCTTTCTGAGTGCTGTGGAGCAGCAAACGGCGTTTCAACTGGAATATCGGTTGCGTCGTCAAGACGGTGAATACTGCTGGGCGATCGACGCTGCTAGCCCTTGGATTGGGCACAACGGTGAGTTCAAAGGCTACATCGGCTCTGTGGTGAATATTCATGATCGCAAACAGGCAGAACTGGCACTGCAAGAAGCCCACATTCAGCTAGAAGCCGCCCTGACGGCAGGGGCGATTTATACCTGGCGCTGGAATATTGTTGAGGATGTGTTTGCTGCCGATCGCAATTTTGCCCATCTTTTTGGTGTCGATCCCGAGGAAGCGATCACAGGGGTTCCCCTGGAGGATATTCTTAACGGCATTCACCCCGACGATCGCCCTCGCATCATTGCCAGTGTTGAACAGGCGATCTCAACTGGTGAACACTATACCGAAGAGTACCGCGTCCTGAATGCTGATGGAGAAGAACGCTGTGTGATTGCGCGGGGACAGGTCGAATATGATGCGAACGGAAACCCGATTGCATTTCCAGGTGCCCTGGCGGACATCACCGAACGCAGAAAAACCGAGCAGGCGTTGCAGTTATCTGAGGAGCGCTATCGCACTCTATTTGAATCGATGGACGAAGGCTTCTGCGTCATTGAAATGATTTTTGATCAGAATGATCAACCCGTTGATTACATCTTTTTGGAAACGAACCCGGCGTTTGAGCGGCAGTGTGGGCTTTACAATGTCCAGGGCAAGCGGATGCGCGAGCTGATTCCGCACCATGAGAACCATTGGTTTGAAGTTTATGGCAGCGTTGCCCAAACCGGCATCCCCATCCGATTTGAGAGTTCGGCTGAAGCGTTGCAGCGGTGGTACGACTTGTATGCCTATCGGGTTGGGCTGCCTGATGAGCGCAAAGTGGCCGTTCTGTTTCAAGACATCACTGAGCGCAAACTCGCCGAGGAAGCTCTGCGCCAGAGCGAAGATCGCTTCCGCATCGCTATTGAGTCAGCTCAGTTAGGCACCTGGGACTTGGATCCGAAGACGGGTGTTTTAAAGTGGGACGATCAGTGCAAAGCCGTATTTGGTCAGCAATTCTCATTTTGAAACATTTGTACTGTAGCCAGAGTGTCTAAAGACTTGTGCACTCAATGTTATAAACGGCAGAATGCGGGTTTCAGCCATTCATAAACGTTAAAACCGGACGTTTTTATGAGAATCATTCT
>DVDV01000022.1 GCA_015296075.1 Leptolyngbyaceae cyanobacterium M33_DOE_097 | reverse complement strand
TCGACTCGAATTGGTGTTTACCGCTGGTTGGTTCTAGCCTGGGTTGCCTATCTCTTAGCCCATTGGATCGATCAATGGTCCTTGCCACCCGTGCTCGATTGGAAAGCGGCGAGTGATTTAGCCTTGAAGATTTTGTTCCCTTCGATTATCTGGTTCCAGTTACTCAAACGCATCCAATGTCACACTGATATTGTGGCTCATTATGGGTTCGATATTGTCCTCAAACCTCGCTTAGAGTCGGCTTATCGAGAATGCTGCAAGATTTGAGCTAACAAAAGCATCTAAGTAAGTGTAAGCAGCAATGATATTCCAACCTGGCATAATTTCTCCAGCTAAATTGAATTCAAAGCCGCGACTGGTAACTTCTCCGGTTTGTAGCGAAAAAATTGGATTGCCTGGGTCAGGCGTTTCAACATTCTGTTTACGAATGTCGAAAGCTGCCAGGGTGAAGCTAACGCGATCTGATAAGTCGGCTTTAACACCCACTTCAAATTGCCGCCCTGTCTCAGGTTCAAATGTTGAACCATCTGAATTACGACTCGCTCCAAAAGACGGGTTGAAAGAAGTGGTGTAAGAAGCATAGAGAGAAATTGGTTCAATCGGTTGATAGACAATACCGACTCTGGGGGTAAACTTGCTATCGTTTAGTTCAAACTCTTCTCTATCTTCACCTAAGTTTTGAGTGGTGCGAAATTGATCAACATAATCAAATCGAACTCCAGCTAGTAGTTTTAGATTCGGTAATAGGTCAACCTGGTCTTGAATATAGACCCCAATCGTATCGACGTTATCATCTCGAAAGAACTCTGGCTCAATGTTGTAAGGTATCCGCGTATAAACAGGATTGAAGATGTTAATAGACGGGTAAGAATTACTGAACTGAAAACTGGGGTTTTCGATATCACGGCGATATTCAACCCCCAATAAAAGCTGATGTTGGACCGAACCAGTGTTAAATTTGCCAACCACCTCAGCGTTAGTAAAGAATCGCTTATAAGTGCCCCCCGCAAAATATTCAATCCGGTTTAGTTCTCCGGTTGACTCATCTAAGGAGTCAAACAGTGGAGCGTAGCGCTCAGGTTCATATTGCGTGTATTGCAGCGCGTGACGAATTGCCCAACTTTCGTTAAACCGATGGTTGAATCGATAACCAAGGTTAAACTGATCTTGCTCAAATTTACCAAAGTCTTCCCCTAAGAAGCGATCGCGGGGTAGATCAGCTACACCATCTCCGAGCGCGACGATTCCTTCATCCAGGGTTTCTCGATTGCGCGTGTATTGACCAAAGAAATTGATTGAGGTGTTGGGGCCAATATCCCAGGTCAGCGAAGGAGAAATGATTAACCGTTCTCCATCAACAAAATCGCGAAAACTACCATAATTTTCATAGGAGAGATTCAGCCGATATTTGACTGTTTTCGACTCATTTAACGGACCAGAAAAGTCGAAGTCTCCCCGGTAGGTATTAAAGTTGCCTGCGCTGAACGAAACAGCATAATATGGCTCACTCAAGGGCTTTTTAGAGACGAGGTTGATAATGCCACCCGGTTCGCCTTGCCCAAATAAGACTGAGGCAGGCCCCTTTAAGACTTCGACACGTTCAATATCATTGGTACTCAGAGGGGCTAATGAAAAGTAACTGATGCCATCTCGAAAGATGCTATCACTCACATCAAAGCCGCGAATTAAGAAATTAGGGCCAAATACACTCGTGCCTCTACCGCCCGAAGGGACGACCCCACCAACCGTTTCTAACGCATTCCCTAGTTCAGTCACATTCCGGTCTTGCAGCACTTGTTGGGGCACCACCTGAATCGACAACGGAATATCTCGAAGCGGGGTATCTGTTCCTGTTGCGGTGCTAGAGTCTGAAGGATTATAGCCATCGTCTGTAGTACCTGTGACAACTACCTCTTCCTCTGGTGCTTCTACATCAGGATTCAGACTATAAGCAAATTCTCCGGCTTTAAGCGTGACTTCTGATGTAGGCAGCGCGGCGTTACCTGTGACTCTGACTTGAATCGTATCGGCATCTTGTTGAATCACTTGCACAGTCGCAATATCATCTGTTGGATTCTCTGCCAGAAAAGCCTGTGCATCAGCCAAGGCCAACACTGTGTTTGGAATGTCTGCAATTAAGGAAATTCCTTCTGCCCGAAATTGGGTGGCATCGATTAATAAAGGACGAGCATCAGCTGTTCCTAAAACGATTTCTAAACCTGTTGAAGTGCGGTTTAGGGTTACTTCGGTGACTTGACTGGTAGAAGCTTCGATTTGAGCAACCCACTCTTTAACCGTGGTGGCAGGCCGATCGCGATCGCGGAGTTGTCTGATCGGTGCGGAGGGCGATGAGTTGCCGAGCGAATCGGAAGACGTTTCTTGATTGAGTGAATCTGTTGCTTGTTCACCGACTGGGATATTAGCCTGCGCCCGACCAGGAAGCACGCAGCCACCCACTAAACTTCCAGTCAGAAGCACCAACCAGCCATACAATTGAACTTTACTCATCTGCTCAGACTTCATTTCCATCATCTTCCACACACCATTCGAGAGTCTTAATTAGGAATTACTCTCAAAAAGATACCGAGAAATAAATCTAAATAGGTGATCGGCCTGACTCCTGAGCGGAATTTTTTGAACGCTAGGCGGAATTTCTGTGGCGAACAAGATACTCTTTGGGGGGCACACCAAACTTTTTGCGAAATGCAGACGCAAAGTAGCTGCGATTCACAAAACCAATCCTACGAGCAACTTCAGACACATTTAAGCAACCTTCTTCTAACAACTGTCGCGCCTGCTGTAACCGATACTCGTGCAGATAACCAAATGCTGTGTTACCAAATACTTGACGAAATCCACGCTTTAGTGTGCAGTCATTTAAACCGACTTAGTGCGCCAGCTCCAGCAAGGATGGCGGATTATCGAACCGTTGCAACAAGATTTCTTTAGCATGATGAATCCGATCAACATCATCTCGCTTTAACATCGACATAACAGCAAGTTTTTGGTCTTGCAGGCGTTCTTGATCGATCAACAGCGCAATCAATTCCCAGACTTTGCTCTCAAGGTAGATGCGTTTGATAATGCCATCAAAAGGACATTGCAAAATCTGGTGTAGAACGGCTTGCATTGCTATTGTCGTCGTGCCTGAGCGAGAGTAATAGAATGGTGAATCAGGTTGAAGCAAATATTGCAGTTCAGGTTGAAGTGTCGCTAAAGACTGATTCCAGAATGTGCTAAACAAGGCTGGATCGATATGTACATTTACTTCTAAGACTCGCTCTGAAGCAAACCATTCAGACGTTTCTTTAGGAGCAACGCCACTTCCAAATAAAACATACTGCCCCGATCCAATAATCTGAGATTCATACTTAAACCCACCCGATAGAAAAAAGCTATATTCCAATGGGTGTTCGCGCTCTGGGCAATGTAGGCTGAACGATTCACTGAGTTGATAGTCAGCGATCGCCAGTTCTAAACCGTCCTGAAGCAGAATCTGCCGCACAGAACCATATCCCAGTGTCTCTGGATATTTCCAGGTCGTATCAAAAACATCTGGCTCTGGTTCGCTGGGATCGGTTTGGCTCAACAGGCTCCAGTAGTCCTCTTGAGTAAGGGAGATCGCCATTCTAATTTAAAGCTCCAGCTATTGAAAATTATTCTTGATTACTAATACCGCGATAGTAACCAGATGGCAAGAAACCCATTCAGAAACAATTTTCATTCTTTAGAGTAAGACTCAGCGGAGCAGGCTATGCCCTTGGCTTAGTGCTTATAGGCAGATGGTAAGTCTGCAAAAGTACCCTCTAGCTCGACCCTACCGTGATTGAGCAGAATAATGCGATCGGCTCGTTGCATAACAGTAGAACGATGGGAAACGATGAGGCAAGTGGGTGTCCAACTAGCGGCGGGAGGCAGGGCAGCACTGGCTGGAAAGAGCCGTGACCAAAGTGTTTGTTCGGTTTCAATATCAAGCGCACTGGAAAGATCGTCAAAGACGAGGAGTTCAGGTTGGCGGATGAACATGCGAGCCGCCGCAACGCGTTGAAGTTGCCCCCCAGATAAACGCATCCCTTTTGAACCGATGAGCGTATCAAGGCCATCAGGCATCGCCCGCAAGTCTTGCTCAAACGTGGCTAAGGCAATTGCTTGCGTCAGTTCAGCGTCACTTTTTTCTAGCCCTAACAGAATATTTTCACGCAGGCTATTGCTAAACAACCGTGGAATCTGAGATGTATAAGCACTGCGAGGTGGCACAAAAAACTGAGCGGGATGGTTCACTTTTTGACCATTCCAGTAAATTTCTCCGGCATGGAGCGGCAGAAGCCCCAGTAAAGCCTGGAGTAAGGTCGTCTTGCCTGAACCAATAGAACCAGTGATGACGGTTAAACTACCGCGTTGTAGCCGCAGTGAGACATCTCTGATACCGCGATCGCTGTTTGGGTAGTGGTAGTTTAAATTGAGGGCAACTAACTCCTGTAGCGGTTCTGCAGGTTGAATCTGGCGGATACCAGGTAGTTGCGGGGTTTGCCCTGTCAAAGTTGGCAAAAATAAAGGATGATGCGCAACAATGGCTTGCCCGTCACATGCAAGTAAGTTTTCCATGCGTTCAAATGACACCTCACTCTGTTTTGAAAGCATGAGAAACTCACCTAAAAAACTAAAGAAGAATGTAACTGACGAAAGATAGTAAACAAAGAGGGCAAAATCTCCCACTGTCAACGTGCCAACCTGCGATCGCAGGGATTACGCCGCAAATAACAGAATGGCTCCTGTACCGAGGCTTACCAGGTTTTCAAAACTTGATTCGAGCATGCTTGTCAAGAGTTGGTCTTGTATCATCAAGCGCTGCCGGCGATCGCAAAGGTCACGGAAGCGATTCAGGACGGTTGATTCTGCCCCTGCTACTTGAATCGCTTGCACTGCAGCAAATATCTCGCCCATCATCCCTGTGACTTGCTGGGTTGCCTGACGGCTTGCACGACGGTAGCGTTTGATGCGTTGGGCAATGCGATGAATTAGGATAGCAATGACTGCTAAAGGAATGAATACAAATAAGGTGATTGTTACATTGACATTCAGTAAAATAATCAGTGAAATAATCGCAAAAACACCTTCGCCTAAAATTTCATTGGTGCCTACAACGTTATCTTCAATTTGACTTGCATCTTCGCGAAAAAAGCTAACAATTTCACTAGGAGAAAGGATGTGACGATGATTATTGGCTTGGGTCAACGGCTCTGCACCAGGACGACGGAACAACTCTGCCAGTAAGTTACGCCGAACTAATGCACTCATCATAAACCGATGCTGGGTTTTTGTGATGCGTCCGGTGATGATGGAAATAATTCTTGCCAGCCCGATCGCTAAAAATAATGCAATCCATGCCCAGGGAGAGAAAGAAAGCGATGATTGATTGGTTAAAGTATTGAAAAATTCACGGATGACCAGGCCAGGCAGAGCTGGCAGCCCAGCGATAAAGAGCCAAAGAATTGTATCGACCCAATAAAGCGATTGAGCGTAGCGAATCAGTTGCCAAAGAAGAAACCAGATAGAAGTCTGCTGAGGTTGCATCAGATGGGTCAAAGAAAAAGGTAAATCACTCGGCCAAAAGCGGCATCGCTTTAAAATGGTGGCATTTCTCTTTTTATTTACTAAAGCATCCTTTAGGGCTACAATTAGCAGCAATTCTCATTAAGCTGATTAGTCCAGACCTCGATTATATAATGACTTCTATCCGATTAAATTCTCTAAGCCGCTCAAAACAATCGCTCTGGCTTGGCTTAATTATAGGCTCAATCGTTTTGCTGATTTGCCTAATTTACAGCATTATGCTTGGAGCGAGAGATATTCCATTGCGAATTATTCTCGAATCTTTTACTGCTTTTGATCGCTCATTTGACCATCTTGTGATTCAAACTGTCCGATTGCCGCGATCGCTGATGGCAATCACTGTTGGTGCGGCTCTGGCCGTATCAGGGGCGTTAATGCAAGGCTTAACGCGCAATCCACTAGCTGAAACTGGCATCTTAGGGATTGAGTCAGGGGGAGCTTTAGCGGTTGTTGCCACTTTGTTTTTATTTGGCAGCTCCTCAGTCAGCGTTTATGCAAGCATGGCTTTTTTAGGTGCCGCGATCGCAGCCGTGTCGGTCTATTTCTTAGGCACCCTCGGACGAGGTGGTGCGACACCCCTCAACCTAACAGTTGCAGGCGCAGCAATGACCGCATTCATCTCATCAATTACAACTGCCATTTTGATTGTCAGCCAGCGCACATTAGAAGAAATTCGCTTTTGGTTAGCTGGTTCTTTAGCGGGGCGAGACTTTGATTTGTTTCTGCAAGTTTTGCCATTTATTGTGATGGGGTTGTTGTTAGCATTCCTGTTAGGTAAACAAATCACAACCCTCAATTTAGGAGAAGATGTTGCCAAAACTTTGGGGCAAAAAACAACAACTGTAAAACTGTTGGCTGCAATTAGCGTCGTTTTATTAGCGGGTGGCTCAGTTGCGATCGCGGGGCCAGTTGGTTTTGTGGGCTTGGTTGTGCCGCACATGGTACGGTTCTTTATCAAAACTGACTACCGTTGGATCTTGCCGTATTCCGCGATCGTAGGAGCCATTCTGCTAATCATTTCAGATATTGCCACGCGAGTGCTATTGAAACCGCAAGAACTTCCATTAGGTGTGATGACAGCACTGGTCGGTGCGCCTGTATTTGTTTATTTAGTCAAGTCAAAGGTAAAACGATGAAAGAGGGTTTACTAATTCAATCGCCTGTCGCTTTGTTACGAGTTGATCGGCGCTTACCTGCCCTATTACTCGTTTTGTTACTTTTTAACTTGGCAGCGATCGTATTGAATGTGCAGCAAGGCGAATACGCGATCGCGACGATTGACATTATCAAAACTTTGCTAGGCATTGATACGGGAAATCCCGATCATGCCTTTATCATTTATACATTGCGTTTACCCCGTACGTTAGTTGCTTGCTTAGTGGGTATAACGCTTGCTCTGTCTGGTGCTATCTTCCAAGGCCTGTCACGTAACCCTCTCGCTGATCCCAGCATTATTGGAATTAATGCCGGAGCCAGTCTGCTTGCCGTCTCAGTCATCATCTTATTTCCATCAGCACCTGTATATATTCTGCCAATTGCAGCTTTTGTCGGTGCGGCTCTTGTCTCGATATTGATTTATAGTTTGGCGTGGAAGAGTGGCTCATCTCCAACCCTGCTCATTTTAATCGGCATTGGCCTATCTGCGATCGCAACGGCTTTTACTAGTTTAATGATTACTTTTGGCTCGATTTATGATGTGAGTCAAGCTCTGGTTTGGTTAGCAGGAAGTGTCTATGGACGTTCTTGGGAGCAGTTTTTTCCGTTTCTTCCCTGGGTTATCTTAGGTGTACCGATTGCCTTATCCCTATCTCGTCACTTGAATGTGTTAAATCTAGGTGATGATATCGCCAAAGGCTTAGGTAGCCGGGTGGAATGGGAACGAGGCTTTCTCGTCTTAGTTGCGGTTGCTTTAGGTGGGTCAGCCGTTGCAACTGCGGGGTCGATCTCTTTTGTGGGGTTGATCGCGCCTCATATCGGGCGACAATTAGTTGGGGCTAACCATCAAAATCTGTTGCCTGTAACTGCTTTGCTAGGTGGGTTGCTAGTTACACTTGCTGATTTCATTGGTCGAATTCTCTTCGCACCAATTGAGTTACCCTGTGGCGTGGTGACGGCGGCGATCGGCGCACCATTTTTCCTTTATCTTCTGGTTCGTAAACGTTTCTAAAGTTGTCATTCTTGCGTGTGGATAGTAGGACTGGCTTCGATTTTTCTCAGTTGGGGTAAACAAAAGCCGATAATGCCGACTAAAACCATTGCTAAGGAACATAAAACATACAATAGCGATGTGCCTGCTCCTGCGCCAATTCCAAAAATGTGGCTCAAGCGGGTGCCATTCAATAACGCGGGTTCAAAAATACGATCGGCAAGGGGGCCAGCAATGAGAGCCGCGATCGCACTGGCAACCTGAAGTAGAATTTCGTTTGTTGCGAAAATGCGTCCCTGCATTGCTGGAGTAATTTTTTCCATCCAGAGTGCCGTTTCAGAGCTGCTCAACACCGGAAAATGCAGCGAGGAGCAAAACTGCGCTGGCAACCATATCTGAAGGCTTTTTCCGAAGCCAAAAAAGGTTTTGCTGATTCCTGCCCCAATGAAGCCACCTAACAGGCCATGAATCCGTTGTTTAGATCCACCCCACACAGTCAAAAGAATTGCGCCTGTAACGCCCCCAATACCCGCAGCAGAGGCTGTGCTTGCCAAAATCTGAGCGCTACCATTCGTGCGGGCTAAAATCATGGGGTCGTAAATCGCTGCCCCCAAATCGTGGAAAAACCAAAACAGAGTCGTTATAAGCAGTAGTTGACGTAAACCTGCTTGCTTCCAAACTTGACGAAAGCTCTGATAGAGCGTGCGAATGGGGGCATTAAAGATCGGTTCTACTCGAGAAGCAGGTTGAGGAATTTGAACACTCATAAGCGATGCGATCGCTACTCCAAAAGTGATTAGATCGATCAATAAAATTCCAGATAAACCGATCCAGGTAAACAGCACACCTGCCAGGGCTGGGCTGAGAATGGTGGAACCATAGTGAACCGACGAATTCATACTGTTAGCGCGAACGTAATGTTGGCTCGGTATGATGAGCGTTAATGATGTTTGATAAGCTAGACCCTGAATTTGTCCTGCCCCTCCACTGATTGCAGCCGTGAGGTAGAGATGCCAAATTTTTAATTGATCGGTAAAAAAAAGCAGGGCGATCGCAACGGTACAGAGAACCGCAACTGTGTCAGCCCAAATCATCAATGCCTTGCGGTTATAGCGATCAACGATCAAGCCTGCAACAAGCGTCATTGGGATACGCAACAGACGCGAGAAGAAAGCAACAAGAGCCAGGGCTGTTGCAGAGCCAGTAATCTGCCAGGCCCACAAGATCAGGGCAAATTCGGTCATGTAGCTGCCAATGGTTGAGACGAGCTGACCTAACCAGATGATGATAAATGTGCGCACAGGTAATTTTACTAAGAAATAGAAATTCCAACAGTTTGAGGAAATTAGAGAGAAAATTGTTTCGGCGTCATCGTCGCCCCTGGTTCTCTCGGCTCAGGTGATTGACATAATGCTCAAGTCAGCCAACTCTTTCCTCATATACCAGTTTGTTATGAACATCCTTAGAATAAGATCCCCCTGCTCCTCTTTTAAGGATGAATCCCTCTTCCCCTTTTCAAGGGAGTTAGGGGGATCAGCAGTAATATGCAACCTCATACAGAATTGAGATTAGCTTTTACTTTCAGAATTGGCTGTGAGCGGCGGAATTCGAGCAATAATGTCCGTTTGCAGGACTTCTGGAAAATGCTTCCAGGGAATCGTGCCATCTCGGCTATCCAAGTAGAGCTGGCTCAAACACAAGACTGCCTCGGCGGTATCTTTGATTGAGCCTTCTGTAACAGGCACTTTTGCGAGCATGTAAGTTGATTTTTCGGGTGAAGATAGGGCGATCGCGCAGGGGTGGTCACAGGTCCACAAACAGCCCACTGATTGAATTTCTAACTCCGCTTTCCCAGACCATTCTGGATGTAGTTCCTGAAGCTGCTTCAGTAGCATCGCTCCTTCTGCGGGGCTGTCGGAAGTCTCAGTATGGGTGGCACGGCAAGATTGACAAACAAACAAGATGGTTTTTGACATAAATCTAATGGATTTTGGTTAAAGGAAAAGTATGGAGTCGCACCTGTTTAAGCTAGACGATTAGGATAAAGTTTGTATAGCTTATTTACTATTTTCGTCGCTTAAGTGTTTGAGTAAGTCATCCAAAATAGCATTCGCAGAGAGGATATTACCAAAGATCCAGTAGCTTGAATCCACGATATAAACTTGATTGCGTTGAACTACATTCAGAGTTTGCCATAACGGGTTACTGGAAAACTTCTCTAAACTTGATTCAGCACCCGGATCAAGGGCTAAAAACATAGCATCTGCTTCCAGCCAGTCAATGCACTCTACACTGATATTGACATACCCCCAATCTGAGTTGGGCACTTGTCTTTGCTGTTGCTGAATTTCTGGGATTGATATGGTTTTCAGTTCGTCTAACACACTAATAGTAAATGAATTTTGGTTTAGAAATTGGGTTAGATGCGCATCTGTGTAGAAGCGCATTGCTGTAATTTTCAGAGTTCCAAATTTTTGAGCCAATTGCGATCGCACCACTTCCAGTCGTTGTTGATATGCAGAGAGCAGTTCATCTGCCTTAGAAGGTTGACCAAAAATCTCTGCAACTTGGTGCAAGGTCTTTTTCCAGTCTGTATGTGAATACTCAACTGAGATCGTCGGTGCAACTTTAGATAGCAGGGAATAAACTTGAGGGTTAACAAACAGACCCACAATCAAATCAGGCTTTAATTGCACAATCTTCTCAAAATTTGGCTGGCCTTCTTTACCCAGATCGACAATAGTGCTGATTTTGTCTTGTAGAATTGGTAGCTTATTGCCAACCCGGTTGGCTGTGGTTGTGGCGATCGGGTTAAGACCCAGTGCCACTAACATTTCTAAGCTGTCCTGATCCATTGTAATGATCCGCTGGGGGTGCTGTGGGATGCAGCTTTCCCCCAGAGCATGGCGCACGTTGCGACAGGTCGATGTCGCTTCCTTAGATGAGGTTTGCGAGGGCTGCCACGGTAAAGCATGGCAACTCTGAAGCAATACGATTACCAGCGCACCAACTAGAAATAATTGGACTCGTCGCCACCACACTTTACGGATCATTGCAGCTTTACTAACTCCCATGCTTTACGGGGCTTCTAAAATGACCAGGAAATCGTCCCTCTGACTGTAAACGGCGCACCGTAATAGACTCGCAAAGAACTTTCTGATGTCTCAAAGTAAGTTACATCAAATAAGTTTTCAATATTTAACCCCACCCGAAAATTATCCCGGCGGTAGAAGATGGATGCATCAGTACGAGTGTAGCTGGGAACCTCAAAGGAGTTATCAAGATCACCCTGCCGTTCGCCGACATAAAAGACCCCTAACCCAAAGCCTAATCCTTTGAGTGAACCCGTTTGAATTTCATAGGTTGTCCATAAACTAACGGCGTGTTCAGGCACGTTATTCAAACGGTTACCAATCTCATAAACATTGTCCTCGGTAATTTCAGCGTCGGTGTAGGCATAACCTGCTGCAATCTTCCAACCGGGTAAAATTTCCCCTACAACATCCAGTTCAATTCCACGGCTCCGTTGTTCGCCCGTTTGAACTGAGAAGTTTGGGTTATCGGGATCAGTTGTCAAGACATTAGAACGGGTGATTTGGTATAACGCCAAGGTGGTTGACAATCTGCGATCGAGCCAGTCTGCTTTAATTCCCACTTCGTACTGAGTACCGCGCTCTGGCTCAAACAGAGCATTATCAAACGCAGTACCGACGCTTTGTTGGAAAGAGCGGCTGTAACTGGCATAGAGCGCCAGTGAATCAGTCGGTTGATAGACTAAGCCGACTCGTGGACTAAAAGCTTCATCTTGTTGAAACGACTCAGAGCCATCCTCAAATTCAATTGTTTGGCTAACGATGTCAAATCGTCCCCCCAGTAGCAGTTTTAAGTTTGGCAATAGATCAATTTGATCTTGCAAGTAGATACCCAATGAGTCTGATATGAAAGGCTCTCTAGGATAATCAGCTACAAAGATTTTGCGTGACTGCCTGTAGACAGGATTAAAGATATCGATTGGGTCTAAAAGATATTCAGTGCTGCTACTGGCATAAATATCTCGGTTCAGGTCGAACCCAAACAGTAGTTTATGCCCAATGTTACCTGTCTTAAACGTACCCACTACATTAGTATCGAGAATGTAGTTGTCTTGAGATTGGTCTTCGGTACTAAATAAGCCACGCTCTAACGTGCGCTCATCGTCGAGTAGCGCTGACGGAAACAAAGAGTTTTGAGGAACTCGCTGAAACGTTGCCCGAAAAGCATTGCGTAACTGCCAGTTAGGGCTGAGGTCATGCTCCAGCGTATAACCAACCCGCAGCGAATAGCGATTGTTCTTATCGAGGTCATCGTCTGGTTCGCCAATGAAGCGATCGCGGGGCAGTTTTCCATTAATATTGGGCAGCACCGTACCACGAGCGGGCAAACCGCGCGCATTTGGCTGTTCAGAAATGGTGTACTCCCCTTCAAACGTGAGTTTTGTGGATGGGCTAATTTGCCAGGTCAGTGTTGGGGCAATCAAATAGTTGCGGCGATCGAAGAAGTCAATAAACGTTCCAGTACTAGAAGCCGCAGCAATAAAGCGATAGAGTACGGTTTTAGACTCATTCAATGGCCCGGTTAAGTCTACTGTGCCACCGTAGGTATCAAAATTACCAAACGTTCCTTCAATGTTATAGCGCGGAAAAGAGAGCGGCTTTTTGGTCACGATATTGACCGTGCCACCTGGCCCCCCTTGACTAAAGAGCGCCCCGGCTGGCCCTTTTAGAACTTCAATTTGTTGAATGTTTGGAATCGCAATTCGATTGGTGATGTTGGTGTCATCTCGCAAACCATTACGGATGATATTTCGTCCGGTAAAACCACGAATCGTAACACCCTCAAATGCTGAATAGGATGGGTTATCAGGTGTAACCCCTGCAACCGTACGAAGAGCTTCGTTGACGCTTTCTACCCGTCGATCTTGTATCAGTTCTTCTGGTACAACTTGCACAGAGAATGGTAAATCTCGCAGCGGTGTATCTGTTCTACTTCCAGTTGTAGTGTCAGGAACGCGATACCCCCGCTGTACTTCACCTGTCACCACAATTTCATCTTCGGGTGTATCAATTTCTGGATTAAGGCTGTAAGCAAACCCCCCTGCTTTCAGGATGACTTCCTCTTCAGGAATGCCATTATTGCCTGTAACAATGACCCGAATGCTATCTTGCTCTTGCTGTACCACTTGCACAGAGGCAATCTCCTCTGTGGGGTTTGCTGAAATGAACTCTGCTGCATCGGACAGTGTCAACACCGCTTTTGGGATATCCGCAATCAGACTATTTCCCTCAGCACGAAATTTTGTTGCATCAATCTGCAATAATTTCTCATAGAGAATTCTCCGAGAAACCCACCTCTTTAGGGGTGGGAGGGATAGGAGCGGCAGTCTTTGACTGCCAATACAAACGAACCAAACTCACACAGAAAATGTTAAAATGTGAGACATGGAAAAGGCTTTCAACTATC
>DVDV01000270.1 GCA_015296075.1 Leptolyngbyaceae cyanobacterium M33_DOE_097 | reverse complement strand
GCAGCTCTTGCCACAGCCCTTGAATCAGGGCATCCTTCTCCGCGTGGCTCAGTCCATTTAGAGGGGGCAGTTCTTTCATGCCAAAAGCTTACCATCCTCTCCTTGAGACTGCATCAAGTCAACCTAGTTGAGCAATTACGAAAAATCATTCCATCAATTAGCAATGCTATCAGACTTGAATCTTCTTGCAAGCTTGGGTTAATCACCAATACGAGACAAGTAGTTCAGCGATCGCCTAAGACTAAATTCAATCAGCGTCTTGAACAATAGACAATCTGACAATTTCTATGCAAGACTCTCTTGAGTAGACATTAGTTTTGTCCCGTATAAATCAACATACCGACTAAATAGCCACATCGTTTTGCACTCTGACTCTTTGACTGACTTCGTGAAATAGCTTAAATCTCTTTGAGCTAACTTCTGAAGATAAGGCAGATCTTCAAAAATAGTTAGACAAGCAGCAAAATGAAGTAGCATTCGGAGGAAAAACTTAGGCCATGATAAGTTGCTGTAAATATCAACCCAAAACTCATGCTCAGTCTCGTTAATGGGAATCGCATTAAACAGAACAGTAATTCGCTTGTTCCCATAAGCAGGAATACTTAACTCAATTGTGTAAGGTGTATGCAGCTTCAGTTCAACCTCAGTAACAGGGCGTCTCCAAATTCTGAGTGCATTAAGAGGCGATTGCAGGGCAGTTTCAAATCTCACAACACCACCCATGCCAGTTACTTCGTGACTGCTAACACCAACAACTTTGATATTATTCAAACTAAACCCATGCACAGTCTCTAAATGCTTTAAGTTGAGCAAATGATAGATTTGGCATAGATAGGGAAAAGGCAGAACATATCGTTGACTAATGATATGGTTCTCGCTCAGTTCCGTCATTCTAGATTGAGCTGCCAACAAATAATCATCTTTTCTTTTACGCGGGTCTGTTTGAGTCTCCTGACTAAACCTCAGTTCATCCAGGTTAATTAAGCTACTGGGTCTTAGACATAAGCAACAAATTGAAATTGAAAAGAGAAGCAAAAGAGATGCCAACTCAGGAATTGACACGAAGTCATCTGACAAAATGGAGTTAAACTTGTCCACTATTCCTAACAGGCAAAATAGCGTTCCAACAAACCAAATAACTCCCCTCACATTAATCACATTAAATAAATGTGCTTTATTCCTTGGGTCTGATTGGCTAGTAAGCATTTCTTTCAACTCAACTAAAGTGTGGATTGATTTAGGTTTTAATCCTCTAGATATTTCATTGCTTAGATAAGCAAAATAAGGGGAATTCGATACATCTAGAGATTCCTTTCACTTGCTCAAGCCTCGTGTTAGGATTGATGCCAGGATGTCAAGAATACAAAGCTAAATTGTCATGTTTCTTGATATTAGTCAGTTTTAACCTAACCGTGTTCTATCAAAGGTTGAATCTAAATACTCCACTAGCAGGCATATACAGGCGACCTAACCTACGCCTCTTAAGCGGTCACTTTATACACTTAAAGAAGAAAAATTAACTTTTTCTTAATTTGTGCGAGAAGGTAATTTTGCAATTTTCTTTTCTCTATTGCTCTTACAGCTAAATAATTTTTTCAGGCGTTTCTCATTCTTAAGGAAGTTAGAGCTTTTACCCAGGGTAGAGAACAGGATTTAAACGTTTATCTAAGATGAATCGAAGTAGTGTTCTTTATTACTACATTTGCTTCTTGTAGGAGTTTCAATTGCTCTTCTCATTAACAGAAACGCAATGGATTCCTTTAAAGCTAATATTTTGAGTCCTTACGTCTTCACCTAGCAAAATAGCTAGATAGATGATTTAGTGCCTTATCTTCTTTCAGGAAAGGCGCATATTTAGACTAAAGAGAGGATTTGAATCCTTCAGAAGTTCTTGAAATTGAAAAAGAGAGTGCTACATTGTCTAACGTTGATCTTAGTTTGTCTAACGCTACCATTGCAGAAATTATTCAAGGTACAAACAGAACCAGCTTATTAACTTGGGGGTTGGCGATCGCACTGCTGATCCTTAGTCTCTGGCTTCTTAGTTTTGTTTGTCTCCTGTCAATCAATCTCAACGACTTTCCAAAATGGTTCATTGCAATCGCCGTCCTCTGGCAAATGTTTCTTTCAACGGGGCTATTCATCACGGCTCACGATGCCATGCATGGTTCGGTTATACCGCATAACCCTAAACTGAATGCGATCGTGGGCAGCATTACTGTTTTCATCTACGGCATGTTTTCGTACAAACAACTTTTGCAAAAGCATTGGCAACATCACCACTTTCCTGCTAGTGCTAAAGACCCTGACTTTCATAATGGTATTCAGACTAACCCAATTGCCTGGTATATCCACTTTATGAAAAACTACTGGGGATGGCGACAACTAATTGGTTTTACAGTCTTTTATTACATTGTAAAGGATATATTTCATATTCCTTTCAGCAACCTCATTCTCTTTTGGATTATTCCCTTAGTCCTCAGTTCTCTTCAGTTATTCTACTTTGGCACTTTTCTTCCACATCATCAACCAACTGAAGGGTATACAAACCCGCATCGTGCCCAAACCAGCTCTCTACCAATTTTTTGGTCGTTCATTACTTGTTACCACTTTGGCTACCATGAAGAACATCATGAATATCCTAATGTCGCTTGGTGGCAGTTACCTGATATTTACCGCTCTCGTCATCTTAATTAGTAGTTTGATCTGTGCTAGAACTAACAACCAGACATTCTATTATTTATACTCTTCTCTCTAGTCAGTTTTTACGCCTCAGATGCTTATTTACCTAACACCATGACTCACTTTGGCGTTATTTGTCCTCCCTATCCCGGTCATCTCAACCCCCATGCGGCACTAGGTCGTGAATTGATGGCACGAGGGCATCAGGTCACTGTTTTGCAAGTGCCTGATTTGGAATTCAAAGTCAAATCAGAGGGGTTAGGTTTTTGGGCGATCGGGCAATCTCTCTACCAACCTGGTTCTTTAGCCCAAACATTTACTCAACTCGCCAAACTCAGTGAAATCAAAGCGTTACAATACTCTGTTGATTTCTGTCGCCACATTACTGAAGTTTTTTGCCAGGATGCACCTGAAGCAATTCGAGCAGCAGGTATTGATGTATTGATTGTGGATCAACTGGAGCCAGTGGGGGAAACGATCGCAGAAGCACTGAAGCTTCCGTTTATTTGTGTCAGTTGTGGTCAGGTAATTCATCGCAGAGCTGACGTCCCCCCCTTTTTCACCTCTTGGCGTTACCGCAATACCTGGTGGGCACAGTTACGGAACCAGGTTGCTTACGCCATTTTAGATTATAGTTGTGGACCGATTTTGCAGGTGATTAACCGCTACCGAAACCAGTGGGGGCTTGCTCCTTATCGCCATATCTATGAGTCCAATGCACGCTTAGCCCATATTAGCCAAGAGCCAGCTGCATTCGATTTTCCTATTCCTGACTTGCCCAAGCATCTGCACTATGTCGGTCCCTTACGAAATCAGTCACCCCAATCCATCTCGTTTCCTTTTGAGCAACTCACCGGGCAGCCGCTAATCTACGCGTCTCTGGGTAGTGTGCAAAATACCAAACAAGATGTGTTCTATTGTATTGCAGCAGCTTGTCAGGGCTTAGACGTACAACTGGTCATCACTCATGGAGGGGGCATGAGCCAGCAGGCCGTTCAACAGTTACCAGGAAATCTGCTGGTTGTGGAATATGCACCCCAACGCAAAGTTCTCGCACGAGCTAGCCTGACAATTACGCACGGTGGTTTAAACACCGTCATGGACTCGCTCAGTTACGGCGTGCCTTTAGTCGCAATCCCCATTACGTTTGAGCAGCCGGGAAGTGGGGCACGCATTCGAGCAACAGGTGTAGGAGAAGTTATTTTAGTTTCTCAGCTTAATGAGAAACGGTTACGAGCAGCTATTCAAAAAGTGTTGTCAAACCCTTCTTATCGAGACAATGCCCAAAAGATGCAACGGGCGATCGCCACTTCAGGCGGTGTACAACGGGCAGCCGACATTATTGAGCAAGTTACTTCATTGAGCAGCCCTAAGATGATGGCGCCTGATAGGGACATTAACCACACCACCTTAAACTCTCCTCAAAGATAAGAATTAGTTGACATTTATGCTGGACAAATTCCTTAGCTTCAACAAGAGAGGATTTAAGGATTTAGATTCTAGAGAAAATTTGTGGTGTAACAATTTTTATGCGTAGGACTATATTTTAGAAACTCTGTCGTCACCGCCAAGCAAGCAATTTCAGAGGCTGTTAATCTCCGCATCCTCATAGGGCAATTCACTGAGTGATAGAATTTGAGCCTCCAAACTCACTCTAAGCCCTGACCGAGCAACTGTTTAAATGCACTTGAGTAGATATTTTTACAAAAAATATTGTCGTGCAAACAAATATTTCAATTTTATTTCCAGTAAAATTTGAAGATTCAAATCAACTCTTCTACATGGACATTTATACCCAAAGAATAGGATGTAAACAAGAGACTAACGATATTCTTAAGGAACAAGCAGTATAGAGGATAAAAATTATTATGCCTAATACACCTCCTCCAGATACTCGTCAAGATGATGAGAAGTACAATCCTCAAGACAATCCTGGAACACAAACAACAGTTCCAACCACTAAAGAAGGAGATACCCCACTAGACGAGAGGTATCGCATGACCGGTCAAGAATCCGGGACTGAGGTTCGTCCCAACACTGAAGCTGAGGCACCCGGAGGAAAAGTTGACGTGATTGGTGCCCCTAATCAAGGGACTGATTCTCGTTAAGCTGACCTGTCGTAATGCGTGAGTGAGTGTTAGTCTCCGCTAGCTTTTCTTAGTTTCCGTAGAACTTTTCTTTCCAAATAAAGACGCTTTCAGCCAAGGTATTTTCTTGGCTGAAAGCGTCTTTATCTGCTCTATATTTAGTCTCAACTAGTGGCCTCTAATTATACTAAGAAACGTAAACTAAATAATATAGCAACTTTCTTGCTACATAGATTTGACAACATTAAATCTATACACGAAGACTGCATCTGATTCATCATGATCCTAGTAGGGAACCAAGTGAAATGCCTCGTAATTATTGAGCGATCGCGCCATACGCTTAATTTCCAAATAGCTTTAATCATCAGGTTGCTTCACTGCGATAGATGTGAACGTCCAAACTTTAGTAAAACCTGCTTTTAATACATTGATTGAATACTTGATAAGTGGAGAAATTTATGGAAAGCAACAACCAAAAGCGTGCCTTTGGTGTGTTTACCAATCCAGAACAGGTAGAACAGTCGTTAAACCAGCTCAACACATCTAATTTTCCAATGGAGCATGTCTCTGTTGTCGTTAAACAGACAGATGGGGATCAAGAAGTGAGTGGGGTTGAAGTGAGCGATCAAATTGGGAAACAAAGTCTCAAAACACCTCTAGGGCTTGTTACAGATACTTTTGCCCACAGTTCTTGGGCTTTTGTACTAGTAGGGCTGACGACTCTTGCTTTGCCAGGAATTGGACCTATCTTGGCAGTTGGCAGTCTCGGTGCTGCATTGATCGCAACAACTGCAAGCACAGGCGTCGGAGCTTTAGCAGCACATAATGTGTGCAAGCGTTAACGCAATTGGGCATTCCTGAAGCGCAGGCTGGCGTATATAGCGATCGCCTCTTGCAGGGCAATTACCTGATTATGGTGGAAGGCACATCTGACCAATTGCAAAATGCTGAACAAGTATTTTGCCATCAGGGAATTTAAGACTGGGAGATTTATAACAGCCTAATAGTTTACCAAAAGAACTTTGCAGGGTCGGTAGCGACTAAGCCATTCGTCATTGGTCATTCGTCTTCTCTACCTGACAAAATTGGCTTGGCAGACCACTAATCTAGCAGCAGAGGAAGGCGAAGTTTGGGGATTCGGATGATCGATATGACTGAGCTAGCCACCCATTCCAAAAGTACAAGCACCTCTTTTGTCACCGCTTCCCACTAGAAATACTGACTTGCAGAGAATAAAAAGTTAAAACCAATATTAATCAGTAATCGTGAAGTAATCCAAAAATAATTAAATAATCATTAAAGAGAAAAGCTAAAGAAATATTCTGCAATTGCTTGAAACAATGGCTGGAATGTAAACTTTTATATATAGCTATAAGATTCCGACCTTTACTCTCACAAGAGTATTAATCGGGGTACTGACAACTTCAACATCAACTGCAAAAATAAAGTTGTTTATGGATGCGTAAGAGGGCATCCTAGTAAACGCAGAATAGCTCAAGCTTCCCCATGAAATCTTTCGGTAAACGATTGACGGAACCCTTACCCCGTGGTTTGGCATCTATCACCGAGCCACATGCGGAAGTTGCGTACCCCCGCCCTCAACTCCAACGCGCCAACTGGACTTGCCTCAACGGCACCTGGAAGTTCACCTTCGACGATGACGGTCGCTACTCACGCCCCTCTGACATTTCTGATTGGCCTCAGTCTATCCAAGTCCCCTTCGCGCCCGAATCTATCCGCAGTGGG
>DVDV01000087.1 GCA_015296075.1 Leptolyngbyaceae cyanobacterium M33_DOE_097 | reverse complement strand
CCCCGCAGAGCTTCCAAGGCCACTTTCGCCTTAAATTGTGCACTGTATTGTTTGCGTTTTTTGCTCACAAGTTTCACCCTCCTTCCGGTTAACCCTTGTGTAGCTTAACCCTCTGTCCAGTTTTTAGGGTCCACTTCAAACCGCGATGATTATCCAACAAATCAGATGCCGGAAACCGCAGATTTAGCTGCGCCGAACGGTTTGGGCAAGCTTTGAGACAGGTCATGCAGAGCATGCAATCTCGATTGTCCTGCAACTGCGCGGGATGCGAATAAAGCGGACACCCACCTGTAGCCTGCCCTTCGGTCGGTAAGGCATCGGCAAAGGTGATGGGCGTGGCGCTACTGCCTTTGTAGCAGCCAAAGGTGGAGCATTGACTCCCACAAACCTGCTGAGTCGATCGCAACTCCAGCATGGAAAGTTTGGCAAACATGCCATTCATTCCCCCGATCGGGCAGAGATAGCGACACCACAAACGGCGCTCGTAAATCAAGCTAAAAATGACTGCTCCAGCCGCGATCGCCACCAATAACCAGGCTGAGAGGTACGCATGATGCGGCAAATCCCAAAGTTGCTCCCACAGAAAAATCGCAACAAAGCTACCAAACAAAACCCAGGCACCCCAATGGTTCAGCCACTGAGTATTCCAAGCCAGTTGGCGGCGTGGAAACAGCCAGAGCGAAATTTGCCGCGCCCATTCCCCCACAATCATAAACGGACAGACTGCACACCAGAGCCGCCCCACAAAGGCAAATAAGAACAAATAACCTGGCCACCACCAGGCCCAAAATAAAGTCAGCGTGACGCTACTTTCGCGGGTCTGAGGCCCCACAAAGCCCAGGACTGTAACAGGCACAAAAATAGCCATCATCACGCCCCAAATCGCTGTCGGATACCAGCGACTTAGCAAGAAACGGCGTAACCAGGAAACGTGAGTCAGCAGGTCGAGCCGAAAGGCATTTTTAGTTGACTGCACTGACCACAATGCCTGTTCTGGAATCACCGAATTTCCCTGCGGAGTCATGATTACAGCTCGGTGCAAAATCTCGGCTAGTTCTGATAAGTTACCCGGATACTCATAGCTCAGCAAGCGACGCAAGTCGGACTGATCTAGATTTAAGAGAGGACGATCTTGTTCATGGCAGAATTGGCTCAGAAAATAACGAGCAAAGTCTGGGATATCGGCTTTCCGTTGAGGCAAGGCAAACAGTTTGATTGTGACTGCATCTACGTCTGATAGTTCGACTTTGTGCGGTGCCGCCAGAATTAAACGAACCCAAGACTGGCTGGGTTGCGGTGGTTCTGTCGCTAGTGCTGTTTTAGCACCAATGCCATGATTTGGTAGAACCAGGCCAGTTTTGAGGTAATGAATCAAACGGGCGCGATCGCCTTCGCTCAAGACCTGCACATTCTCCAACAACAACGTGCCACGTTCTAATAGTTCTAAAATACCGGGTTGCTGATCGACTCGACCAAACAAGGCATCCGTATTCAATCGTCCATCAGCTGTACGCGGTAAATCAGCACAATCCATCTCGGCAAAAGGTTGGGCGGATAAGCGCGATTGAACATGGATCAGTTTTGCCAGAAAGGTTTTACCAGAGCCAACGGGTGCCTGAAAAATTACAGGGTCTAGGGTCTGACTCACGTGCTGGATTTGCTCTCGCAGTTTTTGGGCGGCTTTACTACTGCCCAAAATTGTTGCTTCTTGAGAGACAGGCTGAATGTAAGCCTGTAAGCCCTGAATGCGGATCTGTTCTCGTGCAATGCGTGTCGCATACTCCAGTAAATCTTGTGAGAGTAGCGAATGAATCATCTGCTGAATTTCAGGAAACTCAATGACTAAGGTTCGAAACGTTGTTTTAGGAAGAAACAAAATTTTGCTGGCGTTGAGGGCGATCGCATTGGTTTGATAAGTACCCTCAACTGCATTTGCGATGAGGGTGTAGCCAAACAAATCGCCAGCATGTCGGTAGCGAATTAAGGAATTGCCAATGGGCGATCGTCGAAAAATTTCGATACAGCCTGACTGGATCAGATACAGCCCGATCGGAGTCTGCCCCTCTTGATAAATCAAGGTTTGAGCTTCTACACGAAAGCAATAAAAAGCCTTTGCGATCGCTTGTAATGTTGCGGTTGGCAACTGGCTCCAGATTCGATGAGAGCTTAACCAGCTTTGCCACTCTTCAATCGCATTACTATCTAGTTCAGGAGTGTTTGGCAGTGACGGCAAAGGATGCTCAAGCAAAGATGGCTCAGAGTAAGTCTGAAGAGATGTTGCAGAGTATGTTTCAGGATTCATTGGTACTTCCATCCTCTCTTCATTTATTATTCCCATCTTTACTGCATCACAATTAGTCTAGCTTGCACTATTTTTTTAACCAATGAAAAATTACAATTCGTTATGGTATTGGATGCTGCTCTAATTTAGTTCTTATCTCACAAGTAGTTAAGCGAAACCAAATTTGCATTGACGCAAGATGTTCACTGGTCAGCTTATAGCCCTTAATAGATAGAAGTTTTTGGATTTTGAAAGTCTTAAGGCATAGTTTTTCAGTCTCACTTTAGAGTACATCTTGAGAGAGATGAGTTAATGCTAAGAAGACGGTTCACTAAGGGGAAATCAAATAGCACCACAGCTTTTTTGAAAATTACCAGTCACGGAGATAATCACTATGGTGATTGCTCGATCTACTCCATTTGAAGAAATGGGATTCATCCAACAACCAACGAGCCAATCCTCTGAGCAAGTAAAAGCTTGTACGACACCCCATAAGCCGGATCTTGCATATCCTGAAAGTCCTCGCTTTGCTCCAGTAGTTGAAATTCAGGAGACACTAGAAACCATCACATTGAGAATGGAACTTTTTGAGGTTGATCCACAAAAGTTATATATCAAGGTATCAGGTGAGTCGGTTTCAGTTCATGGCGAACGCAAGCTCAAGACCAAGCAAGATAATCAAAGCACTCATCATCGCGTACAGCTTTACCATGATAGCTTTCAACAGATCATCCCGTTACCTGCACGAATTCAAAATCACCAAGCTTATGCAGAGTTTAGAGATAGTATCTTATATTTAAACTTACCAAAGGCAAAAGAAGGAAAAGATTATGCTATTCAGTTAAATCTATTGAATAGATATTCGTAATAGTAGAATATGCTCTAAATATGAATAAGGGATTTGCAGGTAAATGTCATCCTGTTGGGGGAATGCTAAACCTCTACCACAGAAGGCTCTAGCATTGAGATCTTATTTGTTTACGAAGCTCTAAACTCGATCTGGTAATTATCCAACCCACATTTGTCACTTCGAGAAAGAGATTCGTTTAACCGAAAGATTCTTGCGATCGCTCAAGTGCCTAATTCACTTCTTAATGTGAGGCGACTGCACTGCCACAATAATTGATACCTACAGCCGCCCCGTGTTTTAGCAATTTAGCGGTTGCTGCAACCCACAAATTGGGTTGTGCTTAAGCCTTGTTAGAGCCAGGTTGTAACCATTGCTCTCTCTTATTTTTTGGATGCTTACTCACCTTGCACACAAGCTGAAACTTGGCTCCAACGACCAGAAAACACAAAATCCTGTAGGGGTTTGCGGGTACGAGGAGTCATTTCTCGCTGATGCAACCGCTCAGATAATGCATTGGGATCGCCTAAATACCCTAATGCGATCGCGGCCACAGGCTCGTATCCTTCGGGGATCTGATAAATCTCGCAGGCTTTAGCCACGTCAAAACCGGCCATTTGGTGAATAAATAGACCCAAATCAGTCGCTTGAAGTGCTAAATTCGCAGCGGCAGCACCCACATCATGAAAGGCATGACGGTTGGCATTGCCATTCTTCTCAAAGTAAAGTTTGGCGACAGAAAGCATTAGTACAGGTGCTTCTTTTGCCCATTCTTGATTGCCTTCAGCCAAGCAACTCAACAGACGCTCAAATTCGGCTGAGTTATCTTTTGTTGCAACAATAAAACTCCAGGGTTGCTCATTGTAGGATGATGCGGCCCAACGAGCGGCTTCTAAGACCTGTCGTAGCTTTTCTGGCTCAACAGGTTGATTAGAGAAAGTAAGAGGACTCCAACGTCGGCTGAGTAGCCCTCCGATCGAATATGCTGCATCGGCTGTTTTTTCCATTGCCAAATTGTTAATAACCAAATTTTGAGTCATGAGAATTCCTCCACGAAGATAGTTTCATTACTATTTAGTTTGCACTCCTCGCCTCACTCCACTCCTGATTTGACATGCTCAACTTGGGTCTGGTCAGTCACATCACAGGTATTGCAAACACTTCACCACCAAGTTGTTGCTCTAACTGAGTACGCACCCGTCGCAGCTCAGCTTCATCACGTGCGCAAATTGCCACGCGGGCATCGGCATTCTGTCACTAAAACGGTCTTGCCCTGTAAATTGTAGGGCTGCTCACACCACCAATGGCTGAACATCCAAAAGACGAGCAGTAGGGCGATCTCAACCATGACAAAAGTGAACAAACCAGAGTTGTTGAGACTCATCAAGTCGAAACTCCTACTAGCTATGATAAAAAGACAAGTTGCTTGAGAAAACTAAGAAGGATTTAGACACCAACTGTGACGCGATCGCTGATTTCCATATTGAGAACTTCTTCAATCCGTTGCAGGGTTGTTGGCGACAGTTGCTTCCCGGATGCGCCTGCATTTTCTTGCACCTGTTCAGGTTTGCTGGCTCCAATGATGACGCTACTCAGTTCGGGATTGCGTAAGCACCAGGCCAGCGCAAGTTGACTCAGACTCAACCCTTCTTGTTCTGCGATCGGCAGCAACCGTTGCACTTTGAGCAATTGCCGTTGATCCAGTTCACCCTGATTCAAAAACATATTCTGTTTCGGGTCGCTGGCTCGTGAACCTTCGGGTAAGGCTTGTCCCGGTTTATATTTACCTGTCAGCAATCCCTGCGCCAGAGGTGAGTAATTCATAATGCCAATGCCTTCTCGACGGCACACAAGCAAAACTTCGCGTTCAATTGTACGGTCGAGCATGTGGTAACGCGGTTGATTGGACGCGATCGGTGCGAGATTTGCTAGCCGAGTCAGGTCAGTCGCATGGGCAAGTTGTCCAGCACTCCATTCAGACACCCCGTAGTAAAGAATTTTTCCTTGTTTCACCAATTGGTCAAATGCCATCAACGTCTCAGCGAGAGGTACTGTTGGGTCATAGCGGTGAGCCTGATAAAGATCGATATAATCTAACCCCAAGCGCTTCAGACTCGCATTACATTGCTCCAAAATATGTTTGCGAGAAAGACCGCGATCGTTTGGCCCTTCCCCCATTGGAAAAAAGACTTTTGTTGCTACAACATAAGATTCACGTGGATATTGCCGCAGCACCTTGCCAACAATCTTTTCAGCTTCTCCTCTGGCATACACATTAGCCGTATCAAAAAAGTTGATCCCTAAATCATAGGCTTGCTCAATGCAGCGTTGGGCTGTATCTTCTGCCGTTGACCCACCATAGGTCAACCATGAACCCAAACAAACTTCTGAGACACGAATGCCATGTTTACCTAAATGACGATACTCCATGAACTACCTCCTTTCTGTTTTAGTCATTTTTTAGACAAGATTAATATCTTTGCCACTGACCCACTCTTCTGTCTGACGTTGAAAAACACAGATAAAGCAACACATTTGCAAACCGCAAGTTTGCGTCTGGCTAACCTTGTTGAGCCTTTCTTAGATTTCGCAAGTTAGAGCTGCAAACTCCATCAAACAACCAACAGTTCCACATAAGAGAGGCTCCAGGCTAAAGAGGTGCGCCCATACGTAGAGATCATCCAAGCTTGTAAAAATAATGTGCTCTGATAATTGCTGTGTCCCTTGAGAATAATCAGCAGGATTATTAATAAACTTACTCTCAGAAGTAAGAAGTTGGCGATCGCTGAAATTCATAGCAGCTCATAGGACATATATGTTGTCCTTAAAAGCCTACTGATTAGTACTTCGATCTTCTTCCGTCAAAGGAGATAATCGTTAGTTTCTGTTCTACTTTCTTCAAAGATTGTTTAGAAGCACAACTACTTTTGGCTAAATCATTTTATTTTTGGACTTTAGACTAAACGCAGTTTTCCACTATATGTAAGGTCAAGCAACCGTTTACTCTTCCTAAATGGGGGTACTTTTGGAATTAGTCTAAACTCCAGTTTATTTGGGCATAAACCTCTAGCCTTATACATAGCAGTCCTAAATGATTTATGACGTGACAGAGGTGTTATGAGACATTTTCCAAAAGAACTCTTCTTACAATCCAGATAGGATCGCTATAGAATTTTCGTTAAGGGCTATTATTCATCTGATTAACAATTAAAAATATTGATTTCTCAAAGCAAACGCGTCTGCACGGCAAAAAATCTTTGGCAAACTTACGCAGCAACAAAATGTATTAGTTTTTGATTAGGATTTTCCAGGCTGAAACCACCCTACTTAGAAAAAATTACACCCGTACAAAACACGCTAATAGCAATTTTTGCATCAATACTTATGTCGATTTATCAAGAGTAAAATTTGGATTGAATAATCAATAAAATTCTCCAAACAAAATCTTGTTGAATTAGGGTAAATCTTAGAAAGTAATTTTTGTTTATAAAATTTATTAAAAAGATCAATTCTGGTGAATAAAAAAGAGATATGTTGGCAACTCTAGCTAATCTACGCCGTAAATTTTGAACAACTGCAAGAATAGATAAAGGAGGATGCAATGAGGGCATCCTGATCTATGCAGTTTGGTTTAAGTTTTATGAAAGCTTTTGGTAAATGCCTCGCCGACCAATACCCATGTGACTTGGCGACCACAGACAGATTAGCGTCACGCATGACATATCCCCGCCCTCAACTGCAACGCGCCAACTGGACTTGCCTCAACGGCACCTGGAAGTTCACCTTCGACGATGACGGTCGCTACTCACGCCCCTCTGACATTTCTGATTGGCCTCAGTCTATCCAAGTCCCCTTCGCGCCCGAATCTATCCGCAGTGGG
>DVDV01000066.1 GCA_015296075.1 Leptolyngbyaceae cyanobacterium M33_DOE_097 | reverse complement strand
GATCTGATTCGTCGCCCTTCAGGGAATTACCTAATTCCTGACAACGAACATCTGATAGAACGACTACGACAAGCCGTGCAACAAACCCGTTCATCTCCAAAATCTTCTTCCTAGGAGGGCATTCTTATGGTCGAGCTAAGCCCAAGATCTCAGTCCCGTTGTGCTGCGCTTTTTGGTAGGGCTTTGCCGCGAATCGAATCGGCTGTTCATCACCGCTGATGCGAATCAATCGATCTACGGCAATAGCTTCCGGTGGTCTGAGGTGCATCACTCCCTTAAATTTGTTGGACGCACAGGCATTTTGAGGATGAATCATCGCACCACTCAAGAAGTCGGGGAAGCTGCTCAATCCTATTTGCAGGAAGGCATTCTGGACGAAGACAACATTGAACGGCTGTATATCCATACAGGTCCCTTACCAGTAGTCCGCGCTGTTGCCGATCGCCCTTCCGAAGGTTCTCTATTGGCTCAGTTTTGTCGCACTGCCGCTCGCGAGTTTCGCCTGGGGATAGGAGCCTGCGCTATACTGACGCCGACTGAAAAATCTGGCAAGAATATTGCAGGACAGCTTAGCTACTTGGGAGTTGAGGCGACGTTTATGACCAGTCGAGAACTAAACTTGAATTGTAAGGGCGTTAAAGTGTTGCCGCTGAAGGCTGCGAAAGGCTTGGAGTTTCCGATCGTGGCGATCGCGGGTTTTCTAGACTCCCCCTTTTCGGCAGTAACCAAGAAACTATCAGACGAGGAAATTGCAGAGATGCTGGCTCGTGAACGCCGCACCTTGTTTGTGGGCATGACCAGAGCCATGCGCGCCCTGATGGTTCTCGTTCCGGCTCATCAGCCAGGTAGCCTCCTGCAAGACTTTGATCCTCAGTTTTGGAATTTAGGTAACGCATGAAAAGCCTTCGACTGCCTGCTATTCTCCCTGGTGATCTGGATCTCCTGGCTGTTAACCAGCAGCTCCGCGATCGCACAGTCCAACTGGATTGGAGTGCGGTTGTATCTGTTTCAGAGTCAGTCCTGGCGACGCTTCTAAACGGGCTGGATCTGTCGAACGATGCGGATGTCCTGGGTGTTGATGGCTCAATGGCAGATTCTGTCATGGGAGAAATCAGCCGTTTCTTTTCACAGCAAGCGGTTACAAAGCCCAAGAAATCTCGTCAGAAACCATCTGCTAATCCCTCAAAGGTTACACCTCAAATCTGGCAACAGGACAGTTTGTTTAAAGCCGAATTGGTTCCTTTCGAGAGGAAAGCTTTTGATGGTCAGGGAACTCTATTGAAACTCCAATATATACAAGACGAAGAAAAGGTTGCTGAGGAATCTTCAAACACAGATGAACAAACGGTTGAGCTAACAGAAAATAACAGTTTATCTGATGTAAATGCAACGAAGTCGATCCTATCAAGCAGAATTCCATCTGCTTATGATATCCGGGCTGAACTAGAGGATGCCATTCTCAAGGATTTACGGGGACCAGTCCAGGGTGAGGAGGAAGAAGTAGAGGAGGACAGTGTTCAGGATCGGTATTTGGTTGGCTTGTTGGCTCCTCAGTATCGCCAAGCAACAATCTTAGGTGAGCAGCCTGAAGAGGAAGACGAATTGGCGATCGCCGACAAGGGCAACCAGGAGGAGGGAGCCACTGAAACAACTGCAACCTCTACCCCAGCGATGTTTCCTTCCTCACTTGGCATGACTTTCTGCGTCAGCGGTGAAGCCAAAGCGATTGAAATCACAGCAGAATGGGGCAACTACCGCCGAGAAGGCAGTCAATTTCCAAAGGAAGACGGCAATGCCAAGCTGGTCTGGAAACGTTACCCAATGGGAGGCAGTACCGTATTGCCTTTAGATGGCGAAGCGTGCCGCTGGGTTGTGATGGGCGAAGCAGGTCCCGATGTCTATGTTCAGGGGCGATCGCGGCAACAGGATAACGGAGACTGGATTATTACGCTATTTCTCGTGAATGGACAGCACGAACCCAAGCAACGTCGGGACGAAGCATGGTTATTTCAACCGGAGTTGAGCGTTCGTGCGCCTGACCGTTCACCCATCTTTATTCGCAATCCGTTGCCGACGACTGTTCAAAATATTGACCCAGTGATCCGGGCTGAAGCGCAAGCAATGGCAATGCTTTACCGTAAGCAAGTTGAATTTGCTGTCGGGCATGGCGTTAGCGTTCATGCAGAACTGGCTTCTCATACAACCGAAAAGGCGGTTTGCCTTTCAACGAGTGTGGCTCCAGTTTACGAAGTACCGAAGACAACCCCTCCGACCGCAGAGGAGATTCCAGAACTCGCAGGATTAGTCTTGGACATGAAGGAGCTATCAGAAACCCCGACAGGTAGCCTTTCTGTCAAACTAATGGCCTTGATCAATGCCTATAAAACCTGGATTGACCAGCAAGAAGCCCGGATCTCAGATCCGGCATCTGGGTTACTGACTTATCAAGATCCGGCTGCGACTGTCATCCACAATTGCCGGATTGCCCTCAAACGGATTCAGGAAGGCGTGTCCCTGCTTCAAACCAATGTTCAAGCAGCCGAGGCTTTCCGGTTTATGAACAGGGCAATGTGGCAACAGCGGGTTCACTCCCTTTATTCAGAGCAGAAACGTCAAGGGAAAGAGACGACTCTGGAAACAATCGACCAGTATGAGAACCGTCGTTGGTATCCCTTTCAGCTTGCCTTCATCCTGCTGAACTTGCCCAGTATGACTGACCTGCATCATCCAGATCGAATTGATCCAATTAATGCGATCGCTGATTTGCTCTGGTTTCCAACCGGCGGTGGAAAAACTGAAGCTTATCTGGGGCTGACAGCCTATACTATTGGGCTACGACGTTTACAGGGGGCGATCGCAGGGCGAAGTGGTGAGTTTGGTGTCGCCGTTTTAATGCGTTATACGCTGCGACTACTAACCCTTCAGCAGTTTCAGCGAGCCACTGCTTTGATTTGTGCCTGTGAGTCAATCCGTCGCGATGATGAGGATCAATGGGGTAAAGAACCTTTTCGGATCGGGCTTTGGGTTGGGGAACGCAGCACCCCAAACTATACAGCTCAGAGCGAGGAGTTTGTTAAACAAATTCGGGGACAGCACCAGCAGTACCGGGGCGGTTCTCCCCATCAGCTCACAAACTGCCCCTGGTGTGGGACTCGGATTGAACCCGGCAAGCACATTCAGGTAACTTCAGTAGAAAAAGGGGATGGGCGTACTCTCATTTTTTGTGGTGATTCACTGGGTCGCTGCCTCTTCTCAAAAGGTGAAGGGCTTCCTGTGGTGGTGGTTGACGAGGAGATTTATCGTCGCCTACCCACACTTTTGATTGCCACCGTCGATAAATTTGCCCAAATGCCCTGGAAAGGAGAAGTTCAAATGCTATTTGGGCAGGTGAATGGGCTATGTGAACGGCATGGATTCCGTTCTCCTGATTTAGATGATAAGGATTCCCACAAAAAGACCAGCACGCTACCTGCTGCTAAAACCCGATCGCATCCATTGCTACGTCCCCCGGATCTGATCATCCAGGACGAGCTTCACCTGATTAGTGGTCCTCTGGGAACCCTGGTCGGACTGTATGAAACGGCGGTTGATCAGCTTGCCTCCTGGACAGTGAATGGAAAATTAGTCCGCCCCAAAGTGGTTGCCTCAACTGCCACAATTCGACAGGCGAATGCTCAAGTTCACAATTTGTTTCTCCGCAAAGTGCAAGTCTTTCCTCCACAAGGACTAGACATTGAAGACAACTTTTTCTCCCGCCAACGGCAACCTAGCGAAGAGTATCCTGGTCGTCGTTATCTCGGTATTTGTGCCCCTGGTCGCAGAATTAAGGCCGCATTAATTCGAGTTTATGTTGCCTCTCTATCGGCCTCTCAGTATCTCTATGAAACCAAAGGCTATGGTACAAAAGCTGACCCCTGGATGACCCTCGTTGGCTACTTTAACTCCCTACGAGAATTAGGCGGAACTCGGCGCTTAGTAGATGATGATATTCGGTCTCGGCTTGCCAAGATGGATCGGCGGGGATTAGCCAAACGAACCCGGTTGCTGATGGATGAGTTGACCTCCCGTAAAGATTCAACTGAAATTCCAGACATTTTGGATTGGATGGAAACGACATTTGATCCAGAGCAAGAAGCCGAAAACCGTACCAGACGAAAGCACAACCAGAAAGTAGACAAACGTGATCCGTTAGATGTCATTTTGGCAACCAATATGATTTCCGTTGGAGTGGATGTGAAACGGTTAGGCTTGATGGTTGTCTGTGGGCAGCCCAAAAATACGGCTGAGTACATCCAGGCAACCTCGCGAGTCGGCAGAACGTATCCTGGTTTAGTCATTACCGTTTATAACTGGGCACGTCCCAGAGACTTGTCACACTATGAGCGGTTTGCTCATTACCATGCAACGTTTTACCAACACGTTGAAGCTTTATCAGTCACTCCCTTTTCCTCGGGTGCTCTGTACCGGGGACTCAGTGCTTTACTCGTTTCTTTGATCCGGTTATCGGGTCAAGACTTTAATCCCAACCATCATGCAGGAAGAATTCAAGCGAACCATCCGTTTTTAAGGGCTGCGATCGACGCGATCGTACAGCGAGCTGGATTAGTAGCCAATACCAAAGTTGCAGATTACGTTCAGCAAGAACTGAAATCAAAGCTCGATGTCTGGTTGAGCAGTGCTCAAAATACCCCAGGTGGCGGCACACTTAAATACAAGGTTGCTTCAAAGGATGGTACGTCGATCGACCTTCTGAAGCCTGCCGGAAAAGGGGATTGGCAAGAGTTTACCTGTCTCAACTCCCTCAGAAACGTGGAGCCAACCATCGGACTCATTCTCACCGATAGCGTCCCTGATGAAGACTTTAGCCGTCTACCTCAACCCATGTCTGTTGACCCATCTGAACTATGACCCAGGCAAACTATAAGTACCGTGTTGGGGAACTTCGCCCTAGTCAAATTCTCTTCTCCTATGGGGTTGGGGCAGTGGTTGACCTCCCAAATCTCTCTGTCATGGTGCTGGGATTGGAGGATTGGGCTGACCGCTATGGCATTGAGGTTGCCGAGGAACGGCTTCTGACAGCCGTGCGCCGAGAGTTAGGCAAGCAGGTCAAGCAACTAAAATCTCCTCCTATGTCTTTGCAGGAGGATTCTGGTGGCTTTAACCCCTTTGATGAAGCCGCTCGGATTGGCATTCCCGTAGCGCCCTTTCCAGCCTGGATGGTTTGTCCCTACTGTCGTTTTCTAGCTCCCTTGCAGGGGGGATATTTTGAACTCAAGTCCAATCCCTACCGTCCTCAAGAAAGCCATTACATCCACAAAAATTGCCGTAAACCAGGGAAACCTCCCAAAGTGATACCCGCTCGGTTCCTGGTTGCCTGCGAACACGGACACTTAGATGACTTTCCCTGGCTGTACTTTGTCCATCGCGGTAATACGAACTGCCGGGGACCTTTGCGACTGGAAGAATATGGAGTTTCGGGGACGGCGGCTGATATTGTGGTCAAGTGCGAAGGTGAGGGCTGTGGTGCGTCACCCCGTCGATTATCCGATGCCTTTGGAGAGCAAGGTAAAAAAACAATGCCTCGCTGTCGGGGACGACATCCCCATCTCCGTAGCTTTGACGATCGCTGTGATCAACAAATGCGAGGGATTTTGCTCGGTGCTTCCAATAGCTGGTTCGGCATTAGCTTGTCTGCGCTCTCGATTCCGACTGCGTCTAATAAACTGGGTGAGTTGGTGGGTGAATACTGGACCCGGCTGAGTAAGGCAACTAGCGGCGACGTACTCAAAATTCTACTGGATGCATTTCAAGCGGTCGGTGAACTTCAAGAATTCGCCAAATACTCAATTGATGATATTTGGCAAGAAATCCAAAGGCGGCAAGCAGGAAGCTCAGAGAGTGACATAACTCATGACTTAAGGACTCCGGAGTGGGAAGTTTTCTCCACCGCAGACTCCAGCAAAAACACGAAAGATTTCCAGCTTCGTCCAGTTCCACCGCCTCAAGGCTTTGAAAAATGGTTTACTCAAGTTGTTTTAGTGGAACGCCTCCGGGAGGTTCAATCCTTGATCGGCTTCACCCGGATTCAGTCTCCCGGTGATTTTGAAGACGCTGGAGAAATCCCAGAGGAATATCGAGTCAGGCTGAGCCGGAGTGCTCCCCAGTGGGTTCCAACGACCGAAGTGAAAGGAGAGGGAATTTTCTTGCAGTTTGATGAACCGTCACTGGAGCAGTGGGAGCAGCAAGCTGCCGTCAGCAAACACCAAAGCCAGACATGGGAGGCACATAAACGTTGGTGTCAAAACAGAGGACTTGATCCACTGAAGATTAGATTTCCTGGCATTCGCTATATGCTGATTCACTCCTTCTCCCATGCCTTGATGCGGCAACTGGCGATCGAGTGTGGTTACAATGCAGCCAGTTTGCGTGAAAGGCTCTATTCCAAGCCAGTCAGTGACGAAGATGGACCACAAGCAGGACTGTTGATTTATACCGCTGCCCCAGATAGTGAAGGAACTTTGGGGGGATTAGTCAGTTTGGGAGAACCTGCAATTTTGGGACACCACATTGCCCAAGCGTTAGAGCAAACACGCCTATGCGCCTCTGATCCTCTCTGTGCAGAACATGATCCACTTCAAGGCAATGCCTGTCTACATTGGGCAGCCTGCCATGCTTGTCTATTCAGTCCTGAAACTTCATGCGAAAGAGGGAATAAATTCTTAGACCGATCGCTGCTTGTCCCAACGCTACATCGTCAACAGTTGGCATTCTTTCAATAATGGAGAGCCACCCCGTGAACTCAAAATTACTCAGTTCAATTCACCGGGTTGCGAAAGAACTACCACCGATTGCATTGAATTCTCTGGCAGACTTTCTGGAAGAATCCGCAGGGTCTTACAGTGAAGCATTGAAAGCTAGGGTACTGAGTCAGTTGCCGAACCTCAATTTTCGGCGGGCTGTGCTTGAGCTTTTGGAGGACTGGCATCAGGCATCAACAAACTTAGATAGCCAGTCTATTGCCTTGGCGTTACGCTCAGCTGCCTATGCGATCGCCTCGGCCCACTCTGCACTTTCCGCCGAAATTGTATGGACAGGTCCTGATGTTTCCAATATCCCTGTGCGGAAAACAGAGCAGGTGCTCAAACAGTTGATTCAAGAAGCCCAACGAGAACTAACGATTGTCAGTTTTGCGGTCTACAAAGTACCCGATATTGCAGAAGCATTGATTGTCGCAATGGATCGAGGAGTACACTTGCGGATTATTGCCGAAACTTCAGAAGTTGGGGAGGGAAAGGTTCCTTTTGGAGTTGTAGCAGGATTGGGAGCAGAAGTCGCTCAGCGATCTGAGGTGTTTATTTGGGAGAAGTCTAAACGCCCTAAAGGCAAAGACGGCAAACACGGTTCACTTCATATGAAGTGCGCGATTGCAGACGGCAATAATTTGCTTATTTCTAGTGCAAATTTAACTGAGTATGCTTTAACTCTGAATATGGAAATGGGATTACTTATCCATAGTCAATCTTTAGCCAGTTGTGTTAGTAACCATATTGATCAACTCATTCATCAAAATGTTTTTTCATTACTCAGGTAAATGGTGTAAATAGATGAATGACGTTCCTACATTCAACTGGACTGATACCGCTATACTCCTTTGGTAGCACCAGTAATCCAGAGAGTTTGCCGATTATAAAATTCACCCTGCTGTTCTAAAGGGTATCCTCCTAATAGCAAACCGAGCCATAACTCGACGATCGGCATTTTTAAAGCTTGTTGTAAATCAGGTAGACGAATGTTTGAGCCGAAACACTGAAGATATTGGGCGATCGCCTTCGACCACTCCTCTACATTTTCTCCATGTGCTAGATCCCGAATCTGCTCCGCCATCTGAGCTTCATTAAGTGCTTGATCCGCTGCCACTTGATCGACCCAATTCAACAACGCCTCCTTATCCACTTCCCCAACGACCGAGCCATCTGTTTGAGCGGATGATTTCTGCTTGCGGTTAGCAGGGTACTGAATTGGCTCTGGTTCTTCAAACAGATCCGATACATCCAGCGTTAAAGATTGGACGAACAGATCGACACAGTCCTCTAGATTTACCACTGGCTCAGCCGGGTTATGCCGACGCTCCCACCCGGAAATCAAGAGATTTGCCCGCGCAGCATGAACCTCTGAGAGCTGCACCAATACATCCCCTGCGACAGTCAACTGTTCTGCCAGAGACTGGTTAGATAGGGTTTGCTCTAGCGCGTCACAGAGCGATCGCAAATCCGCCGTCTCTGGAAACCGAGATGCCGCTTCCAGGGATTGCCAGAGGTCAAGTTCTAACTGCTGCACTTCCATTACAGCCTAACCTCTGGATAGAGCGGGCAGGGGCGAATCGGGCAATTCTGGGGATGCAGTTCAACCGAGGAACGAAAGCGTTCTACCTTCATCCCACTATGTTGTGAAAAAACATCTAGAATCCGAACCAGCAGTGTTTTGACCTGCAATTCGGTTAGCCCCAGGCAGTGAACGGGTTCAACTTTGGCGACCCGATCGTTCCCCATCCAGAGTTCTGCGCCTAGGGCATGCAGCGGTGATTCCTTAGTGACTCGATACCAGTGAACGACAGCGGCAGGAACGGCTGGAGCTAGTACGTCTAGTGTCGCTACTCGTACAACCTCAGAAACGCCCGGTTCTGATGATAAAGGTTCAGTTTGCTGTCCGCGTCGTCGCTGTTTGCGGACATGGTTCCGGACTCCCCGGTGGCGATAGTAGGAACGGCGGTTATGGCAAACGTTCGGATTCCAGCATCCGTCCCCATCTGATCCATGACGCTGTTGGGCTTCCTGGGGGTCAAGCTTGGAGCACAGCCGACATTTTTCCTGATCGGGACGTGCCATCACGCGCCTCGGAGGGGGGCAAGTAACTCATCGACCCAGTACTGATCAGCCTCTGATAGCTTGGGCGGTGGGACAGGCTGACGATAATCGATGCGTTCGTTATACCCCGCCCGATCGCACACACCCTGCACAATAGCTTGTAAGTCTACCAACGGTTCCTCATCTTCGGGTCTTAGCGGCAGCGGCACACTGGGAATGGGTTCACGCAAGTCAAAGTCATACAGGTCAGCTTGAGGACGTTGTGAACGACGACTCACAATGAGGCGATAATCACTCGGCTGTACCTCTCCGATCATCGTCATCGGGATGCCAGCCCGGATTAGATCAATTTCAACTAGATTGGAGAGACTGCCCAGAATTCGCCTGCGCTTGTTTTCATAAGCCGTTCTGCCTCTTCCTTTCTGCTTGTTTTTGGGTGACAGCACCTCAATCACTGTAATGACCGTATCTGTGCCGACTTCGCGAACTTCTAAATAGCGCTCTTTAATGGTCGTTGGCTGGGGCAAGAAAATGGAGCGAGGTCGCTTCTGAGTTAACGTTACACCCGATTCAACTCGCAACGGCTCCAATTGCTCGATTGACCGAGCAGCTAAGACAGCAGCATCTGGAATACCCACGAGGATTTCTTCTGGCTCTTCTTGATCCTGGTAGGCGCGAGTCTCAACCTCAATGTAATAGTTGGGGCGGAGTTGGGGCGCTACCGTATCCGCAATCGCCACCATTAGTCGGGTGTGAAACGATGACCAGAAGGCTGGCTGTTCCAAATAGGGATTCATGCCAGGGAAGGGCGACGGCATCCGTGAGACTCCCACAGTGCAAGGATTTTCATTTAGTATACCCTAACCACTGTGAACCTAGTCGTAGTTTAGTCGTATAGAAGATATTGTCTAGATATTTTACTTGAAATGCCTTAAGCTCAAGTTGGTAACCTTTGTTGTGTGGCGATTGTCATGTTTTCTGGTTCAGAAGGGCTACCCTCCATCCGGCTGGTTTCTGCTCAGACTTCAGTTCCACCCCGGTCAACGGAACCCACGGATTTGCGTTGGCTGCGGGTGGAGGAATATTTCCAGGCGCGATCGCTGGCTGATAACACGCAAAAAGCCTATCGACGGGAATTGAAGCGATTTTTAGCTTGGACAGATCGAGCCTGGTCTGATCTCACGCCTCGCCAGATTGCTCAGTTCAAAGCCTATTTGCAGGGACAAAAACTCTCTCCCAATTCCATCAACCGGGCGTTGACCGCTCTGATGAGTTTTTTTGATTGGTTTCGAGCGGCTTACCCGGAGCAAATTGCTCATGATCCCACCACAGCAGTAGAGATGGAGCGGGTTCCTTCGCCCCCAGCTAAGGATTTATCAGAAATCGAGATAGCGGCGCTGTACCTGGCATTGGAGGAACAAGGGGACGCGGAGGTGCGCGATCGCGCATTACTAGCCGTACTAGGTCATGGACTGCGCGCGGAAGAGGTCGTGAATTTGAACGTAGTCGACTATGATGGCGTGCGGCTAGCCATCCGTGAAGCCAAGGATGACAGTACGGGCACTGTGCCGTTGAGCCGCCAAGCGCGAGAACAGTTGAATACGTATTTAGTGCAGCGTCGTTCTGAAGAAGGGGATTTGCTACCGGATGCTCCCTTGTTTCTGTCATGTGGGCGGAATCGGAGCGGCAATCGATTGGGGTATCAAGGTCTCTACTATGTAGTTAAGTCTTTGGGTAAGATTGCAGCAGAGCAGGCTCAATTGGCATTAGAGCGGCGGCAAAGCATTGAGCAAGGAGCGCTAGAACCTAATCCGCAGGATAGATGGGGACAGTTCAAGGAGGCAGAACTCAAACAAATCCTGACTTTGCTGAATGTTCATCCTCACCAGTTACGCCATACGTTTGCTACTGGCTTGCTCTTACGGGGGGTTGAAAGCCTTCATGCTCGGACACTGACCCGTCATAAATCAGAAGCCAGCTTCAAGCGATATGCCAAGCGAGCACTCGGTGCAGCGGCTGAACGGGCTTTTTATCAATCTATTGGGGAAGAGCCTCCCCAAAACAGTGAGTTGAAATGAGACGAATTTCAAAGATGGATGCTCAATTAAGCTGGTCTTGATACATACTATTTATCAGGCATATTTGGTCTGACTAATCCCGAAGAGGTTTTTTGGCCACTGTTCTCAGTCCTGCGTACAGGTTCCTAGTGAATCTGGTTTCGCTTAAAGTTTTGTTGCTATTTTTGATGATCCCCATGTTAAGGGACGTTTCAGGATTGTTCAAAAGTGTGTTTTGCAGTTGAACCACAACGTTGTGGTTCAAAATTTGACTTACTCTAATACTTGGAAAAAATTGAATGAGTCGGATTATTGCTTTGTTTAATCAGGCTGGTGGGGTTGGCAAGACCTCTCTTGTCAATCAACTTGGATACATGATTGCTTGTTGTAAGCGGTTAGATGTGAAGACTAAGAAACGGAGTAAGAAGAAGGGAGATTACTACCAAGTTCTTGTGGTGGATATGGACCCTCAGGCTTCCCTCACAATATTTATGGGTTTTGATCCTTACGAATTAGACAAAACGATATACCACGCGATTCTGCACGACGAGCCGTTACCCATTCACAAGGGAATTTATGCTCAGACTCAAAAAGAAGATGGTACACCGGGCGTTGATTTAGTTCCTGCTAACTTGGGGCTTGCTTTAGCAGAGCGTGAATTGATGTCAGCCATGATGAGTGACTTTCGCTTGAGAGAGGCACTATTGCCCGTTCAAGAGCATTATGATTTCATTTTGATCGACTGCCCTCCGAGTTTAGGTAACTTGGCTTATATTTCGTTAGTTGCAGCAACTCATGTGTTGGTACCAATTCAGTCCCAATACAAAGCGTTTAATGGGGTGCAACAGTTATTTGACACGATTAAACTGGTGCGGGCGCGTCCAAACCGAGATCTTGCGATCGCCGGATTTATACCAACCATGTATGATCAGCGAAATTCTCATGATGAGCGGACATTGGCAGCGATCCAAGAACAGCTTTCAGCAGTTGCGACAGTTTACCCCCCGATCGCACGATCTACAATTTTTGCAGATGCTTCAGAAGAGCATCTGCCCTTAGCACTTTATGATAGAAAACACCCTGCGCTTAAAACGATGAATCAGATTATTGAAGGGCTGGAGCTTCTATGACACAATCCAAAGCTTCTAAAAAAGATAAACCCTACGGGGGAAGTATTGATTTAACTAGGCTATTCGGTTCCAGTACTGAAGAATTGGCTCAGCCGGAGCCTAGTGAGACCAAGAATTTTTTGCCGATTGCTCAGATTCATCGCAAACCTGAGCAGGTCAGACGCTATTTTGATCCTCCGAAAATGGAGCAGCTTACTGCTTCTGTTCGAGAGTACGGTATTTTAGAGAACTTACTGGTTCGTCCCATGCCAGGGAAACCTGGAGAATATGAATTGGTCGCGGGGGAACGTCGTTATAGAGCGGCTCAGGGAGCAGGTCTAACAGAGGTTCCTGCAACTATTCTTGAGTTAAATGATCAGCAAGCACTTCAAATCACGCTGGTCGAGAACTTGCAACGGGAGGATTTAAACCCAGTTGAGGAAACAGAAGGGATCTTACAGCTACTAGCAATTCGATTGGGGTTGTCTGTCCAGGAAGTAGTGTCTCTCCTATATCGAATGCAGAATGAGTCAACTCGAAATTTGAACCACAACGTTGTGGTTCAGGAAGAAGAGGTTGTAGAAGAAGTATTTAATGCCCTTGGAAGAATGAGTTGGCAGTCGTTTGTAAAACATCGCTTGCCCTTACGAAATTTGCCTGAAGAAGTGCTTGAGGCACTCCAACAAGGAAAAATTGAGTATACGAAGGCGCAAACCATAGGACGGGTTAAGGATGAAGGGCAGCGACAAGAGCTACTTCAAGCAGCGATCGCCCAAGACCTGTCGATCAGAGATATTCGTGACCGTATCAAACAGCTTTCGCAATCACAGAACACTGCTTCTCAGCCTCCCGACTACCTAAAGCGTTTCAATGCTGTAAGCCGTCAGCTCAAAAAGACATCTGCATGGGAGGATCAGGAGAAACGCGATCGCCTAGAAACGCTGTTAAAAGAAATAGAGGATTTAGTTCAGTAAGGTTTGAGCTTTTAATTACGAAGTAGATCGAATTGAACTATAAAGCAACTTCCTTTACCGACTTCAGATTCAACTTTGATAGTTCCCTGATGAGCTTCCACAATTTGATGAGATAGATAAAGCCCTAGCCCGTTCCCTCGACGCTGATGATTTCCCTGCCTGTAGCGCTCAAATAGAAACTTTTGTTCTTCCGGGGGGATACCAATTCCTGTATCTTCTACTTCCAGGACAATGGAGCTATTCTCTGGGGAATCACGAGTCAAATGCTGTAAGCGAAGCTCTACCAATCCGGTATCGGTATAACGGATGGCATTACCAATCAAATTAGTCAGTAGGCGGCGAAGTTCCAGGCGATCGCCCCTAACCCACAAAGGTGTTTTGTCAGTGACTCCTACTAAGGTTAGGTTCAACGCCAAGCCTTTAGTCATAGCCAGAGGAGTTAGTTCTCTAACAACGTTTTGGCTTAATTCCCAGAGATCAACCTTATGAAAGTGAAGATCTTTGCACCCTCCTTCATACTGATAAATTTCCAGAAGAGTATCTACCATCTCTAGCAAAGTTTGGTTGCTTTGAACAACCTGCTCTAAAGAATCCCGCATCTCCGGCAATGTTTTACCAAAAGTACCTCGACGTAGTAAATGCAGCATATGATCTGCTGCAATGAGCGGGGTTCGTAGATCGTGAGTCAGGCTAGCGATGAAGTCTTCATGCTGTTGATTAATCCTGATTTGTTCATCGATACTGTGTTTCAGTTTTAACATCGACTGGATTCTGGCAAATAGCTCTCCCTTTTTCACCGTAGGGCGGATGACATCATTTGCACCCAAGGCTAAGCCCTTAACCACACTGGCATGGTTATGATCGGCCACCAACATGATTGGAAAAAAGGGCAATTCAGCATTCCGTCGAATTCGTCGGGTCACTTCGTAACCATCTATATCAGCAGTAGCTGTATCCAGCAATAATAAGTCAGGTGGAGACTGTTCAAGCTGAATCAGTGCGTCTATTCCGCTATGGGCGCTGTCTACCTGATACCCCCGTTTCCTGAGCAGCGATCGTATGGAGCGAAAGATATTAGGGAGGGCATTCACCAGCAGAATGCGTTTTGCTCCCGATGAAGCAAACCTGATAGTTGGACTTAAAGGTTTTGAGAGCATATTTTTATCCAACGCTTTATTTGTCGGTTCTCTAGGAGACTTACGGCAAACTGGCGATGCCCCTCTGCTTCGTAACTTGCTCTAAGCCTGCTTGGTACAGACTTCCTTAACCTTCATCTCAGGGAATAAAAATGTACTAGAAAAGAAGGGAAATTCTGGAGAGGGAACAGCGATGTAAAGAAATCAGTCTAGCGAATTTATCAAAACTTTGCGTTTAGGCAAAGACTTGTTCTATCTAGGGATTCGCATCTATCAGCCTTTAGAAGTAGTCAGGATGAGGTGAATGATGCGAATTGTAATTGTCGAGGATCACAGCCTGACCCGAACTGGCATCCGTAGTTCCCTGAATGAGCAGCAGGATATTTCGGTGGTGGGAGAAGCTGACACAGGGGTGGCAGGGCTGAAGCTACTTCAGAAAACTAAGCCGGATCTGGCGATCGTGGATATCGGCTTGCCAGATATCGATGGGATAGAAGTTGTGCAACGGTTTCGGAATGCCCTCCCTCCAGATTCAGAGGTTTCAACCCGATTTATCATGTTAACGTCCTACACCCAGGAAAGGATGGTGCTGGCGGCTTTTGCAGCAGGGGCAGATTCTTACTGTGTCAAAAACACCAAGTTTGAATTACTGCTGGAAGCCATCCGTATGACCTTCGAGGGACAGTCTTGGATTGATCCAGAGATCGCCCGTATTGTCCTCAAGCACGCTCGGCAAGTTGCATCGTCATTATCGATTACCAGTGAACCTCAAACAGTTGCTATCAATGCTCTCGATTCGGAGCAAGTCGCGATTCTAGAGGCTGATCCTCTGACAAACAAAGAGTTGGAAGTATTGGAACTGATGGTTCAGGGCTATACCAATAACCAGATTGCTGGGCAACTTTATATGAGTCTTGGTACTGTCAAAGTGCATATCCGGAGTATCCTCAGCAAATTATGTGCCAGCGATCGCACTCAGGCAGCCGTGCTGGCAATGCGAGCAGGACTGATCGAGTAAAAAATTCCAGCACAGTGGAAAATTATGCAGTGAGCGATAATTAATTTGAAGACTGATGGATTGCTTGAATGGCACTTGCCTGGGTAGTGTAGAGCGATCGCCCACTGCCGCTCTCTAGATCAAAGTAGGTGGCGAACCGTCGCAGCTTCCCGGTGGTCAATTGCAACAGATAATCGAAGGCTTCAGCCGCAACCCGCTGATTAATGCTGAGGGATTGGCTATTCAGTAAAGCAAGCTGTTCACAGGAGAGGCTGTTATCCTCTATTTCCTCTGGTTGCGGAATAAGCAGGTCGGGTTGTTGGATGGTAGGGGCAGGGAGCCGAAAGCATCCCAATGCGTCAAACCGATAATCATCGGGTTGGGTAGAAAGGTGAGAGCCTAAGAGAACTTGTCCACTGCGTCGGGAATTGCCACAATCCAGATACCAGGTACGAGGAGTGAATTGGTGGTTGTTATTCTCTAATATTTGAGCGATCGATTGTCTGGCTTTGGCGTTATCGACACAGCCTGTGACTAAGGCAAGGGTATTGTAGGCGGGAGTAACCCAGGCTGGATCGAAGGGTTGGGCGATCGCACCGACTTCCATTTTCCAGGCGATCGCATAGCGAAGTGCCAATGTTTTGGCTTTGTTTAACCCGACTTCTGCATCACAGAAACATTGGCGTAACACATTAGCTTCTTCAACGTGGTCTGGGTCAACAAAGTAGAGTTTGACCTTCTTCCCTTTACTAGACAGAACTCTACCTAACCGAACAATGGATGGAGCGAGCCAGGAGCCTGTTCCACCACATCCTACTAACCAGAATTCAATCTCGGTGTAATTGATGGTCAAGACAGGAGAGGCATTTGCCAGATCAAGGTTTAGCTCCATAGGTTCTCCAGCACAGGGGTAGGGGGCAAATCTGTACTGTAAAACTGGCATCCAGACAGTACAGAAACGTCAGTCATAAAGAAATCTGATTCAATGTCAAACACGATTTTTGCAGGAACGTTCCAGCAGT
>DVDV01000254.1 GCA_015296075.1 Leptolyngbyaceae cyanobacterium M33_DOE_097 | reverse complement strand
GCTGTTACAGACGGTTAACAAGGTCGAGATCTTTAGTGGCTTCTGTTACACCCAGTTGACCGACACTTTTCAGGAAGCCAACGGACTGCTTTATGCCGATCGCACTCCCAAATTTCCAATCGAGGCGATCGCATCTGCCACACTAGGTAGAGGAGAAAGTGTCGAAGACGAGCAAGCGCAGCTTTTAGAAGCTATAAAGATGGCATTGCCACAGATGGAGGATGTTTTTTCAGATACATTGAAGGCAAGACAATCACAAGCTTACCCAACGCATTCAGCCCATCATTGTGGAGGAAATCAATGTCATCCATAGCCAGCTCAAGCTCGGTACAAAATCGTAATTAGGTTTCAAGGCTAAGCAGCAGTCTATTTCAGAATAAGCACTAGGGGTGAAGCGAAATTGCTCTTAGTGCTTTCTAATAGATGGATAAGTTCTCTGCAAGAAAGTAATTTTCTAGATCACAAGTTAAAGTCCTTTTCTAGCAACCTGGAAGATGTGTGGAGTGAGGAGGGGTGGTGTGAAAGGCTCTCCTTTTGAAGTCTTGCTATAGATCAAATAGGCGCTTTGTCTTGATTTCTTTGAAAAATTTTGGGTGGAACGCTTCTTTAAAGCGTTGCAACGATTCCTCTCAATGCTTTTCGATAGTGGTTCTCAGCTTTTTGATTTCCTCTACACAAGCTGAATTGTTTTGTCTTTTGGCAAGAAAAGCAGAAAACTTACAAGCTGTTTTAGTCGATCGTAAAGATCTGATTCACCTATGAATGTATTTGACGAAGTTTCTTATAAACTGCAACTGATTCGACAGGCCCTTCACGAAGTAGGCGCCGCCGCTGTTCGCCTGCGCGGGACAGATTGGTTTGCCTGGGCCACGGCAGGTGGTTCTAACACTGTTTTACTGGCAGCTGAGACGGGAGTCGCAGAAGTATTAATCACTCCAACGGATGCCTGGATATTGACAGATGAGATCGAAGCGGGACGGCTTCAAGATGAAGAACTGCCGCATTGTGCAGAAGATCCGCTTTACCAACTTTTTGTACATCCGTGGTCAGAAAGCTTTAAACGAGAAACCTTTGTAAAAGAAGTAACAAGTGATGGCAAGATTTTAAGCGATCGCCCGATTCAGGCTGAAGCTTCGTTACCTCAATTACTGATTCAACATCGACGTGTTTTGCTCCCTAGCGAGTTAGACCGCTACCGTCAGGTCGGAAAGTTAGCGAGTGAAGCAATGACGGAAGTTATGTTGCAGGCACAACCCGGCTGGACTGAGTATCAATTAGCGGGCTTTGGCGCACACGCCTTATGGAGCAGGGGGTTGCATCCGGCTTTAACCCTTGTAGCAGGCGATCGTCGCTTACCTCTTTATCGTCACCCGTTACCCAGCGGAGCAGTCATTGGTCGGCAAGCCATGATGGTATTTTGTGCGCGGGGACATGGGTTGTACGCGAATCTGACTCGCTTTGTTACCTTTGGCTCTCTTTCTCAAACAGAAAAGAATTTACATCAAACGGTGCGATACGTGGAAGCAGCAGGCTTAAACGCGTGTTGTTTTGGAGTTCCACTGAGTCAAGTGTATGAGGCGATCGCGCAAGCATACGACGAGCAGGGATATCCCAACGCCATTCATGAACACCACCAAGGTGGTACAACGGGTTATCTAGCCCGCGAAATCGTCGCTACGTCTACAACCCCGAATGGGTTAGCAGCAAATATGGCGATCGCCTGGAACCCTAGCTTACCAGGAGCTAAAGTTGAAGATACTTTTATGCTTTTAGAAGACAAAACTTTAGAGAATTTAACGCTTGACTCAAACTGGCCGTCGGTAGAAGTTGATGGACGTTCACGCCCATTACCTTTAGAGCGATAACAAGTGAGTTATCGATTTCAGGAAGGAATCCGTAAATAGTTGCTGAAAGAAATTGAGTTTTTTGAAGAATTGCTATGATTGCCGCTATTCTGCCTCTACCGTTGGGGAGAATAGAAGTAGATCAAAGCTTACATTTGCTTAATGAAAGAGCTAAATGTAGCTTCAGTATTTTGGGCATGAGTAGGCAATAGTATGGTTCAAAGCATTAACGCAGCTGTCTTTACAAGTGATGATCTTGATCGATTTGCTGAAGACTTAAATCGAGATGGAATTTGTGTTATTCGAGGCTTATTTGATCGACAATTAGTAGAACAATGGGCCGCTGCTTTTGACAAGTTGTTTTATGAGCGGCAACAGCGCCCTGGAGGAGTTGCGCCAAGAGGTAAGGCACGAGGTTATGTCACATTACCTTGGGTAGCACCCTTTGCAAATCCAGAAGTGTTTGCAAACCCAACTATTTTAGGCATACTCGATCGCGTTTTTTACCAGGAATACAAGCTCGTTCAACTGGCTGCTGATATTCCAATGCAAGGTTCTGAGTATCAGGAAATCCATCGTGATTTTCGTCCCCTCTTTACAGATCAAATTGTTACGCCTTTATACGCGGTTGCGGTTAACTTTCCGTTGGTGGAAGTAACAGCTGAGAATGGCCCTTTTGAGATGGCTAGGGGAACTCATGTCTTACCGCGAGAGGAGGGCTTAGTGAAGGTTCGTGCAGGCGAAATTCCAATGGAGCCGTTTTATATGCAATTAGGGGATATCATGATTCGATCGCCCCTTGCTTTGCATCGCGGTACACCTAACCGAACTTCCCAACCTCGCCCAATGATTGTCATGGGGTATGTTATGCATTGGCTCCATACCCAAAAAGTCGATTTAACTTTGTCGCGAGAGTATTATGAGAGCCTATCGCCCAAGCTTCAGCAGATGATCCGCTGTGAAGTCATAGAAGGTCTAACAGGTGATGAAGTCGAAACTTACGTTGATTTTGAGTATTAAGACCTAAGCTTCAAAAATGATATCTTTTGAAACATATTTCGCCATAGAACTTTTCATGGGTTGCCAATCCAAAAGTAGAAAGAGATAAGGGATCCGCAAACAAATAAAGTCCTAGTGGTAGAACCTTCTGTGATGGGAGTTTGGCATTGCCAGACCCCTACAATGGGATAACATTTACCAGCAAATCTCTAAAATATATTTACGCTTGCGATCGCAAGCTTTTGGGGATCTTGCTTTAATATCACAAGATAGCTCCAAAGTTTAGGTAAGACATGCTTTAAGAAGGACGCTTTGGTTGATTAGATCGACAATACTCATGATTGTCACCTGTATAGATTGATAGACCAAAATCCCTTGAGCTAAAAGCGTGAAATATATGTTTAACGTTGGCGAGTATGTGTTGAATCAAAAGACAGGAAACATTGGTAAAGTGATTGGCTACGGACACCAACTACTCACCGAAGGGTATACCACGACTCTAAAGGTGCTGGTTGATTATGCTCGTACTTCGGGAAAGCCTGGCATGATCGAAGAAGATGTTTATTCATCCTGGTCAAAGTGGGTTAAATCCTAAAGAATGAGAACTAAATAAGTTCAATATTCGGTAGGAGCGGGTTTTGCCGTTCAATTCATTGCAGGAGGCAGATGGCTTTGCTAAACTCATCCCTACAGTTTGAGGATTTATTAAATTTGCGATTCCAAACAGTGCTTTAACTCCATTTGAATGCCCCAACTTAAATTTTGGAACTTCGTAGCTTTTCAAAGTCCTCCATCTCTTAAAGGACTTTGGGCGCGAAAATAATTATTGGTATAGGCATTTAGAAGTTTCAAAGCACGCTCTGACCTTTTTTCGGACGCACAGATTAGTAGTTGGTAGGCTATATTTTTTGATATCAGGTGTTGCACTACTATAGTAATGAAAACATATACGAATCCGGTTTATCCAGAGTATTTTGCTGATCCGTTTGTGTGGCAGTATCAGGGCATTTATTACGCGATCGGTACGGGGCCAGCAGAAGCCGCAGGACAGGTCGATGAGGCTCATCAACGGCGAGTCTTTCCCCTGCTGCAGTCAGATGATTTAGTCACCTGGCAAATTGCTGGAAATGCTTTGCTGCGACCTGATCCAGCATTAGGAGATAACTTTTGGGCACCCGAAGTTGCCTATGAGGCTGGGCTGTTTTGCCTCTATTATTCTGTGGGGCATGAGGATAAAAACCATCAACTCCGGGTTGCCACCAGTTCTAATCCACTTGGTCCCTATCAAGATGTGGGTGAACCGCTTGTTGATCCAAAAATCTGTGCGTTTGCGATCGATCCCAGTCCTTTTCGAGATGATGATGGACAGTGGTATCTTTTCTACGCACAGGATTTCTTAGATACAGAAGAAGGTGCGCGGGCGGGAACCGCTTTAGTTGTCGATCGCCTGCTCAACATGACGAAATTGGCAGGGGAGCGGAGGGTCGTTTTGCGAGCTAGACAGGACTGGCAGCGTTTTTTAGCAAATCGCTCGATGTATGGTGGCATTTACGACTGGCATACATTAGAAGGCCCGTGTGTACGCAAATACCAAGACCATTACTACTGCTTTTATAGTGGTGGTAGATGGGAAACCGAAAGCTATGGCGTTGATTATGGCGTTGCGGAACACGTTATGGGACCTTACTCTGATGTAGGGAATGAAACTGGGCCGCGTGTGCTGCGATCGCAACTGGGTTACGTTTTAGGTCCAGGCCATAACTCGATTGCGCTTGGTTTAGACGGCCAAACAGAGTACATGGTCTATCACGCTTGGGATGTCGAAATGCAGGCTCGTCGGATGTGTATTGATTCGCTACAGTGGACAGCAGATGGCCCTCGCTGTCTAGGTCCTACGTGGACACCACAAACCTTGCAGGTATAGCTAAAGCAGCCTTTTCAGAGCAGGCTTTTATACTCATTGATCCACTTCAAAAAATCTGATTGCTATCCTCTTCCTCTATCTCTATCCGATTAAGGGCAAAAAGTAAAATATTAGAACCACTGTTTTTACTTTTATTCTTCTAACTTAAATTCAACAAAATCTATTTGATTAAGATCCATACACTTTTATTCTTTGATCAACGAATTTGCTGTGTTAACTTCTACACAAACCCTGATAGCTGATAGTTTGATGAGGTTTTTTGTGTCTCCACAGGTGGACTAACCCTAAATTGTAGGGTGTTAAAAGGAGTGAGTCACAACTTCAAGTGATAGATATATTACCTTTTTACAAGGAATTTTCACAGCTTGAGAAGCTGTAAGAACTCGTTCGGATAGAGAACAACCACGTTTTACCACGAAAACGGATGAATCACACTGATAACTCAAAGTAGAATCAACAGTATTCCACTCTGTAACTAGAACTACAAGATTGCCTACGTCCAATACAGAACCTGCGCCTGCGGAAAACGACTGCGGATCTGCTGCTCAAAGAAACGGCGCAGTGTATTCATTGTTTCCTTGTCATAGACATATTTAATGCCACCAAACTTATTGCGCTTGATGACGCGGCCTGCCTCATCTAGATCCAGCTTGCTATGGGGATACCAGGTCTGCAAAACCTCTTTAGAGCCAGGGGTAAAGCGGTGAGAAATTAGCTCAAATGTCAGGTCGCAATTAAAGTCGATCGCCTCACTGATCTGGTCAAATAGATGCGTGTAATGGTCTTCCCAGTCTTCAATCGGCATAATTGGGGCAATCACTAGGCCAATCGGGTAGCCGCCACCACCTCGTTGAGTCGGTAAAGCAAGCTCACGCAAAGCACCTAAACGAGCCGCAACGGAAGCTGTACCACCCTCCATGCGCGTTGAAATGGGGGCAGCATTTACACTGGCGCGGCAACGAGTGTGACCGTTGTGAGGCAAATCTAGGAGGGGGGCAACCGCATCAAACTTCGACACCCAACGCAGATAGCCATCCTCACGTGTACCAAAGTAGCGAATGCACTCGGCCAAACTGCCTGTCAAATGCTCGATCCCTAACGGATCGGTGTAACAACTCACTTCAAAAGAAGTAGCCTGCCCAGGCTGCTCGTAAGCACCTAGATTCTCCAAAATCTGAGGCAAATTAGCAAACACACGAATTACGGGTGGCCCTTGTAAACTACCCGCCAAATAACAGTACTGACAATGAGCCGGACAGCCCTCTGCAAGGTGAAACTGCCAGTCTGCCGAAGGAGGAATAGGGCTTAGCTTGAAGTGACTCTTAGGAGCCGTAACAACTGCCAGAGTACGCTTAGAAATATCATACGTTTCGCGATCGCTCTCGCCACGCAAACCCGTCAACCGATTACGCGGCAACTCTTCCACAGGCAACTGAAGCGCTTGCAGCCGCGCCAAGATCTGCTGGCCCCAGGGTTCATCAAGCGCAGCAGGGGTAAATAGCACGCGATCGGGCATCCATAAACGAGGTTTGGGTAAGGTGGGAGCGGTAGTTGGATTAGAACGAGTTGACTCTGTCAGAGACGATGCAGTAGAAATCGGTGAAGCCAAAATCAATTCTCCGCTACAGGGCTACTATTACTATTTTGGTTGATCTGACTCGGAAGAAACCGCAAGCAAAGCAGAGATCTTACCCTATCGTAAGGTGGGGTTGCCCGATCAGAACTGGATGTGCGGCTCCATGATGCTAACCAAGTCATTTCACAGACAACCGATCCCTGGCTATTTCTCTCTAGAGGAACGTTGGAGAGAAGATTCTACTGCTTGCGGTTCCTCATCAACAGGACATTCGGGCGTCAATGCTCGTTTGGTCACTCGTGTCGTATAGGCTGCTGCCCCGATCGCCAAGACAAGCCCTACTGATTGAAGTGCAATTTTTCTAGGCGTTAACCCTTCTTGAAGCAGCGAAACACCAAACGAACCCAGGTAGACATATAACGAAATCATCGGCAACATCCCCAACCAGGAGAAAAAACAATACTGCCAAAAATTGACTTTTGTGCAGCTAAAGCTGTAGTTGAGGATATTTGAAGGCACTAAAGGAGAAAGACGCGTTAGCAGCAAAATCTTCCACGCTTTTTTGCCGACAGCATAATCTAATTGAACAAAACTTGGATTTTGACTAATCCATTTTTTAATGCGTTTTCGGGCAATGGTTCGACCTAAAAGAAAGCAGACAATTCCACCCAGAGTATCGGCGATCGAGACGGTGATAATTCCTTTAACCAAACCAAAAGTTGTACCTGCAACTAAGATCAAAAGAATATTTGGAAAACCAAAAATAGTTGCAAATAAGTAAAGAATGCTGAAAGCAGGGATCGCATTAGGGCCTAGATTGAGCAGCCACCGATTGACAACCACAAACCAGTCTTTGAGCGGCAATCGGCTGCCTAATAAAGCGATCAGAATGCCACAGAAAATAAATAACCAAAACTTTCGACTACGTAACCAATTTAATTTCATGGCTTTCTCTCAGGCAAAGCACTGGAACAAATAGAGCAATTCTAGTTAGCGTGCAGGAAAACTTTTCTATCGAGAAAGACACTCAAATCATCCGACCACACCGTGACGTAGGACTGTTATCCTCACTTCAGCCTTGTTGAATCTGATTTTGGCCTTAACTTCCAGTTTTAGAAGAGCCAAACTATCAAAGTCTCGCAAATTTCAGGAATATAGGGGATCCATCGAATGGTGCAACTAAATCACATGGAACCTCGATTTGTAGAGAAGTATGTTGATAGCGGGAGCTGTACGATCGCCTATCAGCAAGGGGGGACACCCAATCATAAACCCCCACTTCTACTCATTCATGGCTGGGCAATTGGAGTAAAACCCGATCAAGAAGTTCTAACTCGCTTGGCTCAACATTATTGCGTGATTGTTCCTGACTTGTCCGGTTTTGCACGGTCAAAGTATACGCGATCGCTAACAACTTATTACAGCTACTGAGATCTTGCACCAGTTTCAACAAGGGGTTGCCAAAGAAGGAAAAATCTGAAAGAAAGGGCGTAATCAAAATTTAACTGAACGGTTATGGAAACCATTGTTCAACACGCCCAAGGATTAGTGTATAGCCTGCTTTGC
>DVDV01000237.1 GCA_015296075.1 Leptolyngbyaceae cyanobacterium M33_DOE_097 | reverse complement strand
GGTGAGCGCGTAAGGTTGTTTGGTAGAATGCAGGGAACATATTTTTTGGGGGGAGCCGTCTCGGCTCCCTATTTTTTGTCCTTGCTATTCTCCCAAACCTTGTCTCCTTATGGCTTAGAGTGACATTGTCACCCGTTAAGTTCCATGCCAGAGACGGTCATGTCAGTTTTGACGCTAGAAAACATGTGATGCCATTGCAATAGCTGGTGAAAGACAATGCCGTCAAAAAAACCGCCCTGCCCCAACCCTAAAATGATACCCGCTAAGATTAAGGGACGAGTATTGGAATCCTCTTGTGGTTCTACGCTCGATTGGCTTGCGATATTGGAGGCTGGGCTATTAACGTTCATTTCTTGTTTTCCTGTTGCTTACAGCTCCGCAGATAGAGATCAGACTAAATCCTTGAGCTGACCTATGATTCTTCTAAGGGAGAGCTATTATCAGCCTGAGCTGGCTTTGACGGACGCTCGTCGCAGCAGGATTGACTTCGGTTCCTTGAGCATTAAACGGATAGCCTGCGCCTTCTGATAATAGCTCTTCAGGATTTGCGGCTGGAGTGGTTGCCGCCGAATCAGGTTGCCCACTATCATGACTGTGTTTAACCCCAGCTCCTTTATGGCTGGCATGACCGCTACCCATAGGGTTTCTCCTGATGTTATTAAAGTTTTCTTGAGAGCTTGTATTGTTTGTTTATTACAAGACAACCTGAATGATTTCACTTCATCCTTAATGCTGATTCTGAAGAGAATGCTCTTTGATTTGACTCAACTGTTTCCGATGTCAACAATGACTGCCTGGAGTTCTTTTGCTTTTTCTTCAGGAAGAGCATCGTTGGCAAACATACCAGCGGCTAGCTCTGTGCCAGCTAGATATTTTAGCCTGTCAGCAGTGCGATACGGTGGATAGAACTCAGCGTGCAAATGCCATTCAGGATGGGCTTCTCCGTTAACAGGTGCTTGAAACCATGCCATTAAATAAGGGAATGGACGATGCCATAGCCCATCGTACTTTAAAGTGACTGTTTTAAGCGCTTTAGCTAGCCCAACTCGTTGCTCTGCTGTCAAATCTAGAAATGTTGCGACTGGTTGTAGCGGAGCAATCCAAACTTCATATGGGTAACGAGCGCACACTGGTACAAAAGCGATCGCCCATTCATCTTGGTATAGTATGCGTTGATTATCCTCGATTTCTCTCTCAATTAGGTCTTGCAATAACCCATGCTGATGTTTCTGATAATACTCAAGTTGACAGTCACCCATGCGCCTGGGAACTGGTGGCACAAAGGGGTATGCGTAAATTTGCCCGTGGGGATGGTGTAGTGTGACACCGACTTCAACCCCTTTGTTTTCAAAGGGCAGAACGTATTGAATTTGGGCATGTTGACTAATTGCCTGCGTGCGATCGCCCCAAACTTGAAGCAGCAGCTCTAGATGGTCTAGTGGCAATGCACTCAGAGCCGACTGCGGATCTTGAGTAAATACGACAACTTCACACTTCCCGTTGGCTGGTAAGGTGTCAACAAGAAGCTGGGGCGCATCGGTTGCAGAAGGAATCAACGATGGAAACCGATTATCAAAGACAGCAATATCGTAATTGCCCTCTGGTAACTCGGTCGGAAACTGAGGATCTTTAGTTGGGGCAAGTGGATTGTACTCCGGGGGCGGCATAAATGTACGCGCTTGCCGATGACTGGCATAAGCAATCCACTCACCCCGCAAAGGATGCCATCTTAAATGGGGATTAGCCCGGACTGGATCGCTGCTAGGGCTAGGAGCCGTGATCCCCGCCGCAATGGGGTGTCGGCTGTATAGCGTAAGTTTGCGACCGTCGGGCTTTGATAGCGTCTGAAAATACATCTTCCACTTGTGATAATGCAACCTTCACCGATTCTAAAAGCATAGTCTCCTCATCCTCTGTCGTGCCCCTCCCCAAAGTGGCAGATGCGATCGCCTCGATTGGAAATTTGGGAGTGCGATCGGCATAAAGCAGTCCGTTGGCTTCCTGAAAAGTGTCGGTCAACTGGGTGTAACAGAAGCCACTAAAGATCTCGACCTTGTTAACCGTCTGTAACAGC
>DVDV01000288.1 GCA_015296075.1 Leptolyngbyaceae cyanobacterium M33_DOE_097 | reverse complement strand
GGTACAGTAGCGGCAAGATTCGACGCTACCTACGCCGACGAGGCATTCGCATCACCATTCCTCGTAAGGAGAATGAGCGCCACCGAGGTAAGTTTGACAAGGCGCTCTACCGCCAGAGGAACCGGGTTGAACGGTGTTTCAGTCGTCTGAAGCAATTCCGTCGCATTGCCACCCGTTATGAGAAAAAAGCTGAAAACTACCTTGCCATGCTGACTATCGCCTCTATCATGATGTGGTTGTAGTTTTAAAACAGACCCTAATGTAGCCCCGTTTGCTCGATTGGTTCAGTCATTAAACGAGCCGCTATCTCACCGATATCTGATGGAGCAACCATCGGCAATTTAAAGTCTTCTGGAAAAAGTGTCTGTACAACTCCCTGTTCGCGCGCGGTCTGTAGAGATGCGTGCCAATTGCTCATGTAATAAGCAGCTCGAATAATTGTTGTGGGAATCGGTTGGGCAGCTAGTGCCTGCTCCATTTCGTAAAGCACACCTAAATCGCCTATTCGCTCTCCAGGCTTGGCTCCGTACGTTGATTCGGCGACGATTTTCTCTAAACCTGCCCCATTGATCGCGCTCAAAATGGCTGCTAAACTGCGTCGCTCTTCAGCCGTCGTATCGGAGGAAGGAGCAGCGGGCGGATTGAGCAAAAACAACCGCCGACCTTGACGAAAAATATCACGAAGCGTTTCCGTATCATGCACATCGGCTACTGCAACATGGGCACCGTCTCGGTGAAATCTTTCGGCTTTTGAGGGATCGCGAGTGATGACAAGAACTGGTTCACGACGTTTGAGTAGTGCCCGCGCTACGGCTGAACCCACATTGCCAGTACCTCCAAGGATGATATGCATCCAGTACCTCCGAGGATAGTGTGTATCTCCTTGATACAGGATAAACAATTACTGAATACTGAGCCAGCTAACGGTGAAGTTGTGCGGCGGCAGATAACATCGAACTCTTGCCGATAATCTTTGTACCGCCCGCACCAACGTAGTTAGACCGCTTTAACTCGTGACTCTAACCACTTTGAAAAGTCTCCTCGGTCAAGTGAACCTGCGGCTAGTGATAGAATTACTAATTCTTGCTCGTCAACCGGAGCAAAGATTTCCAAGTCATTCATAACTAGAAATGTCTCCATTGCCGCATGTCCAGTTCTTTTATTACCATCAACAAAAGGATGATTCATCACCATAGAAAATTCTAGAGCGACAGCTTTATCAACAAGCGTCGGATAAAGATCTTCTTCCCCAAACGTCATCATAGGTTGGGCTATGGCAGATTCCAGAGAACCTAAATCCCGAACTCCCGCTGTTCCTCCTGATTGCTTGAGTATCTGACGATGTAAACTCATTACTTCATCTAGCGTAAGATAGCGGATTATGCCAGACGTCGATATAGTTCAGCGTTTTTTTCTAGTACATAACTTGCTGCTTCAGTAAAACTATGTTTAGACTGGCTCTGCTGAAACTCAGTTTTTGAGGAGAGCAATACTTCTGGAGAAATGCCATTTTCTGTAGCTATATCTCTTAACTTCTGAACTTGCTCGGTTGGACTGCTAATAGTAGTAGCAGCTATAACTTCTGCGACAATGCGCCTTAGTTTTAGAGCTGGATCTAAAGTATCAATATCTAGATTAGTGACCACCTCTTCTTTGCCCAGATCACAATCATAAACAACATACGTCCATATTCCTGGCTTACCAGCCTCCGCACTCTCTCCTTCGTAAAAAGTGGTAGTGCCATCTTCCTCAGAGTCGTAGAAAGCAGAGTAAATGTCCTCCCACTCGCAATCTGAGCTTTTCAAAGTCTCTCGAATGTTGGACAGCACACCAGCAATATGGTGGGGTTGGGTTTCTACTTGTACTAAACGGACACCTTCCCAAGTGAAGTTGTGCAATTCGATGGGCATAGTGGCTCCTGCAATGTTTTGAGCTGGCGCTATACCTATAAGTCTATCAATCTTAAGCGAATCCTAGCCAAGTTGCCCCAGCGGTCTAACGTCGGAATTCAACGGCACCGCACTAAAGTGCGCTCCGCTGACTGTGGCTACGTTTTACTGAATACTGTTAACCCCCAACTTTTTGTGCAGTGTAGTGTCTATTGCAACGTAGTGTTGGGGATTTACGGTAAAAATTGTAGCATACTCCACCAAATCTTGAAGTCCGTAAATCTCCAACTATGTATTCAACGTCAGATCTGCTGGATAAGCACCTACCTGCACAGGATTATCTATCATATTTGCTGGATAACCTCCAGTTTAAGGGAATCAGACAGCAAATTCGCTGCATAAGTCCCTGTTTTTAGAAACTTATCCGTAACATTTGACGGGTAAATCCGCAGATCGGGGGTTTATCCCGCATTAATGACAGATAACAACCTTAATCGGGGGCTTATCCATCATTTTCTGATGCCGTGTGAGAAGATGAAGCTCATTCTCCGGCGTGCAGCAAATCTCTAACCCAGCAAACCACCCCTAAACCCATCATCCTTCCACACGCGCTGAGCCATCCAGCTGAAACAGTCTTGGTAAGGTAGGGGAACTTCAAAAGAGGACGTTGTTATGTAGCCGTCAACTGGGTGACATTTTGGATCAACTCATTCTGGTGAATAGGCTTAACCAAATAAGCATCGGCACCTTTTTTCATTGCCCATAATGTGTCTATTTCTGTGCCTTTTGTGGATCAGACAATTACAGGAATGGATTGGGTTTGAGGGTCTTGTTTAAGATCACTACAAAACTCAAGACCGCTCTGCCCAGGAAGGAGAACGTCCATGCCGATCGCGTCGTGACACTGCCATCGGCACCTTTCTCCGTCAGGTCAAAACTGAGGTTAGCAACGACTCGCCGCCCCAATGATTTGGCAGTATTCACAAAATCATTCAATGACTCTGCTAGGTGACTTTGCCAACGCCTAATCATAGCGAAGATCGAGGTTTACTTTCGGCGATCGTTTTGAAATCAACCATTGCAGTTCTAAACACAGATGCTTTCGTTGGTGTTGGTGGATGATCAGTAAGTACCAAAACAATGCCTACTGAAGATTACAAACAAAAGAAACTATATTTTTTTGAGCCCCTGTTTGTTGTTCAGGTAGGATAAACTTCAAAGGTTTAATCTGGCTATATTGACCAGTCCGACTGTAATCGATCGTTCTGAGCGTTGCAATTTTTCGCTCAATGCAATCAACATTCTCGTACAGCAGAGAACGAGTAATTTGATTCCTATCTGATCCCCTGCGGTAATAATCAACTCTGCGCCAAAATTTTCTGTCGTCATTGTAGATCTCGACTTTGGCTGGGTCGATAAAACTTGCGACACTGCAATTTGCAGTAACATTGATCGGTGGATAAAGTTGACATTGTGCGTCAATCAAGGTCTCTTCAGCACTGACAGGTTCAAGTCCTGAAACTAAAATTAGTGTGATGAAAGGTAAGGGCACAATTCGATAAAGCCGTTGCAGCATTAAAATTCCTCCGTTGAGAGATTATTTAAGTACACCAGAACAAGTGTCAGCCTTGATGAATAAACTGCTGCCTGCTGTTGTTGACATAGCATCCAATAAGCCCCTTTCTGTCGCGGCAATTCTTCATGAGAACCTTGTTCGATTAGCACGCCGTTGTCCAGTACCAACACGCGATCGACGTGCTTTTCCAGATTCTGCATGGGGGTTGGGCAAAGATTTTGACGAGAAAAGGCTATTTGATCTGACGTGCCAACTCAAAAAGGGTTTCAAGAATCACTTTTTTGAAATTTATCTGCTAAGGGAATTTATGTATACCTGCATGGGATTCGAGCCACAGAGACATGCCAATCATTTTCTGATGCTGTGCGAGAAGATGAAGCTCATTCTCTGGTGTGAAGCAAATCTCTAACCCAGCAAACCAGCCCTAAACCCCATCATCCTTCCACCCACCCACTTGCCCCGCTCACCCCCGTTGAATGCACCTTGCTAGTTCAATTTCCAATTTTGTAACTTTGTCTTTTACAAGCTTTACCTTGTCTACCCTGCTGCGTGTACAATGCCTCTGCCTTACGCCAGCTCTCTAATGCTTCGCCAGACCGCTGCAACCTGGCCTGCACATCCCCTGAATACTCGTAAGCCTCGGCAAGTCCGGCTTAAGCTGAAGGGCTTTGATCAGGTCTTGGAGAGCGGTTGGGTACTTCTCCAGGGAAAACGAGGCATCCCCTCGCCCCAAGTAAGCCTCGGCTAATTTCGGTTGCTGGGCGATCGCGGCTGTAAAGTCTGAAACAGCACCTCTAAAATCCTGTACCTCAATCTTGGCAACGCCTTGATTATTCAGCGCGATCGCATTGAGTTCCAGGCTAGGAGCTGGGCTGGGTAACTGGACAGTAGAAGGTTGAGTTGATTCGATGGATGTGGAACTGATTGGTTTCGTTCCAACACAACCTAGGGTCTATTTTAAAACTTCTTGATCCTCCCTAACCCTCGCGCTTCGCGCCGCTAACGCTAGAAAAAAGGAGGGAACCAAGCCGTTCAAAGTCCCCTTTTTCAAGGGAGATTTAGGGGGATCCGCCAAAGCTCAAACACTTTTCCCGGACTTTTAAAACACAACCTATGAGTCCAATCAGCAAGCCAGAGGACAAGAGAAAAGGGATCGCTCGGAGTCGCAAGGCATTACTGCTTGAGAATAAATGCTCATGGGGATACCCTGTATTCCTTTACAGACGAATAAACAAACATCCATAACCGTTCGCTCAATTTTCACAAATTTACTGCATTACTGATTTTTCAGCCCAACTTAAGGCAAACTGAGTACAGGCTTACTCCTGGCTGACTATGGCAACCCTCATCCCCAGTTTCTCCACCTGCTCTCAGCGCATGACACCAGGCGAACGCCGCCTCGCCCAACGGCTAGAAAGCAAACTGGAGGAGGATTACCTGCTCTGGTACGATGTCCCGGTCGGCTCCAAACGCCTCCACCCCGACTTCATCGTGCTGCACCCCCTACGCGGCCTCATCGTACTTGAAGTCAAAGACTGGAAGCTTGACACGATTCAAACCCTGGATCGCATCACCGTCACCCTCTGCCTACCGCACGGCCCCAAGACCGTTGCCAACCCCCTGCGCCAAGCAAGAGACTACGCCCTGGCGATCGCCCACCTGCTTGAACAAGACCCCCTGCTGGTACAAGGGGCTGGTATCCACCAGGGCAAGCTGGCCTTCCCCTACAGCTATGGCGTGGTTCTGTCCCACATCACCCGCAAGCAGTTCGAGGCATCAGAAGGGTTACAGGCCGTTCTAGAGCCACACCTGGTCATCTGCCAGAATGAGATCTTTGAATCGGTAGACCCGCTTGCCTTCCAGGAACGGCTCTGGAATCTCTGCACCTACACCTTTGGCGAACCCCTCACCCCGGCACAAGTGGACCGCATCCGCTGGCACCTCTTCCCCGAAGTGCGGATCGGGGTGCAGCTCTCGCTCCTGCCGGATGAACCCAGCCAACCCGAAACCCTCACCGTGCCCGACCTGATCCGGGTGATGGACTTGCAGCAAGAACAACTGGCAAGAAGCCTGGGCGAGGGGCATCGGGTGATTCATGGCGTGGCAGGCTCCGGCAAAACTCTGGTGCTGGTCTACCGCTGCCTCCACTTAGCTCAAACCCTGGACAAGCCGATCCTGGTTCTCTGCTTCAACGTCTCCCTCGCCGCTAAACTGCGCCAGGTCTTCCATGAAAAAGGCGTTGAGGGCGATCGCATTGCCGTGCGTCACTTTCATGGCTGGTGCAACGATCTGCTCTGGCAGTACCGTATCCCGAAACCCAGCCCCAACGAATTCCGAGGCACCGCTTACACCGAAGAACTGGTGCAACGAGTGATTCAAGCGGTCGAGGTCGGCAAAATCCCGGCAGGGCAGTACGGAGCCGTGCTGATTGATGAGGGACACGACTTCCACCCGGAATGGCTCAAGCTGGCGGTGCAGATGGTAGACCCAGAAACCGATGCCTTGCTGTTGCTCTATGACGATGCCCAGAGCATTTACGAGAAGCAGCAGAAACAGAAATTTAGCTTCAGGAGTCTTGGCATCCAGGCGCAGGGACGCACCACCATTCTCAAAGTCAACTACCGCAACACCGACGAAATTCTCCAGGTTGCCTCCGCCTTTGCCCGTGAACTCCTCACCCCCGATGAGAGCAGCGACGAAGATAGCCCCGTTCGAGTCCAACCCATCACCGCTGGTCGGCATGGGGCGCTGCCCGAACTGATCAAGCTACCCAACTTCCAGGCAGAAACTCACTACCTGGTGGAGCGGGTGCAACAGTTCCATGCCCAAGGCACTCCCTGGAACCAGATCGCCGTGCTGTACCGGGCCAAGTGGATGGCAGAAAACCTGAGCGATCGCTTCCAGCAAGCAGGCATCCCGGTCGAGTGGGTGAACCAGAACAGCACCAGCCGCAACTACGACCCAGCTGCCGAGAGCATCAAGCTGGTGACGATGCACAGCAGCAAAGGGTTGGAGTTCCCGGTGGTCTGTATCCCTGGTCTGGGCTACCTGCCCAACTCCCACGCCCAACCCGAAGACGAAGCCCGATTACTCTACGTGGCGATGACCAGAGCGGTGGATCACCTGGTCTTGACCTGCGATCGCGAGTCAACATTTGTCATGAAGTTGAAAGCAGTGTCAGGGCTGTAGGTCAAGCTAGAACAAGTGTTGGCAGCAATTCTCAGTATGGAAATTTAGCTGCTATTGGGCGGAATATCTAGCTCTAGACCCTCCAGCATGAAGGTGAGCAGGTGATCCCAACTGTCGAAATACATATAACGGGTTAACGCCCGCAAATCATCAAAGAAGGTTT
>DVDV01000327.1 GCA_015296075.1 Leptolyngbyaceae cyanobacterium M33_DOE_097 | reverse complement strand
TGAAACATTTGTACTGAAGTCAGAGCCTCTAAAGGCTTGTGCGCTCAATTTTATGAACGGCAGAATGGGTATTCCAGCCATTGATAGCTGTTCAAAATGAATATTTTTGTGAGAATTATTCTCATACTGAGAATTGCTGGATCACTAGGCTCCGGGCGCTTTGAAACTGCACTCTGCCTCTGGTCTATTGTTCAGATTTTGTTCTCTTTCAGTTGCTTATTCCCTATCCTTTCGCCACTGTTCTTGTTACACAGTTGGTTGGTCTGAATCTATCTTTCTCTTCCCACTTGTTGTTTTTTAGGACTAATCGCCATGTCCGTTTTTGTTGAAGTTGACCATATCGATAAGGTATTTCCTTTATCAAATGGCGATCGCTACATTGCTCTCAAAGGAATCGACTTAAAGATCAAGCAGGGTGAGTTCGTGTCACTCATCGGTCACTCTGGCTGTGGTAAGTCCACATTACTCAATATCATTGCTGGTTTAGACCGTCCATCCGTTGGTGGCATCGTCCTAGAAGGGCGAGAGGTGAAGCGACCCGGTCCGGATCGGATGGTGGTATTTCAAAATTATTCGCTGTTACCCTGGCTGACTGTGCGGCAAAATATTGCGCTTGCTGTCAATAAGGTAATGCACAATTTGCCAGCGGGTGAGCGACGCAGCATTATTGAACATCACATTGATCTGGTTGGCTTACGCCATGCCGCCGATAAAAAGCCAGGACAGCTTTCGGGGGGGATGAAGCAACGGGTGGCGATCGCACGGGCATTAGCGATTCGTCCCAAGGTGTTGCTGTTAGATGAACCCTTTGGCGCATTGGATGCGCTGACCCGTGGCAACCTGCAAGAGCAGTTGATGAAAATCTGCGAAGAAAGCCAGATGACCTGCGTTATGGTAACGCACGATGTGGATGAGGCGCTGTTGCTCTCAGACCGGATTGTGATGATGACCAACGGCCCTTCAGCTCGGATTGGGCAAATTTTAGAAGTGCCGATTCCGCGGCCTCGGCAGCGCATGGAGGTGGTGAATCATCCCAGCTACTACGCACTGCGGAATGAGATGATCTACTTCCTGAACCAGCAAAAGCGGGCGAAGAAGCAAAAACTGCAGAAAGCAGATGCGATCGCCCGGCATGGCCTCGAAAAGATCAACTTGGAGTTGGGCTTCATTCCATTAACCGATTGCGCCCCTCTCATTGTCGCTAAAGAAATGGGCTTCTTTGCCAAGCATGGGTTGGAGCAAGTCACCCTGAGTCGCGAACCCAGTTGGAAGGCGATCGCTGAGGGCGTCACGAGCCAGCGCCTAGACGGTGCAGTGATGGTGGCACCGATGCCGCTTGCCCTCTCGTTAGGCATGGGTGGACAAGCCCCTGTGCCAATGGTGTCGGGCATGGTGCTGGCGCGCAATGGCAATGCAATTACGCTCGATCGCGATGTTTACGAGACAGGGGTGCGATCGCTGACAGACTTAAAGGATATGATCGCCCAGACAGCGGACAAGGTGCATACCTTTGGGGTGGTGCATCCCGCTTCGATGCAAAACTTACTACTGCGGTACTGGTTAGCATCCGGCGGCATCGATCCCGACCAAGACGTTAGCCTCGCCACGATTCCACCGCCACAAATGGTGTCGAATCTAATTTCAAACAATATTGACGGCTACTGCGTGGGTGAACCGTGGAACTCACGCGCCGTCCATGAAGGGCTAGGGGTTGTGATGGCAAGCACCCTGGAGCTGTGGTCAGGTCATCCTGAAAAGGTGTTGGGCCTGCGCGAAGATTGGGTGAATACCTATCCTCAGACTGCGATCGCCCTGATTAAAGCCTTGCTCGAAGCCTGCGAATTCTGCGACGATCGCCGCAACCGTGAAGAGGTTTTGGCACTGCTCTGCCGCCCTGAGTATGTTGGCACCGCACCAGAATACACACGGCCTGGTTTCATCGATGCTTACAACAAAGGCATGGGTGAAGAACCGAAAATGCACTATCGCTTTAACCAGTTCTATGTGGATCAGAGTACATTCCCCAGTCCGAATGAGGGCTTATGGATGTTGACCCAACTGGCTCGTTGGGATATTACGTCCTTCCCCAAAAACTGGGTCGAAGTACTAGAGCGCAACTACCGTCTCGATCTCTATGGTGAAGCGGCACGGCAACTGGGCTTACCCGATACGGAGCCAGAGCGGGGAACGTTTCAACTGTTTGATGGCATGATTTTTGACCCGAATGACCCGCTTGGTTATCTCAATCGATTTACGATTCGCCATGCAACTCGTGTCGAAGAAGCGATCCTGCCAGACCCAGCGACACTGCCTGTCTAACAATCCAGAACGATTCTGACGCACCCGTTGACCTTTCATCTTTTCTAAATTTATGACGAGCCAAATCTTAACCAGTCCTCAACCCGTTCAACTTCAACCGAGCGTTCCTTATTTGGAGTTAGAAAACATTTCAAAGGTTTATCCGACTTCCAATGGCCCTTACACGGTGATGGAAAACATCAACTTAACCATTAATGAAGGCGAATTTGTTTGTGTGATTGGGCACTCAGGCTGTGGCAAAACGACCATGTTAAACATGGTGTCGGGGTTCGCAAAACCAACCACGGGTGAAGTTCGCCTGCAAGGGCAGCGCATCACGCGCCCCGGTCCTGATCGGATGGTGGTGTTTCAAAACTACGCACTCTTACCCTGGAAGACCGCTTTTGAGAATGTCTACCTGGCCGTGAATGCGGTGCAGCCCGAAAAGCCACGGCGTGAAAAGCTCGAAATTGTGCGATCGCACCTGGCGATGGTAGGGCTAGAAGAAGCGATGCACAAAAAACCGGGGCAACTCTCTGGTGGGATGAAGCAACGGGTGGCGATCGCCCGCGCCCTCTCAATCTGTCCGCAAGTGTTGATCTTAGATGAACCCTTTGGCGCACTCGATGCGATTACCAAAGAGGAGTTGCAAGAAGAACTGTTGAAAATCTGCGACACGCACAAAGTTACGGTCATGATGATCACCCATGACATCGACGAAGCTTTGTTTTTGGCAGACCGGGTTGTGATGATGACCAATGGCCCACAGGCAACTGTTGGCGAGATTATGGACGTTCCCTTTGATCGGCCCCGCGATCGCGCCCGACTGATGGAAGATCCTCGCTATTACACCCTTCGCAACCAGGCACTCGACTTTTTATTCAGTCGTTTTGCTCACCACGAAGATTAGTGCTGGTATCTCAAACAAGTCAGCAGCGAGAAATAGCAGGGTGAATCAACAAGATATTTTTCCAACCGATTGAGGCTACTTCAATCTAATTAAAATCATCTGATGTTGGTTCGCATTGCTTACTACTAAATGATTTCGCCAGGGTACACCCAAATGTATCCTTTCTAAATCCTCTTAATTTACGCATCTTACTTTCTAACTATGACCGAACCGACCAAAACGCTCTGTCCATACTGTGGGGTTGGTTGCGGGCTAGAGGTTCTGCCTCCGGCTCTGCCTGGTAAGGCTGTAAATCGTGATAAAGAGGGTTACCCGATCTGGCAGGTGCGGGGCGATCGCGCTCACCCCTCCAGTCAAGGCATGGTTTGCGTCAAGGGCGCAACGGTCGCCGAGTCACTGCACAAAGATCGGCTGTTGCACCCGATGCTACGAGATTCGCTGGATGAACCGTTTCGCCGAGTTAGCTGGGATGAAGCCTTACAACGCATTGTCGATCGCATTCAAACCGTGCGATTTACGCAAGGAGCGGATGCAATCTGCATGTATGGCTCAGGCCAGTTTAATACCGAGGATTATTACATCGCCCAGAAGCTCTTAAAAGGATGCTTGGGCACCAATAATTTTGATGCCAACTCTCGCTTATGCATGTCTTCAGCCGTATCAGGTTATATCCAGAGTTTAGGCTCTGATGGCCCTCCGTGCTGCTACGAAGACTTAGACCTAACCGACTGCGCCTTTCTGATTGGGACAAACACTGCCGAGTGTCATCCGATTATCTTTAATCGACTGCGAAAACATCATAAAAAGCATTCGCAGGTTCGTCTCATTGTCGTTGACCCACGCCGGACTGAAACGGCTCAAGCGGCCGATTTGCACTTAGCGATTCGACCTGGCACCGATATTGATTTACTGAATGGCATTGCCCACCTGTTAGTGCGCTGGGGTGATATTCATCCCGAATTTATTGAAGAATGCACGACTGGGTTTGCCTCACTAATGGAAGTCGTGCCGCACTACTCACCAGAGATTGTCGCCGATCGCTGTGGCATTTCGGTTGAAGACCTGGAAACAGCTGCGCGCTGGTGGGGCGAGTCGCAACGGGTGTTATCGCTCTGGTCAATGGGGCTAAATCAATCGTCTGAGGGAACGGCTAAAACTCGTTCGCTGATCAACCTGCACCTTCTCACCGGGCAGATTGGCAAACCAGGGGCCGGGCCGTTTTCACTGACAGGACAACCCAACGCAATGGGTGGTCGCGAAGCTGGAGGACTCAGCCACTTACTGCCGGGATATCGGTTTGTCAACAATCCTGAGCATCGAGCGGAGGTTGAGCAATTTTGGGGCCTGGAACCCGGACAAATTGCCGCTCAGCCTGGCTATTCTGCTTGGGAGATGATTACGGCACTCGAACGCGGAGAAGTTGGGTTGTTTTGGATTGCCGCAACTAATCCCGTTGTGAGTATGCCTGATCTAGTGCGAACCAAAGCCGCCCTGCGGCGATCGCCCTTCACGGTCTACCAGGATGCCTACTACCCGACTGAGACGAGTGCCTATGCTCACGTTTTGCTACCAGCAGCACAGTGGAGTGAGGCTCCTGGTGTTGTGACCAACTCTGAGCGACGGGTTACACTTTGCAATCAGTTCCGTACGCCACCGGGGGAAGCGCGGCCTGATTGGGTCATCTTTGCAGAGGTAGGGCGACGACTGGGCTTCCGCAAGCAGTTTGCCTTCAACGCTGTCGGAGAAGTATTTGACGAGTTTGTGCAGTTGACCCGCGATCGCCCCTGCGATATGTCAGGTTTAAGTCACGATCGCCTCCAACGAGAAGGGCCGTTGCAATGGCCTTGCCCCGAAACAGAAACCCCTGTGCCCCCCCAAGCAACAGGTCTAAACCGCTGGTTGCGCTGGCTATTGCATCGCAATGAAGAACAGCAGCAACCCGCTAAACGGTTGTACACCGATCTACGATTCAACACACCGGATGGCCGCGCGCGCTTTCAGGGCTACCACTCCAGAGGCGTGGCAGAGCCGCCGGATCCTGATTTTCCATTTGTGTTAACAACGGGCAGACTTTACGGGCACTGGCACACTCAAACCCGCACGGGGCGCATTCCCAAAACGCGCCAGATGCATCCAGAACCCTTTATCGAAATCCACCCACGCGATGCAGAGAAACTAGGTATTGAGCAAAACAAACCTGTGAATGTGCGATCGCGCCGAGGCTCTGCCTGCTTTAAAGCCAAAGTGACAACGGCGATCGCTCCCGGTACGGTCTTCGTGCCGATGCATTGGGGCACGCTCTGGGCCGAAAACGCCGAGGCAAATGCATTGACCCATCCAGAGGCATGTCCTGACTCAAAGCAACCCGAACTTAAAGCGTGTGCGGTGCAGCTTGTCCTTGCCGATGTCAAGCAAGCGGAAACAGCCAAAGTCGAAGAGCGATCGGGCAAACTCGAAACAGCTTCGTTATAGTATCAAATCCGTTTCATCAATCATTAATTCAGGCGTTGCTGATCGGGTGTACGAATTTCGTAAGGGCGTTTTGCAAAACGCCCCTGGTGTGGGCATGCTTATCCCAAAAGCATATCTACATTCAGAAACGCCTGAATTCGGGTTGCGTAGATTCAATCTTTGCCCCTACACGGCGGCTAAATCCATTGTGCTGAGTTTGCCATCTTCCATTCGCAGCAGGCGATCGGCGACATCTAAAATGCGGTTGTCGTGTGTCACCATCACCACCGAAGAACCTTGTTTCTTCGCTAAGGATTGCATGATGTCCACCACATCGCGGCCTGACTTTTTATCCAGCGAGGCGGTTGGTTCGTCTGCCAGAATGATTTTGGGTTCACTGACCAGAGCACGCGCGATCGCCACCCGTTGTTTTTGACCCACCGATAACTCATTGGGGTAGTAGTTGACAAACTCACCTAAACCGACAGAAGCCAGCATGGCACAGGCTTTTTCACGGCGATCGCTCTCACTTAAGCCATTGTGCAACTCCATCGACATCTGCACATTTTGCCGCGCGGTGAGCGAGTTGAGTAAGTTATGCGCCTGAAAGATATAGCCAATATTGCGGCGTAGCTCAACCAGCAAGCTTTTAGGGGCATGTCGCAACTCGTTGCCTAACACCTTCATGCTGCCTTCTTGGGTTGATCGCAGTGCGCCAATCAGGGTCAGCAGCGTCGTTTTAGCTCGACCATAAGAATGCCCTCCTAGGAAGAAGATTTTGGAGATGAACGGGTTTGTTGCACGGCTTGTCGTAGTCGTTCTATCAGATGTTCGTTGTCAGGAATTAGGTAATTCCCTGAAGGGCGACGAATCAG
>DVDV01000055.1 GCA_015296075.1 Leptolyngbyaceae cyanobacterium M33_DOE_097 | reverse complement strand
CTGATTCGTCGCCCTTCAGGGAATTACCTAATTCCTGACAACGAACATCTGATAGAACGACTACGACAAGCCGTGCAACAAACCCGTTCATCTCCAAAATCTTCTTCCTAGGAGGGCATTCTTATGGTCGAGCTAAAACGATGCTGGCGCGGCGATTACCATCCATCATGCCGCCCCTCAGTTTTGCCGAAGCGTTAGAAGTGACCCAAATTCATTCGGTGGCTGGGCTGCTCAAAGACCGGGGTTCGCTGGTTGCCATTCGCCCGTTTCGTAGTCCTCATCACTCGGCATCGGGACCTTCCCTTGTTGGCGGTGGCAGTTTCCCAAAACCCGGCGAGATCTCGCTTTCCCATCGAGGGATCCTTTTTTTGGATGAGCTGACAGAATTTAAACGGGATGTGCTGGAGTTCTTGCGGCAGCCCTTAGAGGATGGGTTCGTTACCATATCACGCACCCGCCAATCCGTATCATTTCCGGCGCAGTTTACGCTGGTTGCCAGCACCAATCCCTGCCCCTGCGGTTACTTTGGGGATACGGTGCAGGCATGTACCTGTTCGCCGCGTGCCCGTGAGCAATATTGGGCGCGGTTATCGGGGCCGCTGATGGATCGAATTGACCTGCAGGTGGGAGTCAATCGACTCAAACCCGAAGAGATCACACAGCAATCCACCGGAGAAGATTCGCAAGCGGTGCGGCAACGGGTACAAATGGCCCGCGATCGCGCTTATCAACGCTTTGCCGACACGACGCTGCGCTGTAACGCTGAGATGAGAAGTGAGCATTTGCGTCAGTGGTGTCAACTGGACGATGTAACCCGCAACTTGCTAGAAGGCGCGATTCGTAAGTTAGGGTTGTCAGTACGAGCCAGCGATCGCATCCTCAAAGTGGCGCGCACCATTGCCGATCTGGCTGGCGATGAAACCTTGCAAGTGCAGCATGTGAGCGAGGCCATTCAGTACCGCACGATTGATCGGATGCAATAAAGAGAGCTGCTTAGGCGCATGGATTAAATAAGATCAGATATTTTTCTGTCGAAAGGGGCGAACGGTCGTAGAGTCTTCAGCAATAGCCTTCGGCACCGCTGCGCTAGGGCTACGCTAGCGCCCGTCCCAAAAAGTATCAAAGTTATTTAATTTGTGTTCCTTAATCGAGTAAAGTCTTGGGTTTCAGACGCAGATAAGTCATCCATGTGTAGCGCAACTCATCATCAAGATTAAGATGCAGGGCTTGTAAGCATTCGGGCACCGTATCCCAAATTGGCTGAAGGGGGCAACCCTCAGCGACAGGCGGTACAAGTGGGGGAAACAAATAGTAATCCTCAATGTGGCTAAACAGGAGGGGGAGAACCGGATGATTTTGTTTAATCAGGTGAGTAATTGATTCGTGATACGTGGGTTCATATTGATTGTCATCTAAAATGACATCTTTAATGCCATAATTCATCGCCTGCTCTAACCGTGGCATCACATTTTGATGATCATCAAAAAAGACACACGCTTGCTCAGTTAGCTCTGAGTAGAAGTTCATGCAGGAAAAATCTTGAGTGCTGTAACCAGCTCGTGCAGGCCGATATTCAGCTTCAAATTGAAGCGGCATCATTAACACGGGGTCAAGGCACATCAAATTAGTATTGGGCAAGGCAGAGTCCGCAATCCACGTGGAGAAGCCGCGCCATATACCTGACTCAATCAGTGTTTTAGGATGAATTTTTTTGAGGAAGTAGTAATAAGCAAAGGCAGAACCGAAGAGAATGCCACCTGTGTTGTCAAAAGGCCGTTGAGCGTAGAGCTGGCAAAAGTCATTCAGGTGTTGCTCCATCGCAGCGCGATCGCTAAATGGATCGACAACTTGCCAGGTGAAAGACTCATCATTGAGATTAAGAGAAAAATTTGCTTTGACCATGCCAATAACGGTAGAACCCCATTTATTTTGCTATCCTACCCACTTTGTCGAAACAATTGCGATGATTCTTCTTTTTGTGGGCGGAAGCTTTAATGCAGGGACGCAAAGGTGTTTGATTTTGTTGCGGAAGGGAATGGTCAGCGATCGCTTATTTTCTCAGTAGGGTTTGGGGGTGGGCAGGCAAGTGTCTGCTCGACTGGCGGGTTTGCTGGCCGATAAATACGCTGGTCAGCACAATTGCAACTCCTACCAGTTGCACTGGCGTAAAGGTTTGGTTTAGCACAACAAAGCCGATTAAGGCTGCAACGACTGGACTCAATAACCCCAGGTAAGAAACGGCGCTAGCTGTGAGCTTATCAATCCCCCGAAACCAGATGGCATAGGCTAACCCGGTGCCAATCAAGCCTAAGTAAAGAAAACCGAGCAGGTTGGTGTGGGTCAGTTGTGTGAAAGGCCCTTCAACGATCAGGGCGATCGGGAGGAGCAAAATGCCACCCACCATCAACTGCCATGCTGTAAATACGAGCAGGGGCGCGGGTCGCTTCCACCGTTTCGTGAGAATTGTGCCTAAACCCATGGAAGCCGCCCCAATAATTGCAGCGGCAACCCCTACCCCATCTAAACGAGCCGCCGGACTTAGCACTAATAGCCCAACCCCGACAAACCCCGCGATCGCAGCTACAACGGCTCGCTTAGAGGGTTTTTCGCCAAAGGCCAGCCAGGAAAAAAGCACCACTAACAAGGGCTGAACGGCACCCGCTGTTGCCGCTACACCACCGGGAAGACGATAAGCCGCGACAAACAACAATGCCTGAAAAATACCAATATTGAGGCAACCCAACACCAACATGCGCCACCACCAGATGCCATGGGGTAACTGGCGAAACCAAAGTGTAATCAATGCCCCGATTGGCAACGCTCGCAAAGCCGCAACCAACATGGGGTGATTGGCAGGTAGCAGCTCAGTTGCCACAATGTAAGTGCTGCCCCATGCGATCGGCGCTAGAGCCGTCAGCAACACATCGGAACGGCGAACACTGGCTGTCTTCATGGTAGTTATCTTGAGGTGAAGAAACTTTCTACCCAGACTATATCATTTATTTTGATGTTAAGATAATTGATGTCAAGAGGTTCTGCGTTTGCCTGAAATAAGAGACGTTATGCCCCACATCATCATCGTAGGATCAGGCCCCACAGGTGCTGCTCTCAGTTTGTTGCTGGCAAAACATAGGATTGCCGTTACCCTGGTTGAAGCCGCAAAAGATTTTCACCGGGTGTTTCGGGGTGAGGGGTTAATGCCGAGCGGGCTGGATGCGCTAGCGCAAATGGGGCTATCGGAAATCCTCGATCGCGTGCCCCATCGACCGTTAGCCGCGTGGGAGTTTATTCTCGATCAGCAGCAACTCTTTCGGGTTGATGAGCCAATGGGGTCAAAGCAACCCTGCACGCTGGTTTCTCAGCCACCCCTGTTGGAGGCGTTGATGGCTGAAGCAAGCCAATATCCTGACTTCCGCTTGATGCAAGGCATTGGCGTGAAAGATTTAGTTTGGGAGAACGAACGAGTAATCGGCGTAAAGCTAAGCGATGGTCAGACAATTACAGCCGACTTAGTAATTGGCACAGATGGTCGCAACTCAATTGTGAGACAACGAGCTGAGTTGCAGCTAGTCAAACAACCGAACGAAATTGAAGTGCTTTGGTTTAAGCTAGCAGCGCATCCCAAATTTATTGAAGAGAATATCTTTTGCACGATTTTAAGTGGTGATCGCGGCTTTAGCGTATTTCATGGCGCGGAGGCGGGTAAGCTGCATCTGGCCTGGGTGCGATCGCCCGATGAACCTGCTGATTGGCAGCAAACAAACTGGCCTGAAACCTTTGCCGCACTCTCTCCACCCTGGCTAGCCCAGCACTTTAGGCAAGTGGCTGACACAATTGAGTCGCCGATTCGGTTATCGGTTGTTGTTGGACGTTGTCCTCAATGGTACCGTCCGGGCGTGTTGCTATTAGGCGATGCGGCTCACCCTATGTCACCTGTCCGCGCGCAGGGCATTAATCTGGCTTTACGGGATGTAATTGTGGCAGTGAATCAACTGATTCCGGTCTTAAAAACGAGCAGCAATGAATCTTCACTGGATGCAGCGTGCGCCCAAATTCAAGCGATTCGAGAGCCAGAAATTATGCGTGCCCAACACCTGCAAGCAAAAGAAGCGCAGCAAGGTGAGTTGCTCCGCAAAAATGCCTTGATTCGAGCGATTCTCGTGCGACTTGCGCCGATGCTGCGGGGAGGGCTGCGATATAGTTGGCTCAGACGGCAAAGTGAGTTGCGAGAAGGCGTTACCGAAGTTAAGTTAATCGTTTAAAGCCTACTTTTAGATAGCGCAGAGAGTCAAAATGCCCTACGTCAACATTCAAATTACTCAAGGTGCGACGAGAGAGCAAAAAGCGCAACTTGTTAAAGAAGTGACTGATTCACTGGTGCGAATTTTGGGGAAGAAGCCAGAGCATATACATATCGTGATCCAAGAGATCGCTGAAGAAAATTGGGGCTTCTCAGGTTTGTTGACCGATGACTGGAAGCAGCAACAATCTCGAAGCGAGTAGGTTTGTCGGGGCGATCGCCCATAGCCCCAGAAAGCGATGAAGCACAAGTTGAAACGACTGAATGCAGCTGATTCAATTAGTCGAGTCTTTCAAAGCAACCGCGATCGCCTAGTCGAAGTAGAACAGGGTCACGATTTTGCGTTGTTCTTCGGCTTCTTTGCAGGTGTTAAGCAAGATGCTGCTGTCGTGGAACGCAAAACAAATGAGCTGCTGACACCGAGAAATAATTTCCTGGTTGCAGATAGTACTCGCTTCTGCCAGCGACAGCGTATCATTCTCTGGATTCTCAACCAGGTGCATCACTTGCTCAAGTTGATCGCGTGATTCGCGCGGTTGCCGCTCTAAACTTTGCGGCAAAATGACGGTCAGCAAAGACGGATCGGCTCGTAAGGCACCACGAATCGCCGCAAAATTTGTCCCTGTTGCCCCAGAGGTAATCAGACGGTTCCCCTCTAAAACGAGAGCATAGCTCATGATTTCAATTAAGTTTTGATGGGTAATCGGGACGTGACGCGACCCCAACAAAGCAATACGTTTGGAACCTGTCTGCTGAATGGTGGCAAGTTCCTGTAAAAAGTCGTCAACTCTGGGTAGATTGATGGACTGGCTCAACGAAGGTCATAGCTCTGGACAACCCCGCTATTTTAGCAAACCGTATCCAAGTTTTAGCGCATGAGTTACTAGCTTGTTGGAGAGTCGAGTCGAGGTTGGTGCTCTAAATAGGCGATCGCCTCCTCGCACCACGCGATCCAACTTTCTTCTTGACGAATGCCACAGCGCAAAGTGAGATAGACCAATTGGTCGTGCCGATCTAGCTCAGCGGGTTTGGCAAAGTAGCTGGCCTCAATGTGTCGGTAAACCGAGAGTTGCTGTGTGTGCTCTTGCTGATAACGTCGCACTTCGGCGAGCAAAACGGCGGTTTCCACAATTTGCCCCGCGTAAAGTTTGACCAAAATATCTTCTTTGGTCGGGTTTAACTCTGATGGTTTGGCGATCCACTGGCGCATCTCAGTCTCGCCGCTGGTGGTGACTGAATAGATTTTTTTGTCGGGGCGTCCGTCTTGATGAATCGTCTCAGTGCTGAGCCAGCCTCGTTCTTCCATGCGGGTTAACTCGCGATAAATCTGCTGGTGGGTGGCGTGCCAAAAGAACCCAACCGAGTTGTCAAACTTCTTGGCTAGCTCGTACCCGCTGGCAGGGCAGTGAATCAAACTCGCCAAAATCGCGTGAGAAAGCGCCATCACACCACCCAAAAATTTGCTGTTGAACCTATTCATATTTTTGCATATTCCGCTCTTGACATATGCAAAGAAGTGCATATACTGGATTTGTATTCACTTAATTGAATATGCAATAAAGTGTATTAGTCCCTTCTTGCAGGAGAAACCGCAATGGCAATGGCAACGAAACCATTTTTCTATCGGTCTTTTAGAACTCGATCGCTCAGCTGGCTTGATCTGAACTGGCAGGAAGTACGAAAAGCTTATGCTGTGTTTATCAACGATCCGTCGCAGGGCATTCTGCACATTCTCGCGGCAGGGCGCGGCAGTCGCTGGCAAAACTGGGTCGAGGCTCGTTTGGCGCGTCAGGCTGAGAAATTAGCAGGGCAACCGATCGCGATCGACCTTGAGACTTTAAGACAGTTGCCTGAGACAACTCTAGGAGGGGCTTATGCCGCTCATATTTTGGGTCACGGTTACGATCCAGAGGGGTTTGTCACGGTTGAGTCGCGTGATTCCTGGTTGCAGCGACGCATGGCAATCTCGCACGACATCCACCACATTTTGACGGGGTTTGACAGTTCGCCTGTGGGGGAGTTTGGGCTGGCGGCTTTTGTCTGGGTGCAGTACCGTGATTTGTTGAATTTGTTTGTGCTGTCGCATGTGCCCTGGTTTATGGTTGGGCATCCTCATTTGATTGGGAAGACGGTGAGAGCCGTAGTGCAGGGGTGGCAGATGGGGCAGCAGAGTCAACCCGCGATCGCCTACCCATTTGAGCAAAACTGGCAGACGCCTGTGACGGAAGTGCAGCGCGAGTTGGGAATTGTCGGTTAGTGGGGAAGGCTGGATATAATAGATGCAGCAGTGCTTAAGGATCGCGGATTAAATAAGATCGAATATTTAGTCTTCTGGAGGGGCGAACGGCCGTTCGCCCGTACAAGCAAATATCGAAGTTATTTAATTCTTGTTCCTAAGCACTCTACGCTTCTTCTAAAAGGGTGTCTTCAAGGTTAGCCCCATCGAAAATGGCGTTAGCAAGGTAGGCGTAACTCAGGTCGGCTCCTCGCAGGTTAGCCCCTGTCAAGTTGGCGTAACTCAGGTTGGCGCGTCTCAAATTGGCACCACGCAAGTTAGCCGCTTGCAAGTCGGCATGTTGCAGGTTGCTGTCAGTAAAGTTAGCCCAAGAAAAGTCTGCTCTTTGCAAGATAGCAGCTTGCAGATCAGTTCTTACTAAAAATGCACCTTTAGCTTGAGTTTCAAGCAGGCGTGTGTGGCGCAAATTACCTTTGTAAAGGTGAGCATCCGTCAATTCTGCCCGATAAAGAATCGCATAACTGAGGTTTGCTTCTGCTAAATTTGAGGCGATTAAAATAGCTTGACTCAGGTTAGCACGGCTTAAATCGGCTTGACTCAGATCAACTCGACGCAGACAAGCGGCAGTTAAATCGGCTCCGATTAGATTGGCATGGCTCAAATCGGCGTTGGTCAGGTCAGCCCCGATTAAGCTTGCCCCCATCAGGTGGGCCTGGCTCAAATCTGCCTCTGCCAGTCGAGCGCCAACTAAAATGGCACAGTCTAACTCGGTCTGGTGCAGGTCGGCAGCCGTTAGGTTGGTTTGAGTTAGGTTGGCTTTGCTAAGCAGCACTTTTGCTAGCATCGCTCCACTCAAGTTAACAGCCCACAGATTTGCCTCGGTTAAATCGGGCTGGGTTTCATTTTTTTCCGTGCGCCAACGGTTCCAGGCGATCGCCCCTTGTCGTAGTTGCTCTAGATGTACTGAGTTCGCCATTGCCGACTTAGTCCCTATTCGCGCCGACCCGCTAAGGATTGTTCGCGTCCGCCAAGTGCTTCCATTGCACCCAAAACAGCGTGAGATGCCGCGATAATGTCGCGTTCTTCACCCCCTAGATACAACCGCCCAAAACTACCCACCGATGAGATTTGCAGAATGTTGATTAGGGCTGCTTTTTCGGCTTCATTCGCGGCGAGAGACGCATAGGCTGCTGGCTCTACCTCAAAGACGTAAAGCGTTTGCCCAGACATAATCATTTGGCCGCGACGGTTGCGGTTAATTAACTGCGAATGGTGCGGGTCAATATTGCGGATGATCTGGCTGGAGAGAACGCGTGGTTTTAGCGCATCCTGGCGACGCACGCCCAACGCATCCAAAATGGCCCTGCCTGCGGCTTGCACTTCTCCCTGGTTGGTTGAGTGTAGCTCTAGCAGACCATACAAGCGCTCAACCACTAACACGCCAGGACGCACAACAGCAGCTTTCAAAGCAACATCAGTGATGCGGTTAATCTCAATGCCGGGTGAAACTTCAACCCAGAGTGAGGCATCTCCTTGCAGGGGCAAAAAGCCCAGGGCTACTGTGCCTAAGTAGGCAGCATGCTGCGGTTGCAAACGATCAATATATACGTAGCTGCGAAGGTCAATACCCACGGGTCACTTATTAGGACAAAACGCCCCTAGTATACGGTGTTACGATGGCACCTGACCAGAACAAGCGATCGCGCACACCGAAAATCTAAGGTCTTCAAAGTAAGATTAACCTAGAAGAAAAAGCAAATCTCCATTCCCTTAGATAGAAAGGAGAAGCGAATTGGTGGCAGGTGCAACGGCAGCCAAGTTTATTTGTTGGGCACTTTTAACAGGTGACGTTCGTTTTAGATCAAGGAAAGCGCTGTTATGAGATCGCAACCATCGGGTCCATTTAAGAGCCGTGCCCTGAGTGGGGCCGTGCGATGGGCGCAGCGATGGTGGCATCGGGGGCAAGTGGCTTGGCGCACGACAAAGCAAGTCACAGGCTGGACGGCACAAATTCTGGTCTACCCCCTCTATGCGGCATTTCAGGCGGGACGGTTGGTGCGGTTGCGGTTGCAGCAGGCCCGCGAGACAAATCATGCCCGTCAAAATCGCTTGTTAGAAGACGTGGATACCGGGCAGTTCGTGACGCAAGAACTGTCGCCTCAAAGTGATCACGTGGTGCAGCGATTGCTAACAGTTGTGCGAAAGGTAGTGCTGCCGCAACTTCCGGGCTGGCAAGAAACCCCGATTCTAAATGGCTCTGACGTATGGATTGGCGATCGCCGTTTGTTGGGTACGGCTGACCACTATCCCCTGGCAGAATCGGATCCAGCAAACCCTTTGGTGCAAGCAACCGCCGCGATCGCTCAGTCGAGTCTGCCTGTTGGGACGATTCGGGGGTTGGCGAGTGTGATTTGCACGCGATCGCTGGTGCTGGTTTCTGACCAAAATACGGTACTGGATATTTTGACGCCAACTCAGCAGGCGTGGCTGCAAGAAGTGATCGCCTGGGAAGTGGTGCATTTTGTGCGCGTGCAACGATTACGTGATTCGCTCAAACGGTTGGCGTGGATTCCTCGCCCAGATGAGGGTGCGCCCTGGTGGGTGCGCGGGTACTTGCGCCTGATGGCGTGGATGGCATCGACCCCCGTGGCGATCGCGGCGAATCTTTTTTATGAAGTTGAAGCCCAAGCCTATTTGGCGGCTGAGGCAGAGATGTTTGACTCGGTTGGGAAAACGCAGTTGCAACCAGATCGGCTAGTGGTGCGCCCCATTCTGACTGAATCACCTGTCCCCCTATCGTCGCAGATCGAGATTGTGCCCACAGTTCGCCATGCAACGCAGCTAGAAAAGTCCGGTCAAGCGACGATTGAACGGGGTTTAGCGCGATCGGACGACTCCGACTACATCGAAACTTCTGTTTCTCTAGTAGGTTACGTGCAGTCACCGTTTGAGCAGTTTTTGCGCTGGGTAGATCGTTGCCTGCTCTGGGTCGAAGGTGTTTTTACAAAACTCTGGCAGCGATTTCAGGCTTGACAGAAGCATCCTAAAAACAAACGTGTTGCGCGGAACACTCTTGACTGCAGACCCGTCAAGAAACTCGGTTTTGGGGTATTTTGAGTGTCAGTTTTGCTGCTTAATCTGGAGCGGATAAATAGCGAAGCACGAAAATAATCCAGCAATTCTCAGTATGAGAATAATTCTCACAAAAATATTCATTTTGAACAGCTATCAATGGCTGGAATACCCATTCTGCCGTTCATAAAATTGAGCGCACAAGCCTTTAGAGGCTCTGACTTCAGTACAAATGTTT